>CAZTVF010000029.1:0-48389 GCA_964616985.1 uncultured Planctomycetaceae bacterium
CGACTTAATCATCGCGTGAGGGACGGTCTGTGAACATCTGGATTCAGAAAAGCCGGCTGGCGCTCAAGGGCGGCCGTCGTGGATGGCACTGCAACGACTACCTCGACGGCGTCAAGATCGCCACCACGGAACGCTTTCCCTCGGGCGGGCGCAACTCTACGCAGAACCCCCGGAGCATGGCGTTCATCCGCCAGATCCAGCCGGGCGATGTGGTGTTGCTGTACCAGGTCGACGATGAATCCATCCACGCGATCAGCAAAGCCGACTCCTGCGGCATGGAGGCGGACAAGGGCTCCCGACAGTACAACCTGTTCTACCTGAAGCCGGCCGCCACGGCATTTCGCCTGAAACACCCGCTGACCCTCACCGAGCTTCGGGCGACGGGCTGCGATCCCGAGTGTTTCGGCCCGGCCACGGTGGGCCGCATTTTCCCGCTCAAGATGCAGGAATTCATCGGGATCGTCAAAGCCATCGCCCTGGTCAACCCCGATCAGTGCAAGGAGCTGTCCGAGTGGGTGAAGGGCGGGCCGGGGTGAACCAAGCCGGCGTCACCCCCGCCCCCGCATTGCACGCGTGCATTCGGTTTTCACTGGCGCCCTGAGAACTTCACACAAGGCAAACCCGCAAGTCGCTCGCTTTCAGCGCTGTTCGCTGCCCAGGCCGCAAAAGGTTTGCAGTATCGTCAATTCGGAAGATAATCAGGCAACAACGGCCACGATGGCCGCAGGCCAAGCGTATTTGCGAGACTTCCGTCCATAGATAAAGAAAGAGGATCAACCATGGCTGCAAGGGCCAGATCAGGTAACTCCACCAAAGCTATCGCTCCCGTGAAGAAACTCCGGGTGGGCTGTGTGGGCATCGGCGGCATTTTCAATGCGGTTCATGCGCCGGCGCTGCTCAAGCATCCGGAAGTGGAGATCGTTTCGGTTTGCGATATCGTGGCCGACAAGGCCAAGAAGTTTGCCTCCGCCCAGGGCATCAAACACGTCTGCACGGATTTCCAGGAGCTTGTCGGCCGTAAAGACATCGATGCCGTCGACATCTGCACCCCCAACCTGTTTCACTCCCGGATCGCGATTGCCGCCCTTAAGTCCGGCAAGCACGTCTTCACGGAAAAGCCGGATGCGGTCAATGCCGACGAGGCCCGCAAGATGACCGAGGCCGCCAAGGCTTCGGGCAGGGTCCTCATGGCCATGCGAAACAACCGCTTCCGTCCGGAGGCGCAGTTTCTCAAACGCTTCATCGCCGCCGGGAACATGGGCGACATCTACACCGGCCGTTGCGGGTGGATTCGCCGGCGCGGCATCCCCGGCAAGGGCGGTTGGTTCACCACCAAGGAACTCTCCGGCGGCGGCCCGCTGATTGATCTGGGCGTGCACATGATCGACCTGGCCATCTGGCTCATGGGCAATCCCCGTCCCGTGAGCGTCGATGGCTCGGCGTACTGCAAGTTCGCCAACGCCGAAGGCTCCGACTCGGTTCACAGCAACTTCGGCGAAGCGAAATCGGGCGGCGTTTTCGATGTCGAAGACCTGGCCGCCGGCTTCATTCGTTTCGACAACGGCGCATCGCTGCAAATCGAATTCTCGTGGGCCTCGAACATCGAGAACGAAACGAATTTCGTCGAGCTTCGCGGCAGCAAGGCGGGTTTCTCGCTGCGCAACGACGGGCTGGGCATCTTCACCGAGATTGCCGACACGCTGTGCGATATCACGCCCCGCCTGGGCGGCGACGCCGTCGGCCAGCACGCGCGGAACCTCAATCACTTCATCGATGTGGTGCGCGGGCGGGCAGAGCCCATCTTCGTTCCCCAGCAGGGCCTGCACATGATCCAGATCCTCACGGCGATCTACGAATCCGCCCGCGTGGGGAAATCGGTTCAACTTTAGTCGGCCGCCGATGTATCTCAGTTGCCAGCGAGAATGACCTGCAGACTCCAAGGCGGGAGATTTCTCAAGGTGACGCGGGCGCCGTCCGGCTCGGGCTGTAGTTCCAGTGCGCGATCTTCGTGGCCGACGGTCAGCAATCGCGCATCTGCGGCCTTGAAGCGAAGATGGATCGTCGCCTCGGGAATCTCGTCCATGCCCGCGTTCAGCAGCATCACCGCGCCGCGCTGGCGGTCGGCAGAGAGACGAACTACGGAAATGAGCGGCACGGTCTGCTCGATCCGCAGCGGCATCAGGTCGCGGCTGATCCAGTCGGCGACATTCTGCAGTTGCAGGCGCTTCCCGACGGAGTGAACGAAGATCCAAGGCGCATAGCCCATGACGACCACTCGGCCGCCCAGTTCATTCTCGAAGGCGGTCATGCCGGGCCCCTGCGGGCGATAGAAATAGTCCTCCAGGGTCGTCAGGACTCGAACTCCCGGCGCGACGGGCTCCAGAACATCACCCATGCCCTTGGCGTCGCCCCAGAACTCGATCCTCGCGTCGCGCAGTTGTCCGGAGGCTGTGCCATTCAGCTCGTCGTCGGTGAAGCGTTCCATCAAGCCATTGTCCAGCCGCCTGGCCAGTCGCACGCCGGTGAGATGATCCAGGCCGCGTTCGGTCAGCACACTCAGCGCGGTGGAGTCCATCAGGACGCCGCCGGCCAGCATGCTTCTGAGGTCGGCATCGGAGAATGCTTCCGCCACCCGTCCGCTCAGAACGATCCCGCAGGCGGGCGCGTCGACGGCAATCGGCAGGCCGATCTCGCCCAGCACCAGCGGCCGCGCGATGTCGTACTGGGGATTCCACGCCAGCCAGCGCTCCCCGTGTCGAACGGAACGCCGGGCCATCAACTGGTTGCTCCAGGCGGGCCACAGCCCAACCGTCGGCAAGTCGGCTGCGTGCGCCACCCATTTCTCCCACAGCGGCCGGACGGGCGGGATCCTGTCCAGCAGCGGAAGGAAGTCTTCGTACGCCAGCGCCAGCATGTTGAACGCGACGCCGTTGAGCCCGTAGGCAAGGGCGAGGCTGCATTCATTCACCATCGCCGTGCCCGACTTCTTGAGTCGCTGGTACGGGAAGTTCTCCAGTTCGTATTGCACGTCGGCGATGGCCGCCGGCAAGGCGGTGCGCTGCCACCCGCACCCGATCGCCTTGTGGTACATCTCCAGCGGGTTGGCATCGCTGTAGAAGCCCCCGCCCGGCCTGGCCTTCGTGGCTCCCAGGGCGCCGAACCAACGGTCGAGGGCCTGGCCCGAGTAGGTCGTCCAAGCGGGCCCGCAGGACATCTTGCCGATTGCGATTCCCGGGTCCACCTCTCGAACGGCCCTGGCCACGTCCGACAGCAGGGACTCCAGACTGGCGGTATTCTGTTCGACCCACAACGCGCGCAGAGGACCCTGGGCGGGATCATCAAACGCCTCGGCCAATTCCTGGCGGGAGTATGCCCTCGCCGCCCTGGCGGCGAAGAGCCCCAGGCAGGTCGGACAGAAGCAGCCCCAGGCCACGCCATGATGGTGCATCCGAATGTCGTCATCGACCCAGACAAAATCGGGCCGCGCGGCGGCGACGAGCCGGTACTTGGCCTGCACGTAGGCCCGCATCTCGGGCGTGTTCGGACAGGCACAACCCGTGGAGACCGCGCCATCAAGACCGACCATGGCCTGGAAGGGAAGCGGCGGCATGTACGACCAACCTTCATTGATGTGCCCAATCGTGCAGAGCACATTGATGCCCGCCGATGGAATGCCCGCATCGCGGCAATCAGTTAGTCGCCGCGAGGCCATCTCCATGCGCCGGGCGTATACGTCCAGCGGGATGTACAGATGGTGGGTGAATGTCTCGAACAAAGCGATCTCATCGACGACGGGCCGGCATTCCCTCGCCAGCGCCAGCAGCCGGTGGAATGCCTGGTCCGTCTCCCAGTGCGGCAGGGCGATTCGCCAGGACAGCGTCAGTTTCTCTCTCGGTGCCACAGATCGTCTGGTCTCGCTCATGGGCTGCCCATCCTTTGGGTTCAACGATAATCCTTCTGTCGCTGCCGTCAAGCACAAGCTTTCGTAAGGGAGACGGCCGGGGCATACGACTTGCCGGTCATCCCGGTTTTTCGATGGCTCACGCGGGACGGCGAGCTATCATCGTGCGAACGTGATCGACGATTTCGCGTGAACGACTATGAGTGAGGGCTGCAATGATCAAAGAGCCGGTGTCCGTATACATCAACTGGGCGGCTTACGATGAACTGTCGGACAACGTTGAGTTGACGGAGGAACTCGCCCTGCGGCAACTCGACGAGTTGATCCGCCTTCAGGGGCTTGGCGCGCGGTTCGACTACTACATGATGGACGCGTTCTGGTTTGCGCCGGACGGCGCGTACCGCGCCTGGCGGCGGCCTCACTGGCCTGGCGGACCGGACCGGTGGCTGGAGCGTTGCCATGCCGCGGGCGTCAAGCCTGGCTTGTGGGTGACGGCGAATACGCTGTGCAAGATGGAGTGCCCTCCGGCATGGCGTGAATCTCTGGATGAGGAGCATAAGGCCCTTTGCTGCTTCTACGGCGGATTCCTGGCCGACTTCGTTCTGGCGCTGCACGAGTGGTATGAGCGAGGCGTGCGGGCGTTCAAGTTCGACTTCGCCAATTTCCTCGCCGCACCGCGTTCACTGCGGAACGTCATGACCCCGTCAGAGATCCGAAGCGCCAACGTGACGGCGTGGCAAGGGGCGATGAGGGCTTTCCGGCGCGAGCATCCCGACGTGCTGCTGTTAGGGTACAACGGGTTTGAGGAGGCGCCGGCGCAGCATGGCACGTCGCTGCCGCTCGTGCGGGCGATCGACCTGCGATGGCTGGAGGTTTTCGATTCGCTCTACTGCGGCGACCCCAGGCCGGCGGACGTTCCGGCCATGAATTTCTGGCGGTCGAAGGATGTGTATTCCGATCACGTGGTGCGGGTGTACGAATGGAACAACCTGCCGTTGTCGAGGATCGACAACTCCGGCTTCATGATCGGCACGACCGGGACGTGCTACTACCGACGCACGGCCGCCTGGCAGGGAATGCTGATTCTCTCGCTGGCCCGCGGCGGCTGGGTCAACACGTACTACGGCAACCTGGATCTGCTGGACGAGGAGAAGGGGCGCTGGTTCGCGCGCGTGCAGAGCTGGTACCTTGAGCTGCAGAAGAACGGCCGCGTCACGACCTTCGGGGGCATGCCCGGCGAGGCGGCGCCGTATGGGTTCGCGGCCATGCGTGACGGCAGCGGTCTGCTGGCCGTGGTCAACCCGGGCCAATTGCCGGCGGACCTGCCGCTGCCCATCGCCGCGGGCAAGCCACGGCGACTGCTGTTCCGCGACGCAGGGTTTGTCCCACAACTTACCGGCGACGTTGTGCGCCTGGGCCCCGAGCAGTTGGCCCTGATCGGCGTGGGCGATTACGCTGCCCACCAGTACGATCTGGGCCTCCAGCAGGACATGCGCATTCCCGCTGACAGCCGGCTGCTGGCCGAGTTCGCCGGCAAGGACAACGAGCATCGAATTGCATGCCCGCTTGCCGCGCCGCCTCGCGATGGGCGGCTGCGGGTCGTGCTGTGTCAGCGTGATGGCGGAGGGCCGCTACGTCTCTCAGGCGGCTCGCCGCCGAAGGGCAAGACCATGGGCCAACTGCTCCTCATCCGCGCCCAGCAGGATGGCCGCGACGTGCCTGTCGAGATTGCCTATGACAAGGCGATCTGGAGCGGCCTGTCCTGGGCCGTCGGCGAGATCGATTGCCCCTCGTTGAAGGCGGACACGCCGCTGTCGCTGCATTGCGAATCCAAGGACCCCAGGCCGCTGTCGCTGACGGTGGCCGTCTACCACACGAACGATCAGACCCCCTGATCGTCGATGGGCTGATGAGCCAGGAGCGTCTCCATGAGTACATTGGATCCCGGATCTCTCGAGCGGTCTATTGCCCAACGACTGGCGGCCCGGAAGTTCCCCTCGGTGTTCCAGGCGTGGAACCCGGCCGACAACCTGCAGGGCGAAGACCGACTGGTGACGCTGGCGAGGCACGACCTGGCATGGATCGGCCCCGAGGCCATGGGCATGAAGTGGAACGATGCCTTCGCGGGCTTGGCCACGGGTTTCGCCCCCGAGACCATCGCGGCCGGCATGGCGCGGCGGCGCATGCTACTGGAGATGAACCCGTGCATGGTGCTGCTGACGGAGATTCGCTACCGCGACGCGGGCGAGCGTTTCCTGCCCAAGGATCATGCCTGGTGGAAGCGGGACGCCCAGGGCAAACTGGTCATGGGTTGGGAGGAGGGGCATTTCATCCAACTCGACTTCGCCAACCCCCCCTACCGCGAGCACGTCGCGGGCCAGGCGGCGGCCGCGGTGAAATCGGGCGTGTTCGATGGCGTGATGCTTGACTGGTGGCATGACGATGACGAGCGACTGGCCTTGGTGCAGGCCGTGCGCGAGGCGATCGGGCCTGACGCGCTCATCATTGCCAACACCAATGACCGCACCTGCCCGCGCACAGCCACGCACATCAACGGCTACTTCATGGAATGCACCGTGACCGACCGCCCGGCCAAGTGGCAGCAGATCGCCGAAACCCTCACATGGGCCCAGACCCATCTCCGGGCCCCGCGGGTCAACTGTTTGGAAACCTGGTACCACACCGGCCGCGAGGACCTGCACCTGATGCGAGCGACCACGACGCTGGCTTTGACGCACAGCGATGGCTATTGCCTGTTCAGCGATCCCAACCCCCTTCCCACGCCCGATCATCTGCACAACTGGTATCCCTTCTGGGACAAGAGCCTCGGCCGCCCGCTTCCGCCTGATGCCCCCTGCCCCGACGGCCCGGAATTCTTCGCCGCATGGAACCTTTCGACGCCTCTGCCGCCCGGGCAATGCCAGGCCGTCGCGCGACACTTCGAGAACGGCACGGCTGTGTATAACCCGATGGGGCACGAGGCCATCGTCGTCCGCTTCCGCCGCCACCGCACCAGTGCCGCCACCGGGCGGCGATCCGCCGAGCACTACCTCGCCAACTGCGATGGCGATCTCTACCTGGCCTGACCGCGATGCCGCCTACGAGCCCGCCGACGCCGGCGGCTGCAATGTGGAATCCAGCCGGTGGGCACGGCGGAATTCGCCCTGCGCGCGGGAGTGATCGTTGCGCGCCTGGCAGAGCAGCGCGAGGTTGTAGTGGGCCTGCCCGGCGGGAACGATCTGGCTGTACACGGCCAGGGCCTCCTCGTATCGCCCCAGCATGCCCAGGGCCACAGCCAGATTGCCGCGGGGGCGCGCGTCGCCACCGGCAGCAGCCGCTTGAATGAAGAGCTCAATGGCAGGCTCGTACTGCCTCTGGAGGAGGCAGCACATGCCCATGTCGTTCAGCAGGGTCGCGTTGCCGGGGGCGACCTCCAGGCCCGCCTGCAGCACGGCCACGGCGTCGTCGGGGCGGTGATGACGCATATGCAGTTGTGCCAGATCGACGTACGCAGACAGACATCGCGGATACTCGCGCAGGATGTGGATGAGCACCTCCGCGCACGAATCATCCTTCCCCTGGGCGGCCAGGATCCTCGCCAGCGAGAGCAGCGTCTGGGGCGTGGGAGTGCGATCCGCGCCGGAGGCAAATTCCGCGTCTCCGGGATTCTCCTTGGTGAAGGACGACTCCGCGGCCGCACAGCCGACCAGCGTCGTGAACATGGCGGCCGCCGTGAACAGGTTTCTCAGCAAGACGATCACTTGGCCACCCCCTTGGCGCTGTCGGGTCTTGCAGGGGCCGGCTGCACGAGCGCATCGGCGCGTTCCAGCAGTTCCACCGCCCGCACGGAACTCTGGCCCTCGCCGCCGGGCATCTGCTCGACCGCCAGGGACAGGCCGCCGGCGCCGCTCCTGGCGATGGCCGCAGCCACGGTCTCGACGCGCGCCTTGTACAGTTCGTCCGATGCAGTCCCGCGGCTGAGATTGACACAAGGGTTCTGGTCGGCGTGGCGGGCGAGGGTGGCCAGGTCCGCCTGCCCCAACGCGTTGAGCGTGGCGCTGCCGGAGGCGAAATGGTACGGATACAATGTGTGCTGCGCGACGACGGCAGCCTCGATCTGCGTATCCTGCGCCGCCTGGATCAATCGTCCATCGATCGACGCCGGCGCCGGCGGAGGCTCCTGGCAGCCCGGACACATCAAGCCGGTCAAAAGGGCGAAGCCCAACAACGCCAGCCGCATCAGTTTCCGCATCTGCTGGTTCATGACGATCCTCCGAAGATTTTGCTCAACGAGATGATGGCCGAGCCGACCATGACGATCATGACGGCGGGAAAGATGAACAACACCATCGGCGCCAGAAGCTTGACGGCCATCTTCTCGGCCCGTTCTTCGGCCCGCTGGCTGCGGGTCTGGCGCATCGATGCCGCGAACGACTGCAGGGCCGAGGCGACACTGGTGCCGAAACGGTCGCTCTGAACCATGATGGCCACCAGCGAAGACAGGTCGTCGCCGCCCGTGCGTTCCGCCATGTGGCGCAGGGCAAGCGGGCGGGCGGCGCCGAGGTGGACCTCCAGGTTGGTCAGGGCCATTTCGTCGGCGAGGGTCGGGCAGACCTGGCGAATCTCTTCGGAGACGGCGTTCCAGGCGGTGTCGAGCCCCATGCCGGCCGAGATGCAGATCTCCAGCAGATCCAGCGCGTCGGGCAGGTGCATGCGGACAAGTTCGCATCGCTTGCGGCTGCGCAGGTGGACGACGATGTTGGGCACGAAGAAACCGCAGCCCGCGCCCATCGCCACCAGAAGCCCGCCCGTCGTCAGCGGCAGGAAGGTCAGCAGCATGACGATGAGCATGATCGTCCCGCCCGTGACCAGCGAGAGCATCTTGGCGCCCATGTAGACCTTGGCCGCCCCATGGCTGTGAAAGCCGGCCCTCGCGAGTTCTTCCCGCAGCGACTGCGAGCCGTGCGACGAGCCCACCTGGCCGCCGATGCGATTGAGCGACTCGACCATGCGTTTGCGTATGGAAGGGCCGGAATCCGTTGGCGACGGCGCCGCTTCCAGGCCGTGCAGCCGGTCCTGCAGGGGCTTGCGCCGGGCGTACCGACCCAGCAGGACCGAGCCGCCCACGCTCAGCACCGCCAGCAGCGTCAGGATGGGAATGACAATGTGTTCCATAGAATCCTTCAAGGCAGCGGCGATCTCCAGACCGCCGCGCCGCGGTCACATCAGTATTTCAGCACCGCCAGGCGGTTCATGACCCACGCGCCCACGGCCAGGCCCGCGCCGGCGATCATCAGCATCATCTGGCCCATCGGCGTGGTGTACAGCGGCCTCATGTACGCCGGATTAAGCAGGTTCAAGGCCACGAACACGATGAACGGCAGCACCAGCAGGAGGCGTTTGCTGAACTGCGTCTGGGCCGTCAGGACGCGGAGGCGCCGCGCCAGCCACATCCGATTGCGGATCACCGTGGCGACGCGATCCATCATGTCCGAAAGGTTGCCGCCCGCGCGGAGCTGGATCGAAACGCTGGTGGCGAAGAGCTTGAGGTCGGGGCTGGCCGACCCTTCCGCCGCCTGGCGGAGCGCCTCCTCCATGCCCACGCCGACGGCCTGCTGCTGGCAGATCTTGGCAAATACGTGCCCCACCGGCGGCGACACCTCCTCGGCGATGATGCCGAAGGCGCCCATCAGCGGGTGTCCCGCCCGAAGCGAACGCGCGGCAAGGTCCATCGCGTCCATCAACTGCTTCTCGAATCGGACCTCTTGCCGGGCAATGCACTGCGTGAGGTAGATCCAGAAACCTCCCAGCACGACCGCCGGCCCCAGCAGCGAGGCCGCCACCGACCGCGTCGTCGCGTACAGCATCACGCCCGCCAGCAGGGCCATTCCCGCCAGTGCCAGCGCCACCGACTGCACGTTCGTCTTCCACCCGGCCTGGGCCAGAAGGCCCCTGACGCGCGCCATCGGCGACGGATGCGGCCGCCCGGGTACATGCGTCGTCGCCTCGTGGCCATCGTGCCAGAGCCGCAGTTCGCGCACCGAGTCCGATTCGTCGCCCAGGCCCAGGCGCTGCTGCAGCAATCGCGAGCCCTGGCCGCGGCGGATCGACCACAGCAGCAGGAAGACCATCCACAGCGAGAGCACCAGCAGGAACGCGGCGCCCGCCAGCAACACGTTCATCATTTTGACCTGGGCCAGCAACATCGCCTGCGCCTCACGATTTGCGCGACGGCAGGCGCCGCCGCTGGAAGAAGTCCGGGCCGAAATCCACGCCCTCCGACGACAGCCGCTTGAGGATCTGGGGGCACACGCCGCACACCTCGAAACTGCCCTCGGCGTGGCCGAACTTGTCGATGCCGGTCTGGCGGTACTGGAAGATCTCCTGCAGGCAGATTCGGTCGCCTTCCATCCCGGTGATCTCTTCGATGCAGACGATCTTGCGCCGCCCGCCCGTGAGGCGGTCGAGGTGGATGAGCAGGTGGATCGCCGAGGAGATCTGCTGACGGATGACGTGGATCGGGTAGTTCAGGCCCGCCATGGAGACCATGTTCTCGACGCGGCGAAGGGCGTCGCGGGCGGTGTTGGCGTGAACGGTGGTCATCGAGCCTTCGTGCCCGGTGTTCATCGCCTGGAGCATGTCGAACGCCTCCGCCCCGCGCACCTCGCCGATGATGATCCGGTCGGGCCGCATGCGCAGCGAATTCCGCAGCAGGTCGCGCTGGGCGACCTCGCCGCGGCCTTCGATGTTGGGCGGGCGGCTCTCGAGTCGCACGACGTGCTTGCGCTGCAGGCGCAGCTCGGCGGCGTCCTCGATGGTGACGACGCGCTCCGTCGGCGGGATCCAGCGCGAAAGCACGTTCAGGATCGTGGTCTTGCCCGTGCCCGTGCCGCCCGAGACGATCACGTTGGTCTTGCAGCGGACGCACGCCTCCAGGAACTTGCCCATCTCGGGCGCCATGGCGTCGAGCTCCACCAGCTTGGCCGCGTCGATGGGCACCTCGCCGAAACGGCGAAGGCTCATCGAGGGCCCGATCAGCGACAGCGGCGGGATGATGGCGTTGACTCGCGTGCCGTCCACCAGGCGGGCGTCCAGCATGGGCGAGCTCTCGTCGATCCGCCGGCCGACGTTGGCGGCGATCCGCTGGATGACGACCATCAGGTGATCGGCGTCGCGGAATGCCGCGTCGGTTTCCTCCAGGCGGCCGAAGCGTTCGACGTAGATCTGATGCGGGCCGTTGACCAGGATGTCGCTGACGGTAGGGTCGCGAAGAAAGGCTTCCAGGGGGCCCAGGCCAAAGATGTCGTCCATCAGTTCGTGCAGCAGCTGCGCCTTTTCCTGGGCCGTCAGCGGGCATCGCTGCTCGTTGAGCAGCACATCCACGCGGCGAGAACATTCGGCGTGAAGCTGCTCGACCGACATGCGCCGGGCCTCGACGAAATTCAGCGTCTCCAGCAGCCGCTTATGCACGTTGCCCTTGATGTTCTGCGACACGGCCGGCCGTGCAGCCGGCGTCGCGGGGGTCGAAGGCACGGGGCGATCGATCATGGTACTGCTCCTGTAAGTTCGTCTCACCGTTGGGCCCTGAGTGCCCTGTGACTGGCACAGCCTCAACGGCCTGTGCGACTCATCCGCTCGGCATAAGCTCTATGCGCCTACGGCGGTATTGTTGCCGGTGGCTTCGTGGATCCGGCGGGCCAGGTCATCGACGCCTCGGGCGAGGTCGCTGTGCGGCGCAGCCTTGGACAGCAGCTGCCCGTAGTTCATCGAGCGCGTCGCGGCGCGGTAATCGTTTCGGATCTGCGCTACGGGAATGCCCAGGACCTTGCGGGCGTCATCGAGGCTGATCATCGCGTTCTTGCCGCGACTGCGGTTGACCAGCGGCAAGATGCGGTCGACCGGCACGCGGCGCTCGATCAGCGACGCGATCGTCGCCTGCACGATGCGGACGTCCTTGACGTTCAGCTGCATCACGATCAGCGTCACCTTGCTGTGGCGGGCCAGCGTGGCCGACACGTCCATGGGCAGGCGCGGCGCGTCGACGACGGTATAGGGCCCGGTCTGTTTGAAGACGTCCATCGCCCGATCCAGCCGCTCGTAATGCAGCGGCAGGGGCGAGCCGAAGCTGACGCTGGCGGGGTTCACCAGCACGCGAAGGCCCTCGCCGTGCGTGTGCACGGTCGAGCGGACGAGTTGGCCGTCGATCACCTCGCTGTGCCCCAGCACATCCGCCAGGCCGTACTGCACCTTGAGCCCCAGGTAGTGCGCCACCGCGCCGTAGCTGGCGTCCATGTCCACCAGCAGGGCCGGCGCCGCCGCCACGCGGTGCAGGGCGTCGCACAGGTTGATCGCCAGCGTGGTGGCGCCGCAGCCGCCGCTGGCCGACAGCACCGTCACCGCCACGCCGCGCCCCTGCGGTTCATCCGTCGCCACCGGCACCAGCCGCTCCAGCACGTCCGACAGATCCGGCGACATCCGGTCCTTGCACAGGAAATATCGCGTGCCGGCCTTCATCGCAGCCAGAATCCAGTCGTTGCGCAGCTCCGAAGCCAGGGCGATGAAGGACGTTTGCGGAAACTCCGCGACCAGCCGGTCGAGGTCCTCCAGCAGGCGCTCGGGCGCCGGATCGATATCGACCACCGCCACCGCGACCAGCTCGCGCTTGAGGCGAAACGTGAGGTCCTGAAGGTTGGGGCAGACCTCGACGAGGAACCGGCCTTCGCTCTTGAGGGCCGCGGCCACCGCCGCCAGCGTGTCGGTGCCGGTGGTCAACAACAGGATTTTCGTCCGGGGCGACATAAACTTCCGTTCCATTCGTTACTGCGGGGAGCCCTTGGCCCTGGCAACCGATGTGGCCGCCGGGGGTGCGTCGAGGGTGGCCCAGCCGCCCGGGCCGCGAAGCTTGGACAGGCCGCTGTCATTCAGCCACGTCGCCTGCTGAGGCGATAGCCGCGCGGCCCCCTGCCCTTCCAGATGTCCCATGGCGTAGAGCTCCCAGTCGTTGGGCGTAACATGCGTGATGCCCGGCGCCGGCGGGTTCTTGGCCAGCGGCTCCACCAGCGACGCCGTCACCAGCACCATCAGTTCCGTCTCGTCGCTGGAGTACCGGACCGAGCGGAACAACGCCCCCAGCACCGGCACGTCACCCAGGCCCGGCACGCGGGAACTGCGGCCGTTGGCCATCCGGCTGATCAGGCCCGCCATGGCGAACGATTGCCCGCTCTTGAGCTCCAGCGTGGTCTCGGCGCGGCGGGTGACGATGCCCGGCACGCGAAAGCCCTGGATCGTCACCGCCCCCACGTCCGAAAGCTCGCTGACCTCGGGGGCCACGAAGAGGCGGATGGAATTGTCGCCCAGCACCGTGGGGCGGAACTTCAGGCGGACGCCGAATTCCTTGTACTCCAACGTGATCGAGCTGCCGCTGCCGCCGGACCCGTTCTGTGCGACGGGGATCGGGAATTCGCCGCCGGCCAGGAAGCTCGCCTGCTCGCCGCTGAGCGCCACCAGCGTGGGCTCGGCCAGGATGCGCAGATACTGATTCTCCGCCAGGGCCTGGATGAACATCTGGAGGTTGATGTCGGGAAAGCCGCCGAACAGCGTTACCGCGGGGCTCACGCCCATCCCCTGGGTGAATTGGAAAGGCATGGCTGCGGTGGCCGAAGCGCCCGAAGGCACGCCCACGCTGATCGGGTTGATCGGCCCGCCGCCGGCCGGGCCGATCGTCTGCCCGTAGAAGCCGTGCTTGCCAGTATTCACACCGTTGAAGCCCAGCGTCCTCATGGCCGAGCGGCTCACCTCGGCCACGCGAACCTGCAACTGCACCTGCTGGACCCCGGCGATGCGCGTAAGGTCGACGTAACGGACCTTGGCGGCATCGAGAAAACGATGCACCTGCTCGGCCTGTTCGGCCCGCTCCATGCGTCCTGTCAATACGAGGATGTCCTGCGACTGCCTCACCTCCAGCGCCGCCGAAGGCCACAGCAGGCGAAGCTCCCGCTGCAGGTCCCCCACCGCGGCGACCACATCCACTCGCCGCTGCCAGAGCTCCTCCTTCTGATTCCAGATCATCAGGTCTGTGGAGCCGCAGGCCTTGCCGATGACGAGGATCTGGTCTGATGAGATGCCCTTCACGTCGGCGATCTTGGGGTCGGTCACCGAAACGCGCGTCAGCGGCCAGGGGGTCTTGACCACCATCGACCGCCCCACCGTCAGTGTCAGCGTGGCGTTGGGGTCGGCGGGCGGTTCGGCCGCCATCATGGCCGACGCCGCCAGCAAGGCCGCCAGGGCCCCCAGGGCCGCCAGCTCCCACGGCAGGCGAGGAAGACGCGGAAGGTGATGTAGTTGAATCATGGCTGCGACTCCGGCATGGGAAAGCTTTGGGTCTCGCTCGCGCCGCCGCGGATGAAAGTGACGTTCCATTGCGCCGCCGTCGTCGGCGCAGGCTTGGCCGCACCGGCCGCGGAGGCAGACGCCGGGGTGGAGGCGGGCGAGGCGGGCTCGACCGCGCGACGGCGGAAGAACTCCGACAGCCGGCTGCGCACCTCTTCCTCGCTGGCCTCCACGACCGGTTCCAGCGGGTTGCGGAGCGCCAGCGAGATCGCCCCGTGCTCCTGGGCAAGCTGGAGCAATTCCGCCTGCTTGGGCGTCACCATCAAGGTGACAATCTGCTTTCGCCCGCCGTGCATGGCCCCGGCGGCCGGGGCCGCGGCACTCTCGACGGTGGACAAGATCGTTCGCCCCTCAATGGCCAGCACCTGCACCGCCTTGAGCAGCGTGGTGGAGATGGTCTCCTCCGACTGCGACCGGCTGCCGGGCGGAGCGCGGAACGAGAACAGCACGTCGACCACCCCGCCGGGATAGAGCAGGCCCTCCATCGCCTCGTAATCGGACAGGGAGAGTGATACCGCCCGCATCCCCGACCGCACGGTGGCGGCCAGGCTGATGCCCGAATCCTTCGCTGCCAGCACCGCGGGGGTGAACAGCTGCCCCTCGATCATCGGCAGGCGAATGACCTTGCCGACGACGGCGACCGGATCGGTCATCGCCTCGGGCAAGGCGGCCGAGGCAGGCATCTTGCGGAGGACGACCGACTGCGAGTCGATCAGCGACATCGCCGCCAGCGGCCTGGCGGCGACCAGCACATCGATGATGGCCGACGATTGCGCCGCCTGTGCCGCCGGCGCAGCCCTCAGGGCCGCCACCAGCGCCGCCGCGGCGCCAGCCGCTACCAGACCGACCGCCACCAATGCCACAATCGACCACTTCATAAATCACCGCCAATGAAGGGCAATCATCCAGGGCCCATCTGCCGGCAGGCCGCCCGCGCCCGCCGGGATGTCTCGTCACCGCTCCATCTCACGGGCCCTCCTTGGCCATCGTCACCGACGTGTGCAGCGACTGGGGCAGCGGCAGCAGCGAGAAGCCGATCAGCTTCACGTCGCTGTACGGCACCGTCACCGTCACGGTCACCAGGTTGCCCCGTCCCGGCGTCACGCTGCTGACCGCGATCGTGCCGCTGCGGATGGGGATGCCCGAGGAGGTCAAGAACGTGCCGGCCGGCGAGGCGTTGCACGTCACCTGCGTGGCTGTCGTCACGCTGGGCAGCACGGCCTGCCGCGCGCCGTTGCGCGCGGCGTTGGCGATCTGCTCGGCCTTGAGAAACAGCCACCCGTACTCGATCACGCCGAACATCAGCACCGACAGCAGCGGCAGCACCAGGGCCAGTTCGACCAGCCCCACGCCGCGCCGCCTCGAAAGTTTCGTTGTTATGGCCATAGCAGCGCTCCGGCGGCCGCCAGCGCGACGCCCGTGAATATCGCCACGCCATACGGCATCGTCTGCATCGGCGGCCGCGAATCGCCCCGGGTGGCACAGCCCATCGTGCCCAGCCACGCCAGCGTCCACCGACGCAGGATGTCCGTCAGATTCCGGATCACTTCCGTCAGCCTCCGCTGGCTCAGCGACCAGGCGACGGCCAGGATGACGCCCGCCGCGGAGACGGCCGCCAGCGTCGGCAGCGAATCATGCACGCCCAGCCAGGCGCCCAGGGCGGCCATGAGCTTGGCGTCGCCTGCGCCGCCGCCGACGAGCAGGAACAGCAGGACCATCGGCAGCATCATCACGCCCGCGCCCCCGAGCGAATCGGCCAGGCCCGCGGGGCCGCCCCTGGCGGTCGACCACAGCAGGCCCAGGAGAAAGACCGGGATCGTCAGGCGGTTGGGAATTCTTCGTGCGGCCAGGTCTGTCCATGCCGCCACCAGTGAGGCGCCGAGGACGACGCCCCACTGGAGCGGCAGACACTCAAGACAGAATGACGCTATCGCCCACATGACGTTCTCCAAATCGGGCCGTGCGTCTGGGTCCATCCATCTAGATTCCACGATGCCATCCGTGGCAGTCGCGTCCCAGGCCTCGTCATCACGAGAGCTTGGAAACCAGGTCCGTGAACTTGGTCGCCACGCTGCCACCGAGGTTGGTGATGGCCAGGATGGCTGCGCCGGTGATCAGCGCGGCAATGATCGCGTACTCGACCGTCTCGAGGCCTCGTTCGTCGCGGACAAACATCTTCAGGGCATTAGACAGGAACTTCATGACGCATCTCCTTATCGAAAGGTGCCCTCGAGAGCCTCCGACAACCGATGCCGGAAGCGCGCCGGGGTATGTGGACGGACAATCAGCGCTCTGTCGGACTGTACATCTTCCGCGAGTCTGCTTGGGCAGGCTGGAAGGCCTTTGGCGAACAACATATTTGAGAACAGTTACTGCGGCTGTCTTGGGGTTGGATACTTCCGTGCGAGGCACAACTCCAATCGAGAATCCTTCATGTGACTTGATTCTACTTTGACCCCTTGGCAATGCAAAACAATCCCGCGCGGATTTGAAGTTTTTTTGATGGTCGCGAGAAACTACACTTCGCCTGCTGTGTTGAGCGTGCGGCGATGAACCCCATCCATTGATGGGAAGACATTTCTTGGCTCGCCACCGCGAAGATCCACATGATAATTGATCGTTTTTCCTGCATATCACAGAGTGCGAGCACTCTATAATCACGTTGTTAGCGCATTGATGTCCCCCGCGCACCCCTGCAAAAACGGTTGTCCTCGCCCCGTTCCATGCCGCCGCAACACGCTGGAGGAAGAACATGATCACCGCTCGCAATCGTCATGGCGTGGTCCTGATCTGGGTGGTCCTGATCCTGCTGGTTCTTGTGACGCTGGGAGGCCTGGCCGCGGACGTGGCCTACTTGTTGCTCAGCGGGCAGAAGCTGCAGTCGGCCGCCGACGCAGCCGCCTTGGCGGGGGCAGGCGCGGTGAAGGTCGACACCCTCAACGTCGCCCGCCAGCGGGCACACGACACGGCCGCTGCCAACGTGGCCGCCGGCTCACCGGTGCTACTGGATGTCAACGCCGCCAACATACCCGACGGCGAAATCGTCGCCGGGTACTTCAGCCGCCGCACCGGCATGTTCACGCCCGGCACCGTCGGCGCCAACGCGATGATGGTCAACGCCCGCCGGCCTGGAATCCTGATGGGTGACATCCCGCTGGTATTCGGGCCGCTGATGAATCGCTCCTCGGGCAAGCTCGCGCGGGCCGCCATCGCCATGAGCATCGGCGGCACCGGCGCGGGGATCATCGCCCTGGACCCCCACGCCCCCGACGCCTTCTACATGCACGGCAACTGCGTGCTGAATCTGCCCAACGGCGCGATCCAGGTCAACTCGGACAACCTGACGCCGCTGGGCACCTCGGGCACTCCGACCGTCAACGTGCCCGACATCAACGTCGTCAGCGAGACGGGCTCCCTGGGCAGCAATACGACCTTCGGCGGCAACCTCAACCTCGGTTCGCCGTTGGTGGCCGACCCTCTGAAGCACCTGCAGGACAACCCGCCCCCGCCGGGAACGCTGCTGAGCATTCCCGAGGGCAAGGACGTGACGCTGGGGCCGGGGTATTACCCCGGAGGGATCAAGCTCTCGACCGGGTCGATCCATCTCCTGCCCGGGGTGTACGTGCTGTCGGGCAACGGGTTGGAGGTGACGGGAGGCACCCTCACCGGCGAAGGGGTAATGATCTACGTCACCGGCACAGGCAAGACCGAGATCAAGTTCACCGGCAACGGAGAGATCAACCTCTCGCCGATGACCAGCGGCCCCTATGCGGGCGTGACGCTATTTCAGGATGTGAACCTGCACCAAGACGTGACGCTCAACGGCACCGACCAGCTCCACGTGCACGGCACCTTGTACTTCCCCGGCGCGATGGCCTACGTCAACGGCACCGGCGACGGTTTCGGCGACCAGCTGATCGCCAACACCATCCAGGTCGGCGGCACCGGCGTCATCAACATCAATTACAACGGCAGCTTTCCCAGCCCGGGCATCGTCTTCCTCGTGAAGTGACCGCCGGAGTCCATGCGTGGCCCGCCGCGAGGTCGCGGGCAATTGTCTGTTGTGCCCTCGCGAGGGTTGTGCGTAAACTCCCGCTCCCATGGACGATCCTTGCCCACGACACGACGCCTACGCCGCGCTGCGGATCCCCGCATTCCGCCGGCTGCTTGTGGGCAGCCAGATCATCAGCATCGGCACCAGCGCCCAGGGCCTGGCCATCGCGTGGGAGATGTACTCGCGCACGAACGAGCCGCTCGCGCTGGGGCTGGTCGGGCTCGTCCAGGCCATCCCCATGCTCCTGCTGACCCTGCCGGCGGGTTACCTGGCCGACATCTTCGACCGCCGCAGGCTCATGATCATCAGCATGCTGCTGGCCAGCGCGATCAGCCTTTGCCTGGCTGCCTTCAGCTACTTCCATGGCTCGATCTGGATGATGTACGTCCTGCTGTTCCTGGACAGCTGTGCGCTGCGCCTCGGCTGGCCCGCGCGTGCGGCCCTGATGCCGCTGCTGGTGCCCCGCGAGGCCTTCGAGAACGCCATCAAGTGGCGCACAAGCCTGGGGCAGATCAGCGGCATGGCCGGCCCGGCCGTGGGCGGGTTCGTCATCGCCTGGTCGCTGCCGGGCGCGTACGTCATCAGCGCAGCCTCCACGACCGTGTTCATCTTCATGCTGCTGTCGATCCAGGTGCCGCCCGGCGCGCGGGCGGCGCCCGGGCGCATGCTGCGCCAGGTGGCCGAGGGCATCGCCTTCGTATGGCGGAAGAAGGTGCTCCTGGGGGCGATCTCGCTGGATATGTTCGGCGTGATGCTGGGCGGCGCGGTATACTTGCTTCCCATCTACGCTCGCGACATCATCGCCCCCGCGGGATTCTCGCCCGAGCAGACGCTGGGCTACCTGCGGGCCGCGCCGGCCGCCGGGGCGATGGTGATGGCCCTGATCCTGACGCACACACCACCCATGCGCAAGGCGGGGCGAACCATGCTCGTCGCCGTGGCCGGCTTCGGCGCGGCGACGATTGTCTTCGGCTTATCGAAGGACCTCTGGCTGTCGATGGCGATGCTCGCCCTGACGGGAGCCTTGGACAACATCAGCGTCGTCGTCCGTCACACCATGGTGCAGCTGGCCACCCCGAACGAGATGCGGGGCCGCGTCTCCGCCGTCAACGCGATGTTCATCAGCAGTTCGAACGAGCTGGGCGGCTTCGAGAGCGGCGCGGTCGCCCAGTTGTTCGGCCCGGTCGTCAGCGTTGTCTCGGGCGGCATCGGCACCATCGCGATCGTCCTGGCGTGGACGGGCCTGTTCCCCAGCCTCCGCAAGGTCGGCCGCCTCGCCGAGCACTAGGGGCGGGCAGCATTCCAACCTATCGTTCTTGCATGCGGCGAGTCGTGTGGGATAATGGTCGCGGAGGTGTCAGGCGACCTGGTGGCGCTCCTGGTCTTCAAAACCAGTGCGGGGCTTGAACAAGTCCCGGGTGGGTTCGATTCCCATCCACCTCCGATGATGCACCCGCGCGCGGCGGGCCAAAATAGCTGTTACCGGTGATGCAGCATTGCCCCCAACCCGCGGCAGGCATAGAATACCAGAGCATGGCAAGATTACGGAAAACTTCGCAGCCGCCCGTCGACCGGTCCGCTGCGGCCAGTGAGAATCCCAGCCGGGTCTGGGCCGTCGCCTTGTCACTCCTGGCGGTCGTCCTGCTGGCCCTGGGGGCCATGTCCATTCACCGCGTCGTGATCCGAGGGCAGGAATGGAGCCTTTCGCAGCCGCAACTCAATGCCGCCGTCACGCAGAACCAGGTGCAACGCCTTCAGGTGGCCGCCACGACGCCTTCCACGGCGCCGGCCGGCGAGCCCGAAACCACCGGGCAGGCCGATTGCCCTACCTGAGTGAAGTGAGACTCGGTCATGCGTGACATGGCCACCCCCACCCGCCCCAACTCTCCCGGCCGTTCGCTCCTTCGCTGGCGACCCTGGGTCCAGACCGCGTTTCTGTTCGTCTGGCTGGCCCCGCTGGCATGGATCAATGAGAACCTCGGCCGCATCGGCAGGTCCCTCCCCAGTTGCGTCTTCCACTGCTACTACGCCGGCGGTGGTCTGTGCCCGATGGCGTCATTCTCCTGCCCCGTGGGCATCGTGGCGCAGTTCTGCGCCCTGGGCGTGGTACCGCTGCTGGCCGTGGGCGTGGTGACGCTGACGGCGGCGCTGGTGGGCTCACTCGTGTGCGGATGGGCATGCCCGTTCGGGTTCCTGCAAGATCTGCTGTCGCGTGTGCCGGTGCCCAAGCTGACCGTGCCGCCGTGGATGTCCAATCTGCGGTACATCGTGCTGGCGCTGCTGGTGGTTGCACTGCCTTACATCTTCGGCTTGGCCGGCACGCCGTACGACGAACAGAAGGCCACCATCTGTGCGTGGTGCCCCGCCGGGGCGCTGGAAGCCGGAGTGCCTTCGACCGTGCAGGGTCTCGTGCAAGGGCGGCCCGAACTGATGCTCAGCGTCAAGAAGTGGATCGTCCTGGGCGTGTTCGTCGTGGGGTCCATGTTCATATTCCGCCCGTGGTGCACGATCCTGTGCCCGTTGGGGGCCTACCTGGCGATGTTCAATCGCCTGAGCCTCTTTCGGTTGCGCTTCGCTGCCGACCGCTGCACCGAATGCAACCTCTGCCGCTCGCGATGCTCTTGCGGCGTGAAGGTGGAAGAGGCGGCCAATGCCCACCGATGCATTCGCTGCCTCGAATGCACGGCCTGCGGCGCGATCCGCCCCACGCTTCTGGACCGTCGGCCGAAATGATGCTCGCCCGCCTTGGGCGGGCATTCCGGCGACGGCCCTACGACTTGCGGCCAATCTTGGCCATCACTTCTCCGTAGAACATCCGCACGGGCGCCCCGCCGATCAGGACCGCCAACCAAGAGACCTCATCGAGCTCCTGCCGCGTGATGCCCATGCCGATGGCCTTGTCGTAGTGGTACGCGATACACGGCTCGCATCGGGCCATGATGACCAACGCGAACGTCACCAGTTCCTTCGCGCGCTGGTCCACCTTGCCGCCGGCGGTGGCCGAATCGATGAAGGCGCCGAAGGCCGCCTCCGCATTCGCCACCGCACCACAACAATCGGCCGCATGCGCCGCAGGCTCGCAGCACCCTTTGGTCCCTGCCTTGGGGGCGGCGTCGCAGCAGCCGCCCGCCGGGCTGTTTTCCTTCTTCGACATTCCGTTTTCTGTCACGATAATTCTCCCGCTCGACTGCCCGGTGATGCGCCCGATCACGAAGTCGCCGCACTGCCGGCGGCGCAGCGATGCCCGCAGCGCCTCGAGGCGCGACTCCTTCACGCACAGCAGCAGGCCGCCCGAGGTCTGCGCATCGAAACCCAGCGTCGCCCGTCCGCCGAGCGTGCCGTCCGGAGGGGTCTGGATCTCGATGTCGTCGCCCAGGAATTCGGTGTTGCGCTCCACGGCGCCGGGCACCACGCCGGCGGCAAGGAGTTCGACCGCGCCGTCAAAGGCGGGTAGCGCGCCGGCCCACACCTCAGCCGTCACGCCCGAGTGACGGACGATGTTGGCCAGGTGGCCGTAGAGGCCAAACCCCGTCACATCGGTGCAGGCCACCACGCCCGCCTCGGCGGCAGCTTCGGCGGCAGCTCGATTCACCGTGGCCATCGACTCGATCACGGCCGCCAGGTTCACCTCGCGCCCGATCTGGTGGGCGAAGTTGATCACGCCCGTCCCCAGGGGCTTGGTCAGGACGAGCACGTCGCCGACGGCCGCCCGGTCGTTGGCGGTGGTTTTGGCCGCATCGACCGTGCCGGTGATGGCGAAGCCCAGCTTGATCTCCTCGTCCTTGATGCTGTGCCCGCCGATCAGCGCGACGCCCGCCTCGGCCAGGACTTCCACCGCGCCGCGGAGCATCTCGTACATGATGCGCCCGTCCAGCCGCTCAGACGGAAACGCCAGCACGCTCAACGCGGTGCGAGGCTGCCCCCCCATGGCGTAGATGTCCGAGAGGCAGTTGGCCGCACACACGCGGCCGAACGCGTAGGGGTCGTCGCAGCAGGGAGTCATCACGTCGACCGTCTGGACGAGGCAGAGATCGTCGGAGATGCGATAGATCGCGGCATCATCGCCGGCGGCGACCCCGCTGAGAACGGCTGGGTCTGTCGCCTTCGGCAGGCGTGAGAGCACCGCCTCGAGGTCGCCGGGGGCGATCTTGGAGGCGCAGCCGGCGTTGTGCACCATCTGCGTGAGTTTGACCTGGGCGAGGTCGATGGGTTCGGGGCGCTCGCCGGCGCAGGGGCAGATGCCCTGCCGGCGAAAGACATCGCACGGGCAGGGCTTGCTCGGATCACAGATGCAGTGGCCGAGCGTTTGCGATCGCTGCATCACGCGGCGTCTCTTGATCAGGTCCACTTCGGGCATGCTCGCTCCCGCGGCGCCCGCGGGGGCGGCCGCTATTTCAGCGTCAGTTTACCGTCTTCGCACTTCACTTCAAACGGCTTGGCCTGGTAGTCGACCTTGATCGTGTAGACGCCCGTCAGTTCCTTTGGCGCTCTCCATGAGCGCGAGCACGTGAAGCCTCACCCATACTCCAGCGTGTTCTTGTAGATGACCGCGCCCGAGGCGTCGATCACCTGGATCTTCGGCGCTTCCGGCCGCACACCGCTGCCCAGGGTGATCGAGTCGATCGTGCTGCCGGACGCATCGATGGCCGACATCGCGAATCTGACATCGCGGCCCGAGACGGAGGCATTCACCTTCACCGTGATCGGTGAACCCAGGGGCAGAGCGGTCGTCTTGCCCGCCTCAAGGGAGACGCGCCCCTGCCGCCCCGAAATCTCCGGGCGGTTCGCGTCGATCTGCGGATCCCCGGGAATCGAGTACCCGGCGATGGTGTAATCGCCCGCGGGCACTTCGACTTCCGCTGTCCCCCCGACCAGCATGAACCTTCCGGCCTTGCCGACCAGTTTGCATCGCCATGACGGCTGGTCCACCTTGACGCTGGCCGTCGGCAGGTCCAGGACCTTGGCCGCGATGTTGTTGCCGTCGGCGTCACACACGACCGTGTACCATTTGCCGTCCACCCGAACCGGCTGGCCGAAAAACGCCCGGGAGGCCTGCTTGAACGAACCATCGCCCACGTCGACGATCACCGTGTCGCTCGCGGTGGTCGGCGCGCCCTTCACGGGCCCGCTGAAACGGAAGTCGCCCGTCATATCCACCAGGCGTACGGGGCGGGTCTTGTCGCCGAAGACACACGCCGTCTGAGCGACGGTAGCCAGGCTGATCTGGCAGTACCGATACTGTTCCTGCCGGTAGTAGAAGCCCGACACCGTCACCGGCCTGGCCACGCCGTCGATGGTGGCCGTGATGCTGACAGGCCCGAACGTCCTTTGTGAGCCCCCTTTGACTTGGGGCGCCAACGGGATGGTGGGGGCATCCTTGAAGCTATTCTTGCCGGTGAAGTCGATCCGCAGCAGGTTGGGGCCCGCGGCGTCATCCTTGTCGGCGTCGATCGCAATATTGATCCTGCCGGCGAAGAGACTGAAGCACACGGCATTTCTGCTGAGGGTGCCGGCATCCTCGGCCGGCTTGCTGAATTCGCCATTGGAAATGAACATGACGCCCGGCTCGAGGGCGTCGGCGCTATCGAAGGCGACGTACTTCAGATCGCCTGCCATCGCCGCCGCCGTCGCTGCCAGTAGGATTGCTGCAGCCCATGTTGTGCGCATCGCGTGCTCCCTTTCGCCCCTCGGCCAGGGGCATCGATGAACATATCGGCTACATATGTCGATGGCAAGACTTCGTTAGGATAGACCCCCGGGGCTTTCCGATTCAAGGACCTTCTTCACATCGGCCCCCGGCGTGCGACGGCTGCCGGAGCGAACGGTCAGGCGAAGGGTGTCGAAATAATCCAGCAGCGGCACGGCGTACTTGCGGCTGACGCCCAGGGCGTCTCGGAACTGCACCGTCTCAAACCCGCCAAGCTTCTCGAAAAGGTCGATCGCAACCTGCCGGGCGGCTGCAACCGCATCGCGATGCATCAGCATGCCTTTCGCCACACACACCAGCAGGCCGCGGTCCACCAGGAGGCGGGTCATCGCGTCGATCCGCTTGGGAAGTTCGCCCAGCGACTTGCCCAGATCCTCCACCGAAGGCGGCCCCAGGTGCGCCGTGCGGAACGCCGCCTCCACCTTCTCGCAGAGCCGCCGCTGCGGCTCGGCCAGCGTCTCGCCCTTTCCCGCCAGGTGAAGCACGGTCCCTTCCCGCTGGAGCTTTCCGCCGCGCTCCAGCGACTCAATCGCCATCGCCAGCAGTGCCGCGGGCGATTCCATGGCCGCGGCCAACTCGTCCTGCGTCATGCCCAGACGATGCGGGTTGGCCTGGTGGAACTTCTCCATCTCCGCCAGCACGCCCCCGCCCAGCCCCTCAATGGCCTGCACGTGTGCGAAGCGGCCGGCGATCTCGACGGCCCTGCCCTGCCGCAACAGCGCCTCCAGACAGGCCTGCACCTCGGGCAGCTTCATCTGGCAAGCCCGGGCAAGATCCACCGGGGCGACAGGCGGGGTCTGCACCAGGCTCAACTCCACCTCGACGCGCGCGGAAGGGTCCTGAAGCGCCGCCAGCCTGCGGTTCATCGCCTCGAGCGTCCACGGGCGGTTGCGTCGCAGGCGGATGTTGCCGGTGGACACGATCTGCCCGCCGCCGATCGTCGTGAGCCGCCCGCCTCCGGAACCGCCGACGTCGTTGCGGATGACGAATCGGTCGCCGGCGGCCACTCCCAGCGGACGGTCCAGGCGCAGCTGGATCATCTGCCCCTGGCCGGCGCTCATCTCCTTGGCCTCCAGCATGGCCAGCCTCGCGGTCGCCTCGGCCGTGCCCACGTGCACGTGCACCTCGGTGTAGTCCTTGATCGTGCGCGCCTTGGGCAGCAGCGTGACGTGCGCCTCGGCCATCTCGACCGGCTCGAACGCCTCGGCGCTGCACAGCACCATGCCGCGGCCGATGTCGCCCGCCTCGATGTCGGCGAGATTCATCGCCACGCACTCGCCCGCGCGGCCGATCTGGGCCTCCTCGCCGTACACTTCCAGCTTGCGGATGCGGACCGACCTTCGCGACGGCAGGAGCGTGAGATGATCGCCCACCGCCACCTCGCCCACCAGCGGGATGCCCGTCACCACCGTGCCGAAACCCTTGATGGCGTGTACATCCTCCACCCACAGGCGGAACAGGCCCCCGGTGGCACGCTGCGGGCAAGCGTCGACCGCGGCGTTGAGGCGATCCATCAGGTTCTCGTACCCTTCGCCGGTGATGTTCGACACCGGGCAGATGGGCACGTCGCCGAGGAACGTGCCGGCGACGAGTTCGCGGAGGTCGTCCATGACGATCTGACGGAGGTCCTGCGGCACGAGGTCGATCTTGGTCAGGGCGATGATGCCGCCGCGCACCCCCATCAGCGTGATGATGTCGAGGTGTTCGCGGGTCTGGGGCATGACGCCGTCATCGGCGGCGACGACGAAGATGACGACGTCGATGCCGTGGGCGCCGGCCACCATGTTGCGGATAAAGTCCACGTGCCCGGGCACGTCCACGATGCCCACGATTCGCTCGTTGGCCATCCGGCAGGGGGCAAAGCCCAGGTCGATCGTCAGCCCACGCTTCTGCTCCTCGGCCAGCGTGTCGAGGTTGCACCCCGTGAGCATTTTCACCACGGCCGTCTTGCCATGGTCCACGTGGCCGGCCGTGCCGAGCATGATGTTCTTGCGATCATTCATTCGTGTGCGCCCGAGGCAAATTGCCGTACAGTTCAAGCCTGAAGCGATCTGGCCACAGCCAATGCCACCTGCGGCAGCTGGTCGTCCGTCAGCGTTCGGACATCCAGGACGACGCGATCTTCTTCGATCCGGGCAAAGACGGCGCTGGCGTCCATCCGAAGGCGGCGGGACAGCTCGTTGGCGCTGAGGGCGGCCGAGACCTTCACCACCCACGTGGGCAGTTGGTGCATGGGCAACGAGCCGCTCCCCACGTAGCCTGTGCCTTGCGACACCTCCACGCTCGCGGCGGCACTCGCCTCCGAGATGGCCGCGGCCAGGGCCGCCGCCCGGGCGTGCAGCGCTTCAGGAGGCGTCGATAGCATGCGGTACAGAGGATGCTCACGGACGAGCAGCGCCTTGTCGCGGAAGAGATGAAGCGTTCGTTCGATCGCCATCAGGCAGGTCTTGTCGGTGCGAAGAGCGCGGGCGAGCGGGTGGCGGCGGATCTTCTCGATGCACGCCTTGGTGCCCACGATGATGCCGCCCTGCGCGGCCCCGATGAGCTTGTCGGCGCTGAACAGCACCACGTCGGCCCCGGCGGCGATCGACTCGCCCACCGTCGGCTCGTGCGGCAGGCCGAACTCAGCCAGGTCCACCAGTGCCCCGGCTCCCAGGTCGTCGGCGCAAAGCACGCCCCTGGCGTGGGCCAGCTTGGCCATCTCGCCCGTCGTGACCTCTTTCGAAAACCCCACGACGCGGAAGTTGCTGGGGTGCACACGGAGCAGCATGGCCGTGTTTTCGGTGATCGCCCGTTCGTAGTCCCGCAGGTGCGTGCAGTTGGTGGTGCCCACTTCGACCATTCGCGTTCCGCTTGCGGCCATCACATCAGGCAGGCGGAATGCCCCGCCGATCTCGATCAACTGGCCGCGGGAGACGATCGTTTCGCGCTGGGCCCCCAGCGCCGTCAGTACCAACAGGGTGGCGGCGGCGTTGTTGTTGACGATGGTGGCGGCCTCGGCGCCGGTGAGTTCCTGAAGGATGTACTCGATGCGGAAGTCGCGCTCGGACCGCTCGCCGCTGTCGCGGTCCACGGCCAGCGTGACGTAGCCCTTCATGTCGGCGACCATGGAATCAACCACAGCCGCCGGCAGCACGGCCCGCCCCAGCGCCGTGTGCAGCAACACGCCGGTGGCGTTGATGGCCGATCGCACCTGGTACTGCGTTCGCTGCGCCAGCGCCTCTGCCGCCTGCTGCAGGATGTAAGGCCGCGAGACGTGCACCGTGCCGCAGCGGCCGCCCGAGTCGGCGAGGATGCCGTTGCGGACGGCGTCGGTGGCGGCGCGGAGGCAGTCGGTGACGAGCTTGCGACCGTGGGCGGCGACCCAGGGGGCCACTTCCTCGGCGGCGAGCAGGTCGGTGATCGAGGGGATCTTTCGGAGGAGATCGTCTTTCATGGTGAACCTGCCTTGGGAGCGCGGGCGTCTCGTCGGGCCAGCAAGGCCGCGCCGATAGCGCCGGTGAATTGCGGCTGCGGGGGCACGAGCATGGCGCAGCCCATGGTCTTCTGCAGCGCAAGATCCATCCCGGCGACGCGGGCCACCCCGCCGGTGAAGACCACGGGGGGCGTGACGCTGCCTGCCGCCATGGCCGCCAGCCGCGAGGCGACCGCGGCCAGCACCCCGGAGGCAATGTCCTGCACAAACACGCCCGAGGCGAGGAGCCCGACGATCTCGGTCTCCGCGAACACCGCGCACATGGAGCTGATCACCGCGGGTTGGGTGCTTCGGGCGGCAAGATCGCTCAACTCGCCCAGGCTGCATCCCAGGCGGGCGGCCACCAGCTCCAGAAACCTGCCCGTGCCGGCAGCGCAGCGATCGTTCATGGCAAAATCGCGCACCAGGCCGTCCTCGCCCAGGCGCATCAGCTTGGAGTCCTGCCCACCGATCTCGACGATCATCCGGGCCTGCGGATGCAGACGATGGACGCCGGCAGCGTGGCAGGAGATCTCCGTGATCGTCGCGTCGGCCTGCATGACGGCCGCCCTGGCGTAGCCGGTGGCAACGCATCGCGCAATATCGGCGCGGCCCAGGCCCTGCCGGACCAGCACGCTGGAATACAGGTCGTCGCTGCAGGTCCCCGGCGGATTGCCCTGCGGGGCCTCGGACAGGCAAACGACCTCGCCATCATCATTGACGATGGCGATCTTGATGGCCCGCGAACCGGCGTCGATTCCCGCGTACATCAAGAGCCACCCCGCGATTTCCTCGCCGCCACCATCTCCAGCAGGGCCTCCACGCGCAGGCGAATCCTGCCGACATCGCCGGGGGAGTAGTCGGTCACGATCTTCAGATAGGGCAGGCCAAGCTCGCGTTCCACCAGCGGCCTGACCACGGCTGACTCGACGTCGTACGTCAGGCAGGACTGCCACACGAGATCGACGACGCACTGCACGCGGTATTCGGCGGCGAGGCGGCGAAGGCTGTCCAACCGCCCCGCGTTAGGCATCATCACCGAGCAGGGCACGGCGAGATACTTGCGGGCGATGGCCTCCAGCGGGTCGCCCGCGCACTCGACGTCGTCCAGAATGGGCTTGAGCCCGGTGCAGTTCTCCATGCACACAACGACCCCCCCGGCCGCCTCGATCACGTCGACCACTTTCTCGGCCCCATGCACAACCGGCACGCCGGTGAGCAGCACCCGCGTGCGGCCCTGCAACCGGGGCTGGGGCGACAGGGCCGCCGGCGAAGCCAGCGCCTGTTCGTACGCCACCATGTCTTCTTCCATGCACCAGATGAGACTCTTGGCGTCCAGCAGCTCCCGCCCGGTCAAAGGGGGGATATCGGCGACCATGCGCTGGGCCAATGATCGCCGCAGGCGGCGGTATCGGTTGACCGCCGCGATCGCTTCTCGCAGACGGTCATCCGTGATCTCGGTATGGTAGCGTTGTTCGAGGAAGGTCCTGAATCGCCGCAGCTCGGCCGTCCAGTTCGCCAGGGCATCGGGCGACTGCTTCTGTGGCAGTTCGAGCACGAACATCTCGCGCCCGGCGGACATCAGCTCATACATCTTCTTCTTGCCGTCGCAGGTCGTCTCGGCCACAACGAGGTCGGCCATCTCCAGGAACGGGTTCTGGCCGGTGAGGTGGTAGCCGAAGGTCGATTTGATCAGCGGGCACAGCCCGGCAGGAAGATGCTCCTCGGCGGGCGGGATCATGTCGATGTCCCCGCCGCAAAGGCATACGGGCACCGCGCCCGCCGCCAGCAGGAGCTCCCGCGGCGTGTACTCGCACAGGATGCCCACGATAGGACGGCCCGCGTCGCGCGCCTGCTGCGCGTACTGCAGGCAATGGTCGATCATGCCATCAAAGCGGGCCAGGGGGCGGGCGGCTGAATTCCCGCCATGAGGGCACACAGGGGGCCCCCCATCGCAACGGGATTCTGGATGGTTGCTGCAAGCCATAGCGCCTCGTCGGGCGATTCTAACGCGCCCCCTCGTCCAGCCGCAACGGGCTGAGACTCAAATGCTTGCGGGTGGAAAGCTTAGAAAACGCTTGCCTGAAAACATTACCGGTGCCTATAGTATGCTCAGGAAAGGAATTCTCTATGAGATTCTTCACCTGTCTTATTGCGGGGATCATGGCCGTCACGCTCATGCCTCGTACCGCCGAGTGTGGCTGAGTTGGCACGAGCAGTTGCCCTCAAGGCGGGGGCTCACGAGTTCTTCCTCCACTGTCTGCTTCCATCGACACTCCTTACAAGCTGTTGAGGCTTGATACGGCCGTCGTGGCCAACAATCCGCAGGTCAAGCTCACGGTCGCCTATGTTACGGACAACCGTGAACTGGTAGTCATGTACCCGGGATTTGACCCCAACAGCAAGCCCGTCAAGCCCAAGAACGATATGATGGAGCAGCTCAAGTCGCTCAAGCCCGGCAACATCATCAATATCAGGGGCATCCTCGTGGGTGGCAACCCCATGTTGACCACCCTGAGCCTCTACCAGTTGAAGCCAGGCGAAGAGGAGCCCTACGCGTTCATCTTCCGCTCCGTCGCCACGACCAGAACCGGTACCACCGAGACAACGACAGTCGAGGTATCCAAACTTGCCCGTGTGATGAAGCTCCAGCTTCCGCCGGTGAAAAACAAGCTGGGCAAGATCGTCCCCGATCCGAATCTGCTGACCGATGTCAGCCAATTCAGGAATGGCGACATGGTGCTTCTGGATGGCAAGCAGGTAGCGGGCGTCCTCTACGTGACGGAAATGCATCCATACGTGCCCCTGCAGAAGGGCCAACTGATCAAGGTCTTCAAGAAGGGCGAACGCAAGGAATCCGCCGAAGACAAGGATTTCGCCTTCGCCGAAGTGCAGACCGCCGCCGGGACCGAGGTGATTCGACTTGCCGCGGACAAGAATGCCGCCGGCCAGTGGGTGGTTGACCAGGACCTGGTGAACTCGCTGTCGGCCATGAAGCCGAATGAACAGATCGAGTTCCGCCTCCTGACAAACAGAGACGGACGGTGGCTGACTTTCGCTCGCCCCGCGCCGGAGCCGAAGAAAGATGCCAAGGGCGCCACAGCGCCAAAAGAGGCATCCTGAAGCCGCCTGGCCATCGCACATGATCTGATGGGAGCCATGCTGAAACGTCGCCCGACGTTTTGGCGTGGCCCCTCCGGAGTTCACCGTATCCCCGGCCGCACAGTGATTCCACATCCGTCTGCCTATCTCGCTCAAGACCTCTGCTGCCTCAGCAGGTATAATCCCGCTGCGTGCAACATTTTTCGCCACGATGGCGCCGAGACGAAGCACTGCGTCTCGAACCAGACACCGACACGGTGTGAAGGAGTCATGCGATGCGAGTTCTCATTATTGGCGGCACCGGGCTGATCAGCGTCGGCGTGGTGCGCCACCTGCTGCAGCGTTCCGCCCAGGTCACGATGCTCAACCGCGGCCAGCGCGGGGGGGAGATTCCCCCCGGCGTCGAGGTGCTGCGCGCGGACCGCGACGATGAGGCGGCGATGACGGCGGCGATCGGCGGGCGGCGATTTGACACGATCATCGACATGGTCTGCTATCGGCCGCAGCAGGCCGAGATGGCGGTGCGTCTGTTCGCCGGCCGGTGCACGCAGTACATCTTCTGCTCGACCGTCTGCACGTACGGGGTGAAGATCGCGCCCGGCGTGCTGATCGATGAGACGTTTCCCCAGGAGCCGACCACCGGCTACGGCCGCGAGAAGATGGAGGCCGAGAAGGTCTTCCTCCGCGCCGGCGCCCAAGGTGCATTCGCGGCCACCATCATCCGGCCCAGTCACACGTACGGGCCGGGCGGGCCGCTGATCGACCAGCTGGAGTTCAACCCGGTTGCGTGGGACCGCATCGAGCGCGGCCTGCCGGTGCTGTGCGCGGGGGACGGGCTGGGGCTGTGGCAATCGACGCACCGCGACGACGTGGGCAAGATGTTCGCCCACGCGGTGCTCGAGCCGCGAACCTACGGGCAGGACTACAACGCTGTCCGCGACGAGGTGTTCACCTGGCGCGACTACTACCGGCAGGTCGGCGAGGCCCTGGGAAAGCCCGCCCGGCTGCTGTTCATGCCGGCGGAGTGGATCGTGCGACATGACCGCAACCGCTTCAACTTCCTCGATTGCCTGACGCGATACCACGGCGCCTACAGCGCCGCCAAGGCCAGGCGGGATGTCCCCGCCTTCTGCTGCACGATCGGCTTCACCGAGGGCGCGGCCGAGACACTCGCGGATCTTCGCCGGCGCGGGGCGATCCGCCCCAGCGACGACGCCTACCAGGCCATCGTCGACGCTGCCATCGCCTTTGGTACTGAGCCGGTCGAGGCATGACGGCCCCGGGCGCCTGATTATGAGTGCTGGCTGCACCGGAGAGGCACACCCCCCCGCACGAAGATAGGAGACCTCGTGAGCAAGAGCCTGTCATTGATCGAAGAAGGCGCTTTCGTCATCGGCTGCAACTACTGGGCCTCGCACGCGGGCACGGCCATGTGGAGCGACTGGCGGCCGGAGGTTGTGGAGGCTGACCTCCAACAACTCGCCGCAGCGGGGCTGCAGGTGCTGCGGGTGTTCCCGCTGTGGCCGGACTTCCAGCCGCTGAGCCTGCTGACGAACGGACACGCCGGCGAGTTTCGTCACGGCGAGCAGCCGCTGCCGGACACCGAGGCCGGGCGGGCCGGCATGTCGGCCGAGATGATGCAGCGATTCGCCGCCTTCGCCGACCTGGCCGAGGCGCATGGCCTCAAGCTGGTCATCGGGCTGATCACCGGGTGGATGAGCGGCCGCCTGTTCGTGCCCCCGGCGCTGGAGGGCCGCAACCCGATCACCGATCCGATGTCGATCCTCTGGCAGGTGCGGATGGCGAAACACTTCGTGCAGCAGTTCCGTCAGCACCCCGCTATCCTCGCCTGGGACCTGGGCAACGAGTGCAATTGCATGGGCGCCGCGACGCGCGAACAGGCGTGGCTGTGGACCAACACGCTCGTCGACGCCATTCGCACGCAGGACCCATCGCGGCCGATCGTCTCGGGCATGCACAGCCTGCAGGCGGACCCGCTCAAGCCATGGGCCATCGCCGACCAGGGCGAGCTCACTGATGTCCTCACGACACACCCCTACCCGATCTTCACGCCGCACTGCGACGCCGAGCCCATCCGCAGGATCCGCCCCTGCCTGCACTCGGCCGCCGAGTCGCGCCTTTACGCCGACCTCGGCGGGCGGCCCTGCCTGATCGAGGAGATCGGCACGCTGGGGCCGATGATCGCCAGCCCCCGCGCATCGGCAGAGTACCTCCGCTCGGTGCTGTTCTCCGGCTGGGCGAACGATTGCCACGGCCTGCTCTGGTGGTGCGCGTACGATCAGGGGCACCTCGAGCACGCCCCCTATGACTGGAACGGCGTTGAGCGGGAGCTGGGACTGTTCACCGCAGACCGCCAGGCCAAGCCCGCCGCCGATGTGCTCAGCGCGTTTGGCCGCTGGCTGTCGCAGCTGCCCATCGACCGCCTGCCGCCGCGGGTCGTCGACGCCGTCTGCGTCCTCACCCGCAACCAGGACCACTGGGCCGCGGCACTGGGCGCGTTCATCCTGGCCAAGCAGGCGGGAATGGACATCGCCTTCCAGTACGCCGACCAGCCGCTGCGAGACGCGCAGCTCTACCTCGTGCCGTCCATCCGGTCCGACCGCGGCCTGCGGCGGCGGGAGTGGCTGGCACTGCTGGACCGCGTTCAGCGCGGCGCCACGCTCTACGTCTCGTGCGATGACGGTATCGTCAGCCCCTTCACCGAGGTCTTCGGCCTGGAAGTCGAGGGGCGTTCGCGACGCACGGGCCCCTGCCAGATCAACCTCGACGTGCTGCAAGGGAGCCCCAGGCTGGCCATCCCCTCGGCACTGCGGCTGGACCTCGCGCTCGTCGGCGCCGAGGCGCTGGGACGCGAGGCCGATGGCAACCCCGCCTTCACCTGCGCCGCCTATGGCGATGGGCAGGCGTATTTCCTCACGGCCCCGATCGAGACGGACATGGCCTACAGCGCGGGTTCCTTTGAAAGCCCCGCCTCGCGCGATGCCTGGCGAATCTATGAGCACCTTGCCGGGCCCGTGACGCAATATTCGCGGGCGGCGGCCAAGGGTCACCCGCTGCTGGGCATGACGGAGCACGTGCTGGGCGACGCGTGGCGCGTGGTGGTGCTGGTGAATTACTCGCCGCAGGAAGTGAGCGACACGCTGCAACTGGGCGACGATTGGGTCATCGACGAAGTGTGGTACGGCCAGCCGCTGCCCGGCGGCCGGGGCGAAGTCTCCTGCCGCCTCGCCGCGAACGACGCCCTGGTCCTGAGCGTGCGCAAGAAATGACCCGGCCCGCGGGGCGCCGCTAGTGCCGGAAGTGCACGAAGATCCTGCCGAAATTCGTGCTGTCCTTCTCGACGCGGTGGTAGAGCCGCTTGATGTCCGGCTGCTGCAGGAAACGCAGAACGGTCTTCTTCAGCTGCCCGCTGCCCTTGCCGGGAATGATCTCGACGAGGGAGATTCCCTTCTCGGCGGCGTCCTCGATCACGCGGCGCAACTCCGACTCGATGCGGCCGCCCTTGTTGAAGATGTCATGCAAGTCCAGCTTGATCTTGGCCATCGCGTAAATCTCCCAAGACAAAAGGTCGTCCACGAACCGCCAGCATACCTCCCGACCCGCCGCCGGCCAAACAAAGTGCGAAGGGGGCGAATCAGCTGTCGCGGGCAGGCGGGTACTCGTTGCACAGCCAGTGCCGCCGCGGCTCGTCCTCGAGCACCTGGGGGAAGCGGCAGGCGGGCTGGAGGAAGGCGTTGTCGTTCCAGTCATCGCAGACGCTGGAGATCTCGCTGCTGACGGTGAGGCCCGTGCCCTCTTCGCCCCAGAACTGGTGAATGGTGCGGGGCGTGATGCACACGCTCATGCCGGGCCGAAGGCGGATGATCTCGCCGGGGGCGATGGTGCGCCGCTCGCCGTCCACCGCACGACCAGGGGCCGGCTGCTGGGCTGGCCGTGCTCGTCGGCGGCCGTCAACTGCACCAGCACGTTGCCGCCGGCACGGCAGCAGATGTCCTCCATCTTGCTGCGGTGAAAGTGGGCGGGGGCCCGCTGGCCCTCGGGGTCGAACAGCAGCTTCTCGGCATAGGTCTTGGCGAAGCCCGGAAAGCGGCTGGTGCCGTTGCGAAGCGTCACCAGCGTCCGCCCGATCTGCTCGAACCGGCCGCTGCCGAAGTCGGTCACGTCCCAGCCGAGCATGCATTGGCGGATCTCGTCGAACTCGTGCCCTTTGTCGCGCCAGTCCTCCACGGTCCACAGCGCCCACGGCGGCAGAGCGATGTGGAATCGAGCGAAGGCCTCCTTGGCCTGCTCGATGGCGGTGTTAATGACGGACCTCTTCAGCGGCGAGACAACAGCTTGAGGCTTGCCCATGGATACCCTCGATCACTGCTAATCAGCGATTCGCACACGTCGGGACTCTTCACATACCCAGCCGCCTGCATGCAATCACAATCATCCGAGGCTGGGCGCGGGGAACTCAGGATGCGGGTTTGGAGGGGATGAACTTGTCAAAGAATATCTTGTCGGGTCCGATGCCCTTGGCCGCCAGGACACCGAGCGACGATTCGATCAACGCCGGCGGGCCGCACAGGTACGCCTCCACCGGCGTGCCATGGTTCACTTCCTTTTCGATCACTTCCGCAAGCAGCCCCACGTGTCCGTCCCATGGAGCGTCCCCGGCAGGGGAGGCGATGACCGGCGTGAAATGGAACCAGTCCGCCTGCTGCTCGAAGCGGCGCATCTCGTCCAGCAACGGCAGGTCCTTGCGGGTCGCCGCGCCGAGGAACAGCCGGCATTCCCGCGACATGCCGCTCTCTTTCATGTAGCGGAGCATCGACCAGAACGGCGAGATGCCCGAGCCCCCGGCGATCCACACCATCGGCGTCGAGGAGTCTGAGAGGCCGAACCGGCCATACGGGCCGAAGAAGGACACTTCGTCGCCCACGGCGAGCTGGTGGAATATCCAGCTCGTGCCGACGCCGCCCGGCACATGCCGGACGCACAGCTCCACCGCGTGGCTGTCCTGCGGCGGGTTGGCCAGGCTGTACATGCGGAAGACTTCCTTCTGCCCCGCCGGCGTGGGGATCTTCAGACGGATCGTCTGCCCGGGATGGAAGCGAATCTCCGACGGGTCGCGAAGGGCGATGCGGATGTTCCGGATATCGGCCGTGAGATGCCGTATCGATTCCACGACGCCGACGAAGCGCGAGGCAATGGCGGCAGCGGGTTTAGCCGAAGGAGTAGAGGCCATTTCGCTCATACTCTAGCGTCGGCAGTTGGTGAAGGGAAGTTTAGCGGTTTTGAAACCGCGGCGGATGCCGCTAACGTTCGCGCTTCTCGATGGTCTCATGAGTTGTCATCACTGAAGGAGTGAACCATGAAGACCGGAACGATGCATCTGAGAGTGCTGGGAATGATGGTTGCGGCTCTGATCGCCATGCCGGCGGCCTCGGCGTTTGCCAGAGATCGCGATGACGACGAAGATCGCGGTCGCCAGGGCGTGAATGAACGCCACGACGGCGATGGCGATCGACCCTCGTGGCGGCGCGATGGCCGCGACGATCGAGGCCACGTCCAGGTCGGCCATTCCACCGTCGGCCAGCGTTGGGTTCCCGGCCACTTCGAGATGCGGACCGAGCGGGTGCTGGTCGAAGAAGGCCACTTCATGACGCAGACGACGCAGGTGCTCGTAGAGGCCGGTCATTGGGAAACCCGCTTCATCCCGGCCGTGACGGAGACCCGGCGGGATCGCCATGGACGGCTTTACACGATCGTCCTGGCCGAGAGGCGGACCGAGCGGGTGTGGGTTGCCCCGGTGTACGAGACGCGGCAGACGCGCGTGTGGTGCCCGCCGCAATACGAAGACCGCCTGGTGCGCGTGTGGGTCGCCGGCTGCTACGTGACCCAGCGTTCCACCTGCCTTCCCCACACCGAGGCGTGCCGATAGCCGAAACGAATCCACCCGCCATGGCGTCGCCCGGCGCCATGGCTTTCTTTTTGCGCCCATTCCGACGGCGGCACCGCCTGCTGGATCTCACCCTCTCATCATCCACGCCACCTCCGCCGCCCGCGGCAAAAAGACTTGCAGGACAGTCCCGCCAAGCGAGAATGACGCACTCTGATGTTTTGGAGAACGCGGTATTACAGATTCCCAAGATGAAGGAATGTCCAATGAGTTACTCCCTCGCCGGCCCGGATCGCTTCGCTCGTCATACCCTCCTGTGCATCTTTGTCGCTGTGTGTGCGTCAACGGCCGCGCAGGCCGCTGGGCTGAACGTGAAGTTCGGCGACACGGGCATCGAGAGCATCACGTACAACGGCACGGAGTTCGTCGCGCCGGGCGAAGGCGGCATGGTCGTCAATTCCGCCTTCCTCCAGCGACCCGACAACAAGGGTTCCGGCGCGCCGATCAACAAGGGCAAGACCGCCTTCGACGCCGGGACGCAGACCCTCACCACCGAGTATGCGTGGGGCTCGGCCTCCTGTGCATACAAGGTGGCTGGCGACCGCCTGGACATCCTCGTCAAGATCACCAATGCCACCGATCCCAATGCCAAGGAAACGATCGACGGGGCGGATGTCACCGTCCTGAAACTCCTGCTGCCCGACGAACGCTCGACCCCCGGCGGCGCCTCGCTGGGCTTCAAGGCCGTCAAGTGCCCCACCGCGCAGGTGGTCCTGTGCGATTGGGAGGTCAAGGCCCCCATTTCGCTGTCGGTCGCCGCGCGGGGGGGCAAGGACCAGGGCTTCCCCGTTCGCCTGGCCGTGCCCCAGTCGGCCCAGCCGGTCCACCCGATCGTCGCCGACCACTGGTTCACCGTGAGCGGCCGCAAGGTGGCCTCGGGGCAGTCGCAGGAATTCCACATGTCGCTCAACTTCGGTCCCGCCGACGCCCCGGTGGAGAAGGTGTGCGGCGACTTCCTTGAGCACTCGCGCGCCCAGCGGCCGATGGCGCTGAACTGGCCCGACCGCCGCCCCATCGGCTGCATCTTCCTGGCCAACCCCATGACCGGGTGGAAGACCAACCCCCGCGGCTACCTCTTCGGCAAGGGGCAGAAGAATGACGTGACGACGCCCGAAGGAATCGCCGCCTTCAAGGCCGACCTGCTCAAGCACGCTGACAACTGCATCAAGATCCTCAAGGAGGGCAATTGCCAGGGCGTGGTGATCTGGGACCTGGAGGGGGCGGAGTTCTGGCACCCCGTCACGTACATCGGCAACCCGCAGTCGATGTCGCTGGCCTCGCCGGAGATGGAGCAGTGCGCCGACGAGTTCTTCAAGAAGTTCACCGACGCGGGCTTGAAGGTCGGCCTGACCATCCGCCCTACGGAGATCATCGCCAACAAGAAGACGTTTGTCCGCCTGTGGCACCGCGACGTGCTGGACCCGGCGGCGCAGATGGCCGAGAAGATCGCCTACGCCAAGAAGCGATGGGGCTGCACGATATTCTACCTGGACTCCAACGTCTTCGGCCCCGGCTGGGACGTCGAGGTCAAGGGCGTGCCGTGGACGCTGCCCACGCGGATGATCGCGGAACTGAACAAGCAGCACCCTGACGTGCTGGTCATTCCCGAATGGGAGAACCCCGACTACTACGCGTATTCCGCCCCCTACAAGGGCTGCAACATCGGCCAGATCGCCTCCAACCCCGTCTCGCGGACGGTCTGGCCGTCGGCGTTCAGCGTCGCGATGCCCAATACGAGAATGCTGGAGGAGAACTGGGATGCCTACGTTGCCGCCGTGATCAAGGGCGACATCCTGTTCTTCACCGGCTGGTATTCATCGCAGGAAAACCAGATGGTGCTGATGGTGTACGAGGAAGCGGGGTACATCAAGTCGGGCCCGCCCCAGGCCCTCGCCGGGGCGGACGTGGCGGCACTGCTCAAGCTCGCCGGCGCTGCCGACGTCGCCACGCGCTACCACGTCGCCAAGGCCCTGGCCAAGTTCAAGGATGCGCAGTCGGCCCAGACGCTGAACACCATGCTGGCCGACGAGAGCCTCCTGGTGCGCCGCCAGGCCCTCGTGTCGCTGGCCGCCATCGGCTCGGCCGCTGACGCCACGATCGTCGAGAACCTGCTGGGCATCCTGAAGGAGAAGAAAGCGAATCTCGGGTTCCTTCGCATCTTCGCCTCGCGGGCCCTGGGGGCAGCGGGCGACGCCGCCGTCGGCCCCCTGGTGGAGATGATCGCCAGCAAGGACGCCGCCCCGCTGCTGCCGTATACGATCCAGGCTCTGGGCGCCACCGGCACGGCCAACCCCGACGCCGTCGAGGTCCTGATGCCCATGCTCGACAGCAAGGACAGCTATCTGCGGACGCAGGCCGCCAAGGCGCTGGGCTCGCTCAAGGCCAAGGCCGCCGTCGATAGACTGATCGCCCTGCTGGAGGACGCCGACGAGCAGGTCTCCGTCACCGCCGTCTGGGCCCTGGGCGAGATCGGCGACATCAAGGCCGTCACGCCGTTGATCAACCACTTCGACCGCGGGTACAAGACCGTCGTCGTCTACCGCATCCGCAACACGCAGGACGACGCGCTGAGGAAGCTGACCGGCAAGAAGCTTTTCGGCAAGAATGCCTGGGTGCCCTACTGGAAGCAGAACAACCCCACGCAGCCCGCCAGCGAGCCCTCGACCCGGCCGTGAGTGCGGCGAATCGATGCGATAGATAGAGGAGAGAACATGCGAATCCTTTTCGACCGGTTTCCGCAGGGCAAGGGCAAGGCCCTGACCATGAGCTACGACGATGGCAGGGTGCACGACCGCCGGCTGGTGGAGATATTCAACCGCCATGGCATCCGGGGCAGCTTCCACCTCAACTCCGGCTTCCTCGGCAAGGCGGGGTACATCGAGGCGGCCGAGGTGGCCAGCCTGTTCGCCGGTCACGAGGTCTCGGCCCACACGGCCACGCACCCGATGCTGGGCGACCTGCCGCTGGACATGATGGCGGCGGAGATTCTCGACGACCGCCGCGCGCTGGAGGCGCTGGTGGGTTACCCCGTCCGCGGCATGTCGTACCCGTTCGGCTCGTACAACGACCGCGTGCTGGGCATGCTGCCGGCGGTGGGCATCGAGTACGCCCGCACCGTCGCCAGCACGCAGAACTTCGGCGTGCCGGCGAACCTGCTGACGTGGCATCCCACGGCCCATCACAACAACAACATCGCCGAACTGGGCGAGCGGTTCCTCAAGCACGAGGCCCGGTGGAACTTGTCCCTGCTGTACGTGTGGGGCCATAGCTACGAGTTCGACGCCAAGGGCAATTGGCAGGTTATCGAAGACTTCTGCAAACAGATGGGCGGCAACGACTCGATCTGGTATGCGACCAATGCCGAGATCGCCGCCTACCTGACGGCGCTGAGGGCGCTGAGGTTCGGCGCGTCGGCCGACATCGTCCACAACCCGTCGGCGATGCCCGTCTGGGTGACGCTCGAGGGCAAGGTGTGCGAGATCGCCGCCGGCGCGACGGTGAAGCTGTCGTGACACTCGCCTGCCGCTGGGCAGGCGGATGCTACCGCTCGACGAACCGCCGGACCGTGACCTTCTGGCCCTTGATGAGGCTGTTGCGCATGGCGAGGAGGACCTCTTCAATCGCCTCGGCGGGCAGTTCAACGAGCGAGAAGCGATCCTCGATCTCGATCGCCCCAATGCTCTTGCCGCTGATGCCCGATTCGCCGGCGATCGCCCCGACCAGGTCCTGCGGCCGCATGCCCGACGCCCTGCCCGCGCCGACGTAGATGCGGGCCATGTCGGGCCCCGGACCAGCCAGGCGTTTGCCCTTGAGCTTCCTGTCGCGCTTGACCGGGGCGCCGGCGGCGGCCGGTGTCGGCGCGCGGAAGGCGGGGATGTCGATCTCGGTGTCGTCGTGTTCGCCGCAGGTGGCCAGGTGGGCCAGCTTGACCGCCGCCAGCGCGATCTTCATGAGGTCGTGGTCCTGCATGAGCGGGTCGATGGCCGACCGATACTGCTCGAGGTCGTCCCCCTGGGCGGCCTGCTGCAGGGCGGCGCGGGTGTTTTCCAGGCGTCGGGCCCTCAGGTCGGCCACGGTGGGCACCTTGGCGATTTCGATCTTGCCCTTGGTGTGGCGCTCGAACTGCTGGAGCAGCCGCGACTCGCGCGGGTCGGCCAGGGTGATGGCCACGCCCTCGCGCCCGGCCCGCCCGACGCGACCGATACGGTGTACGTACGAATCGGGCGCGGTGGGAACGTCGTAGTTGATGACGTGGGAGAGCTGCTCGATGTCCAGCCCGCGGGCGGCCACATCGGTGGCGATCACCAGGTCGATCGCGCCGTCGCGGAGGAACTTGATGACGCGGGTCCGCTGGTCCTGCGAGATGCCGCCGTGCATGGCCTCGGCGCGGTAGCCGTGGGCACTGAGCTTCTCGGTCAGTTCGTCCACCTCGGTGCGCGTGCGGCAGAAGACCAGTGCCGCCGCGGGATCTTCGAGGTCCAGGATGCGGCTCAGCGCGGCCAGCTTGCTGGCGCGGGGGACAACGTAGGCGGTCTGGCGGACGCGCGGCGCCGAGCCCTTGGGCATCGTCTCGCGGGCGATCTGGATGCGGACGGGGTCCTTGAGATGACGCTTGGCCATGCCGGTGATGCGCGGCGGCAGCGTGGCCGAGAACATCACGGTCTGGCGTTCCTTGGGCGTCTGGGCCAAGATGGCCTCGAGGTCCTCGGCGAAACCCATGTCCAGCATCTCGTCGGCTTCGTCCAGCACCAGCGTGGCGATGCCGCTGAGGTCGAGCGTTTTGCGGCGGATGTGGTCCAGGGCCCGCCCGGGGGTGGCGACCACCACGTCCACACCGCGCTCGATCATCCGCAACTGCTGGCCGAACGAGTGCCCGCCGTAGATGGGCACGACCCCGACCTTGAGGGCCTGGCCGTATTTGTGGACGGCTTCAGCCACCTGCATGCACAGTTCGCGCGTGGGGACCAGCACGAGCGCCGACGGCCGCGGCCGATCCTTCGCGGCTTCGGCGATGCGCTGAAGCATGGGCAGCGCGAAGGCCGCGGTCTTGCCGGTGCCCGTGGCGGCCTGCCCCATGAGGTCGCTTCCGGCTAGCATGGGGCCGATGGCAGCCCGCTGGATGGGCGTGGGCTCTTCATAGCCCAGAGCAGCCAGCGTCGACAGCAGCCTGGCGTCGAGCCCCAGATCGGCGAAGCCTTCCAACAATTCAGATTTTTCATCGCTTGTCATCGATTACCTGTTCATCTCAAAGAGTGCATCCGGGCGAGGACATTTCCTGCGAGGCCTGACTGATTGCGTCCGCGAGTTCCCCTCCGCAAACCCTCGCCGAAGCAGGCCGGCTCTGGCTCGCGCGGCGCTTCAGAGTTGACGCGCCGGGGCTGATCATAGCGGATCATGATGCCCCAACGCCACCCTTCGTGCTGTGGGACTCGTGATCTGATGGATCGCGAGGCCGCCAACTTGGCAGGGCCGGGGCTACTCGAGGCGGCCGAACATGATGCGTTCCTTGCGGGAGTCGGAGAAGTCGCCCTGCGTGACGGTGAGGTAGATCGCGCCCCGGTACTGCCGGAAGACGGGGTACTGGAACGACTTCTCCGTCTCGAAACGATACTTCCGCTGCCAGGTCGCGCCGTCCCGCGACGTGTCGATGTTGAACACCGACCGCGACGCGCCATTGATCTGCGTAGCCTCCTGCCAGCCGAGGTGATAGACGCCGTCGAAGCATTCGAAGGTCGGCTTGGAATTGAGGCCGTTGGGCACCAGCGGCCAGCATTCGTGCGGGGCCCAGGTCGCACCGTCGCGGCTGCGCGCGAACATGTAGTTGACGCTGCCCTCCTCCTGCCGCGAGATCGCCAGCCAGCTGCCGTCGGGCAAGCGGTTCACCGCCGCCTCCGAGAGTGCCGCCGTGAGCGGTTCGAAGAAGTGCCCCAGGACCGTGAACCGGTCCATGTTGTCATTCAAGGTGGCCAGTGCAATCTGGCGGATGCTGAAATTGTTGAGCACCACGTGGACCCGCCCGTCGAAGACCTTGAACGAGTCGATCATGTACAGCCCGAAGTCGCGCTGCGGGCGGGTGAAGCCCTTGGCGGCGGCGTGGCGATAGAGGTGCAGCGGCTGCATGGGGAAGACCCCCTGGTCGGTCTGGATCTGGGCCTGGTGGATCGCCCAGATGAACCGGCCTCGCCACAGGTCGTAGTCGATGTACCACGTCTGCGACTGCCGCGCTCCGGGATCTTCGCTGGCGAAGAACACGCGAAGTGTGCTTTCGTCCCTGCGGATGACGCGCGGCACGAAGCACGCGCCGGCGGGCAGCGCGGCGTTCTCGTAGACCTTCTGGGAAGCGGCGAACGTCTCCGTCTGCTCCACGCGGCCGGTGGCGACATCGACGATCGAGAGGGCGCTGTAAACAAATGGCCACTGCGGATCCTCGCCCGGCTGCACGTCGTTGGCCATGTAGACGATGTAGGCCTTGCCGTTGACGATGATGAAATCAGAATCGTGCGCCCCCTTCACCGTCGGCAGGCACACATTGACCAGGGACGCCATCACGCGGTCGCCGGCCTTGCGGGGATCTTCGATTGCGGCCATCCAGCTTCTCCTTGTTATCAGGACGTCAGCGGCACGACGTACACCTGGGGCGTGCCCGTCTTGTCGGAGGTGTACGTGACGTATCGGCCGCTGGGGCTGAACGAGGGGTGCACGTGGGCGCAGGCCCCGTGCCCGCCGTCGCTCGAGGAGTCGGGCCAGCAGAGAACCTCATGGCGGCCGGTCCGCATCTCGATCCGCAGCAGCGGGCCATCGTGCGGGTTCTGCACGTCGCTGACGAAGTATCGCTGGTCGCTCGAAAGCACGCCGTGGCCGAGGCGGTACTGGTCGGTCTCAAAGTGCGTCTGCAGGTCATCGCCGTTGCGCGAGACGGAACGGATTCGCACGGGGGTCCATGCGCTGCCCGCCTTCTCGAAATAGATCATGCGTTCGCCGTCGGGCGACCACGACTCGTGCGTGACGGTGCGGCCGGGGGGCGGGGTGATGAATCGCCTCGGCAGGCCGTCGCTGACCCGCACGGCCCAGGTCCGGGTGCGCATGTGCTGCGGCCAATCGTTGCGCCAGCAGGCGTTGTCCAGCGGCACGAAGGTGATGAGGTCTCTGTCGCCGGGGCAGATCAGCGGGTGCCCCAGCGGATACCACTGCAGTACGGGGTGGATCGCGCCGCCACCGAGGGTGACGGCCAGCAGCAGCATGCCCTGGGGGTTGGCGACGGCGGCGGCAACGCGGTAGCCGTCCGCCCGATCTTTGCTGGAACAGACCGGCGCGGAAAAGCTGCCGCCGCTCTTGGTATGCTCCGAAAGATCGGCCTCTGTGCGGCAATCGAGCGTGTGCACATCCACGCTGCGGAGCAGAGTGCCCGCCCAGTACAGGCAGCGGCAGCCGTCGGGATGCATCGAGAACCGCGCCTGGCCGATCTCTTCCGGCGTCAGGCATGTCAGTTCACCCGTGGCCAGGTCGCATCGCCACAGGCGCGACGCGCCGTCGCGCTGCGAGCGAAAGACGACGAATCTCTCATCGGCCGTGAAGCCCTGGGCCTCGAAGTACGGGGCCTCGCTCACGTCATTGGCCGAGGTGATCTGCCAGACCATGCGGCCGGTCTTGGAGTCCGGGGCCTTGATCCACTCGGCCGGCAGCGTCTTGGGAACCCATGCTTCGGTCAACGGTCGCTCCTTCCCCCGACCTTGGCAGGCGGGGCAATCGTGCATGTTCACCGCAGGACTTGGTAGTGTACCATGGTCGCGGCGGCACGTTAGGTCCTTGTCAAGAATAAGGTGTTTGGGGGTATGGCGCCCTGGCGGCGGCGGTGAGGCCGGATAATTCTTGGTAAAATTACTGCTTATTCGGCCCCCGGGCGGGTAGACTTGTATCGTTCGGGAATGTCCGACGGGAAAAGAGCGCTCGATATTCGAATCGCATCTCTCGCCTGCGTCCCCTGAATCCGGCCGAATCGCGGCCCTTTCACTTTGACCCGGAAAGAAAACTGCGGGTCGAAAATGCCCCTGTCACAGGAGACTGAAGATGGGCAAGAAACTGTATGTTGGGAACCTCTCGTACGACGTGAACGATGCTACGCTGAACGACCTGTTCACGCAGTTCGGGACCGTCGAGAGCGCGCAGGTGATCATGGACAAGATGACGGGCCGGAGCAAGGGCTTCGGGTTCGTCGAAATGGGCAGCGACCAGGAAGCTGCTTCGGCCATCGAGGCCCTCAACGGTAAGGAGCACGGCGGTCGTGCCCTGACTGTCAACGAAGCCAAGCCCCGCGAGGATCGTGGCGGCGGCGGTGGCGGCGGTGGCAGGGGCGGCTACGGCGGGAGCCGTGGCGGCGGCGGTGGCGGCGGCGGCCGTCGCTACTAGACCTTGCACCAGGCTGATCAAAAGGGCCACCATCGGGTGGCCCTTTCTTTTTGACCCCCGGCGACCCGCGCCGGCAAAACGGCAACGGAGGGCGACGCCGCGCGCTTCTTCGCGTACAATCAACCGCATGACCGAGACGATCTCCATCGCGATTGAGACCTCCTGCCGCGCCGGCGGCATCGCCCTGGGCGTGGGCGGACGACTGAAGGCGGAAGTGCCTTTTGACGCCTCGCAGCGACACGCCACCCAGCTCGTCGGCCGCCTGCGAGACCTTCTGCAATCCCACGGCGCCCGCCCCGCCGACGTCGGCGAGATATACGTCTCCGTCGGCCCGGGCAGCTTCACCGGCCTGCGGGTCGGCATCACCGTCGCCCGAACGATGGCGCAGGCCATTGCCGCCGCCGGGGCCGCCCTGCCCCGCTGCGTCGCCGTGCCGACGCTGGCCGCGGTGGCCGAGAACGCCCGCCCCCTGGAGTGGCAGCACCTGGGCGTGCTGCTGGACGCCAAGGACGGCAGCTTCTACGCGGGCATGTTCAGCCGCCAGGGCGACGACATTAATATAGATGCCCCGCCGGCCCTGACGACCGCAGAGGCGCTGCTTGCCGCCGCGCCGCGCCCGCTGCTGCTGATCGGCGAGGCCCTGACCTTCGTGAAGATCGACGCGCCCGGTGTGACGCAGGCGCCCAGCGACCTGTTTTACCCCACCGCCGGCGGCGCGTGGCGGGTGGGCCAGCGTCTGGCCGCCGCAGGGCAGTTCGCCGAGTACCACCACCTCCTGCCCATCTACCCCCGCCAGCCCGAAGCGGTCAGGCTGTGGGAGAAGCTGGGGCGGAAGTAACGGATCGCCCCAACTACTGACGTTTAATATGATTCCGCGGATGGAGCATTGCATGAAACACATGCTCAAACTGGCGATCCTCGCCTTGGCGGCCCTGGCCTTCGCCGCAGGGGCCTCCTGTGAGAAACCGCCGGCAGTCTCGCGAGCCACATCCACCTTCGCCCCATCGCGATTGGCCGTTACCGGCACAAGCGAGCAGATGGGCCGGCAGGTCGGCAAGCAGTTCGGCCCACAGATGAAGGTGATGCACCCGATCTTCCTTGGCGCCGCGATCGTCATGAGCCAGCACACCAAGGCAGGGCTGTACGCAAAGGCCGGCGAGATCGCCAAGCACATCGCCGCCGACGAGATCGACGAGATGCGCGGCTTGGCCGACGGCAGCGGCCTGCCCTACGAGGACGTGCTGTTCCTCAACACTTACTACAGCCTCACCTCGTCGGCCGTCTTCTGCCGCCAACTGGCCTCCTGGGGCCGCAACGCCGACGGCGGCGAACTCATCCACGGACGCAACCTCGATTGGCCCGATTACCCGGGCCAGCCGCTGCAGCGGAACAACCTTATCCTCAACCTCAAACCCATCCAGGGCCTGGAGCACCTCACGCTCGGCTGGCCGGGCATGGTGGGCGTTGTGACGGGCACCAACCGCCACGGCATCACCGTCGCGTTCAACCAACTCGGCGGCCCGCGGGTGAAGCAGCCGGCCGAGCCTACATTCTTCACCCTTAGGCGCGTGCTGCGAAGCTGCAAGACGGCCGAGGAGGCGGTGAAGCTCATGCAGGAGGCCAAGCCGATGGACAATGGCGCGGTGATCATTTCCGACGCGACGGCCAAGACGGCCGTAGTGTTGGAGGTCGTCGAGGGCAAGGTTGGCGTCCGCAAGGCGGCCAAGGACGAGGACATGATTTGCGCGGCCAATCACCCCACCACCGACGCGGTGCCAGAGAACCGCCGCACCGGCCCAGCCGATTGGCCTCTCTGCCAAGTAGCCCGGCGCCTGGGCAAGCCCTTGACGCCCGACTCTATGAAGAAATGCCTCGCCGACCGCGACGTCATCCAAGACATCAACATGCTCAGCGTGGTCTTTCTGCCTTCAGCGAACAAGATGCTGCTCTCTTGCGGCCGCATGCGCGCCGCCGAAGGCCCCTTCACCGAATACAAGCTCTTCGAGTCGTGCGCTCCCACCCCAAGAGAACGCCGATAGAAGCCTTCTGGCAGGGCGTGGCTTGGCGCGCACCCCTGCCGCGGCGACAGCATATTTTTCGATGATGTTCCGACGGCCCTGATTTATCATTCCAATATGATCAAGCGTCTACTCGTGCTGGTGATTGTGGCGGGGGTAATCCTCGGCGTGCTGGTTTACACCAAACACAGGCCGGTGGAGTTCAAGGTCTCCGGCCACGTGGAGGCCGATGAGGTCCGCATCGGCAGCCGCGTCGGCGGTCGCGTCCTGAAGGTACACGTCGAAGAAGGCCAGGCCGTCAAGGCCGGCGCGGTGCTGGTGGAGCTCGAACCGTTCGACCTGCTGCACCTCAAGGCACAGGCACAGGCCCAGCTCGATGCCCGCCGAGCCGACCTCGCCCGACTGCAGAGCGGGCCGCGGCCGGAGGAAGTCGCCCAGGCCCAGGCCAAGCGCGACGAGCTCGAGGCCAAGCTCCAGGCCCTGCTCCATGGCCCGCGCAAGGAGACCATCGAGGCCGCCAAGGCCCGCCTCAAGCAGGCGCAGGCCGACAACACCTACGCCGTCAGCAACCTCGAGAAGACCAAGCCGCTCGTCGAGAAGGGCGCCGCCGCCCGCGAGGAACTCGACAAGGCCAACCAGCTCGCCGACATGGCCGCGGCCATGGTGAACATGCGACAGGCCGAACTGGCCGAGCTTGAGGCCGGCACGCGCGCGGAGGACATCGCCGCTGCCAAGGCCACCCTCGAGCAGGCCCAGCAGCTGTGGCTGCTGCAGAAGAACGGCTACCGCAAGGAAGACGTTGAGGCCGCAGCCGCCGCCGTCGCCGTGGCTTCGGCTGCGGTCAAGCAGGCCGACGAGCAGCTGGCGGAGCTCAACATCACGGCGCCCGTCGATGGCGTGATCGAGGCCATGGACCTTCGCCCCGGCGATATCGTGGGCCCCAACGCCCCGGCCTTGACGATGCTCGCCAGCGGGCGGCTCTACGTCCGCGCCTACATGCCCGAGACGCGGCTGGACCTCGCCGTCGGGCACAAGATGTTCTTCACGACCGACAGCTTCCCCGGCCGCACTTTCGCGGGACACGTCATCTTCGTCTCGCGCCAGGCGGAGTTCACACCCGCCAACGTGCAGACCAGCGAGAAGCGGGCCGAGCAGGTCTTCCGGGCGAAGATCGTGCTGGACGAAGGCCAGGACGTACTGCGTCCGGGCATGCCGGTGGACGTGTGGGAGTCGCCCAAGTGACGGGCGAGATCGTCATAGACGCCCGCGGCCTGACCCGGCGGTTCCAGCACATCACCGCGGTGGACGACGTGAGCTTCCAGATCCGCCGCGGGGCCATCTTCGGCCTGCTGGGCCCCAACGGCAGCGGCAAGAGCACGATCATCCGCATGCT
>CAZTVF010000030.1:0-15360 GCA_964616985.1 uncultured Planctomycetaceae bacterium
ACAACTGCTTCCGACACTGCGGCTACACGCTACGGGTGACTTAGGAGTGCTCTAATGATTGCTCTCCTCCCGCCTCCGCCCCGGCTTGTCCGGGCGGGGCGACGATTGGCCACTACGGAGGCAGTTCCGCTTCTTCCGCCCCCGCCGCCCTTGCGGCGGCGGAGCGATGATTGGCCACCAGGACGCTGCCGCCAGTTGTAGTGGTCAATCAGCGCTCGGCCGGGACAAGCCCGGCCGGGGCGGAGACTGCCGTAACCGCCACTATAAATGAATGCACCCCGGCCGCCTCATTTGCCTGCGCAAGGGACGAATCGTAGGTTTCCATTGATTCAGGACGAGCCGTTCAACCCCTGGTCTTTGGAGCCTGCATGAATACTCGCCGCACCTTGATCGTTGCCGTTCTTTCCGCCCTGGCCTTGCTGGCCTTCGCCCCCGCCGCACAGGCGGACGTGGTCACGTACAACGGCCTGGGACTCAACAGCTACCTCACCCTTCACGCCTCAGGCACCCTTGCCGACGGCCAGTACATCGGCGCCGGCCAGATGAACTACATCTGGCGCGACCGCCAGTTCACCGCCTACTGCGTGGACATCAACCGCTACTCCGGTTCGGGCAACGCGACGATGGTGTGGGCGGATGAGTTCCTCCGGCATGGCAACATGGTGAACTACCTCTACAGCACCTACGCGCCGCAGGTTGACACCGGGATCGAGGCCGCGGCCCTTCAGGCGGCGATCTGGGAAGTGATCTTCGAGACGACCCCCTCGTTCTCGGTCAGCAACGGTTACTTCTCGATCTCTGACAACGCGGCCGTGACGGCCCTGGCCAACGAGGAGCTCGCCTCGATGCCGCTCAACTACAGCGGAAATCACCTTGCCGTGCTTGATTTCGCAACGCAGCAGGACGTGGTCGTGCCCGAACCGGCGACGATGGCCCTGCTGGGCATCGGCGGCATGGCCCTGCTTCGCCGCCGTCGGGCCAAGGCGAAGCTCGCCTGATGAGACCTGTGTGACAGGCATCGGGCCTGTCGAGGAATACAGCGGTCGGGGTTTTCAACGCAGGCGGCGGACTTGATCCGCCGCCTGCTGCTATTGGTGGACTCATGGCATGACGGGTGGCGGCCTTCCCAGGCTGCCGCCCTCGTTCGTCAGTTCGTCTTCTGCTGGATGAGCGTCCCGAACCGCTTGCTGATCGCCAGGGCGGGGTCGAGCGGCACCTCGACGGGCTTGCACCCAGCCGGGATGGCGATCGCGGGACGCGCGGCGATCTTCCTGCCCGCGAACTGCGGCAGCCACGGCCGCTGGGCCTCGAGCATCTCAGCCGCCATCTCGCGAATCTGCTTGAGCGTGCACACCGCCGCCGTCAGCGGATCCAGCGCCAGGGCGTGCACGATGTGCTCGGTGTCGCCCTGCAGGGCCGCTTCGCCGGCGAGGATCTGCACGTTGACGTTGGTCATGCACGCGGCGGCGCACTGCGGCGGCAAGGCCCCCACGCGCGTGGGGTGCAGGCCGGTGGCGTCGGCGAAGGCGGGCACTTCCACGCAGCAGCCGTCGGGCAGGTTCGTGATGTACCCGTCGTTCCGCACGTTGCCCATGAAGCGGAAAGGCCGCCCCGTCGCCACCGCCTCCATGATGTAGGAGCAGTACTCCACGCTGCGGCCGGTGATCTTCGACGACTCGAACTCCAGCGGGTCGTGCTTCTCGTACTTGGCGGCGAGGGCCTTGCAGTACTTGTAGTAGGCCCCGGTCTCGCCGCCGAAACTGGGCTCGTCGCAATAGGCGTCCAGCGCCTGCTTGCTCTTGCGGAACCAGGGCACGTATTCGGACAGGTGGCCGGTGCTCTCGGTCATGAAGTAGCCGAAGTGGCGGAAGACCTCGCCGCGAACCTTCTCGTTCTTGTAATAGGCGGGCTTCTCGAACAGCTCGCGCAGCATCGGGTACAGGTCGCGCCCCTTGTGCTGAAGGCTCAGGAACCAGTCCATGTGATTGATGCCGCCGCACGTGTAGGTGATCTCGTCCTTGGGCACGTTGCAGTAGCCCGCGATGAGGTCCAGCGTGGTCTGCACGCCGTGGCAGAGGCCGGCGAACTGCACGTTCGTCGCCTTGCCCAGGGCCAGGCAGTTGCCGGCCATCGGGTTGGCGTATTGCAGCAGGATCGCCCCGGGGCGGGCGAGTTTCTCCATGTCGCGGGCGATGTCGACCAGCACGGGGATGGACCGCAGCCCGCGAAAAACGCCGCCGGGCCCCAGCGAGTCGCCGATGCACTGGTCCACGCCGTACTTCAGCGGGATCTCGTAGTCGATGCCGAACGCCTCGACCCCGCCCACCTGGATCATCACCACCACGAAGTCCGCGTCCTTGATCGCCTCCTGGCGGTTGGTCGTCGCCCACACCCGGGCCGTCAGCCCGTTGTCCTTCACCATCCGCTTGCCGAACGCCTCCATCCGCTTGAGCTTCGTGGGCGTCGGGCTCATCAGCGCGAATTCGCTATCCGCCAGGGCCGGCGTGGCCATGATGTCGCTCATCAGCGTCTTGCAAAAAATAACGCTCCCCGCCCCGATCATCGCAATCTTCTTGGACATGTTCTTCTCCGTAGCGTGGGCAGGCCTGCCCACCACCGATTCTGATGACGCCTGATGTACCGTGCGTACTTAAGACCGTCTGCGGCTTGCCCGTTCGGCGCTGTGCGAGGTGGCGCGTCGCCATCAGCTGCCACAGCGCCGCCCTGCCTGGCGGCAGGCAAGACGGACACCCACGGACGCCGCCACTACCGTATCGATCAGCGGACACGAATGGTGGGCAAGCCTGCCCACCCTACAATGCACACCCGACGCTCTCACTCGCTCCGTTCTTCAACCTGCCTGCCGGCAGGCAGGTCCGCAATCCGCAATCCGCAATTTCTCAATCCCCCATATTCTGCGCGTAGCCGATGTTCTTGTACACCACGAGCCCGTCTTTGCCGGGGGCGACGATGTCCAGCACGCCGCGGCCGAAGAGGTCGGCGACCACAAAGTGAATGCCGCAGCCCTTGCCCTGGCGGATCGCGCCGAAGTCGATCACCTGCTTGGCGAAGTTCTCGCCCGTCCACTTGAAGTAGTACAACCCGACGGGATCATACTCGCCCGGGTCGTGGCCGCAGTGCGCGCGGTACCGTTTGCCGGTCACCAGTTCCTTCTGCCCGTCGCCGTCGATGTCAATCCACCACAGGTCGTGGTACTGGCTGTTGAACGGGTCGATCGGGTGCTTCGTCCACGTCCGCTTGCCGCCGACGATCTTCTGCTCCCACCAGTCCAGCCCATACGCGTGCGACTGCCCGACGATCAGGTCGTTCAGGCCGTCGCCGTTCACGTCGACCACCAGCACCGGCACCGAGGCCGAGCCCAGGTCGAAGTCCGGATGGAACGTCCACTTGCCCGCGAGGCCTTCCTTCGGCTGCTCCAGCCAGCCCTTGGCCAGGATGATGTCGCCGCGCCCGTCGCCGTTGATGTCGCCGAAGCCCAACCCGTGGCCGCTGGGCTGGTCGTAGATCACGTGCTCGGTGAACTTGCCCGTGCCCTTGCCATTGGCGTCGGTGACAAGCTTGTATATCTTCTGCGAGTGACACGGCGTGTTGGGCACGATCTCCAGCACGCCGTCGCCGTCGACGTCCCACGCGCGGGTCGTCTCGACGTTGCCGCAGTCGGCGATCTTGTGCTCGGCCCACGGCTTGGCCGCATCGCCCTTGGGGTTCTGCCGCCAGCGCAGGCTGTTGCCCCACCACCCGCCGGTGATGTAGTCGGTGTACCCGTCGCCGTCGATGTCCATCGCGATGGTCGAGAAATCGTCGAAGTACTCGCCGGCCGCCGGGATCTCGCCGATCTTGCACTTGCGGTCGAAGTTGGGGCCCGGGTACCAGTACGCACCGCTGACGATGTCCAGCACGCCGTCGTTGTTCACATCGAACACGCCGGCGGACTCGTAGCGTTCATCCGAGATCACGATCTTCTGAAAACGAAGTGGGGGCATGGTCAGTCCTTCTTCCTGGATTCTAAATGCTTCACCACAAAGAGCACAAAGTTCACAAAGGTAGAGGCAGGCAACCCATGCGTCATGCACCGCATTGCTTCTTCTTACCTTTGTGCTCTTTGTGTCCTTTGTGGTGAAAGCCGTTTCTTCACTTCCCGAAACGCAGCCGGATGTACTCGCGCGCGACCTTCAGATCCTCGAGCGCCTCGGAGGCGACGCACGGCGGCTTGAGCTCGCCCTTGATCACCTTCACGAAGTTCGTCGCCTGCTGCCGCATCGCGTGGACCCACGGCAGCGTGGGGCTCATGCGGATGGGCGTCTTGCCGTTGCCGGGATCCTCGTACACTTCCACCTGCCCGGGGCGGTGCGTTGCCAGCGGGGCCGGCAGGTCCACCTTGATGTAGCCCTTCTCGAAGCACACCAGCATGTGCTCCTGCCAGTCGATGGTCGTGTGGTACGGCGACATCTCGATCACGCCGGCCACGCCAGAGCAACTCTCGACGGCCAGCAGCACGCCGCTCTTTTCGGCGTAGGTCACCTTGTAGGGCTCGCCCAGCAGGTGGCGCATCATGTTCACCTGGTGGATGTAATAGTTGACAAAACTTACGTACAGGTCGGCCGTGGGCTTGTCCATGTCCGGCACGGGCGGCTCCCAGGCGAGGTCGCCGGGCTTGTCGCCCGCGTTGAGCATGCCGGTGAAGCCGCTGGCGATCCAGTCGCCGGCCGGCATGAGGATGCGGACATATTTCATCGCCCCCATCTTCTGCGTCGCCTTCCACTCCTCGATCAGGGCCTTGGCGTACATGGTGGCCGGGTCGCTGCGCTTGTGGTAGCCCACCATGTGCGTGCAGCCGGCCGAGGCGGCGTCCTTCACCAACTTCTCGCCCGCCTGCGTCGCGACGCACAGGGGCTTTTCGGTGAACAGGAACTTGGCCGCCTTGTACAGGTCCGGCAGCAGCACCGAGTGGCGGCTGAAGGGCTGGCTGGCGATGATGCCGTCGAGCTTCTCCTTGGCCAGCATCTCCTGGTGGTCGCCGTAGACCCTGGGGATGCCGTAACGCTGCGCCACCAGCTTGCCCGTCTCCTTGCGCAGTTCGGCCAGCGCCACGACCTCGCATTCGTCATTCACCACGTAGTTTTTGAGATGGGCCATCTGCCCCATCCCGCCCACGCCCACGAAACCGATCCTGACCTTGGACATAGTTATCGATCCTTGCTGAAAGTGTTGACAGGGACACGAAGCGTCCGTCAGTATAGCCTTGCCTACGGCAGCGCACACAATGGCTGCGATTGCGAGCGATTTGTCTGATCTTGCTGCCGTTGCCGAGGTCCACAAAGAAGAAACGAGCAGGGATGAACGCAGGTAGACGCAGATTGAAGACCCCGGAAGAAGGCATGATCCGGAAGCGCGGCGTGATGGCCAGGAGCTTCCTCTTTCGCATGGTCGGGCGCGTGGCGCCGATGGTCGGCTGGAAGATCGGCGATCACTGTCACCCCAGTCACAATGAGATGATCCTCGTCCTGAGCGGCACGATCGAGACGCATATCTGCGGGCGCGTGCTGGTCGGCCGCAAGGGCGACATCCTGCTCTATCCCCGCGGGCAGGTGCATCGCGAACGCGCGGTGGGGGAGGAGCCGCTGGAGACCCTGTTCTTCGCCTGGAGCGAGACGCCCGCCCGCTGGCCGCTGATGAGCTTCGACCACGAGAACCGCGTCGAGTACCTCGTGCGATGGATGCTGGACATCCACCCGTCGGGCACCTTGGACGACCGCAACCTGCTGGACTCGCTGCTGTATGCGGCGCTGTACAAGTACTCGCACCCGGCGCCCTCGACGAGGAGCGACATGGTGATGCAGACCAAGCGGTACATCCTGGCCCACCTCAATAAGCCCATCACGCTGGACGACCTCGCCGCCACCGGCGGGTTCAGCAAGTTCCACTTCAGCCGCCTGTTCCGCCAGGCCAGCGGCCTGACGCCGATGGAATTCCTCCGCCGCATGCGGATGGAGGTGGCCCGGACGCTGCTGGTCGGCACCCCCCTGCCGCTCAAGGCCATCGCCCCCCGCGTCGGCATGGCCAACGAATACCACCTCTCGCGGACGTTCAAGAGAGTCTTCGGGGTGGTCCCGACGTCACTTCGTGGCCGGTGAAGAAGAAGAAGAAGAAGAAGAAGAAACAGCATCAGCAGGGATAAATGCGGGATGAAGAGGGATGAAGAAAGAATAGATGCAGGAGAATAGATGCAGTAGAGGCCACGCGCGGTGCCACCCCCCGAGACTTGCTTGGCGGGTATTCCGCTGGCCCGTAGCCTTCCGGTTCAGCCGAGTCGGTGCCACCCCCAAACTTGTTTGGGGGTGTCTTCGAACGGCGGCGGGGCCTTCAGTTCAGCCGAACGCTGCTGGTCCCGGGGACTCACACGAGTGAATTCTTGCACGATTCCATATCCAGCCGAATCGGCCCCTTGCTTACGCCGGCCCAATCTGGGGCACTGGACCACGGCCAATCCTCCGGCCGGGAGACAAGCCCACGTTGGACGGGGTTATTGTGGATGTAGTCGATCATCTGTGTCAGAGCTTTGGCGTGACGAACGTTCCGGTCGTACCCGCCACCATCCTGCCAGAATGCGTATGGCTTCTCGGTCTGTCCCGTTGCCATCCATCGAAGACCAGCGGGATTGTTCTTCCGCAGCCAGAGAACGGCTCGTCTGGCTACCGATTGCTTGATGGACTTGAGGATTTCGGAGATGTCGTAGATCTCCTTGTTCGGCCAGAGCAGAACATGAGCATGCTCCGGCATGATGACGTAGGCCCAGAGATGGAAACCGTGATTCTCCCTCGCGCGTTCCATGGCTTCAATGAAGTACCCTCGTGTCCTGTCGCGAGAGAGGAGCGCCCGCTGGTCGAGGCAAGAGAAGGTGAGCTCATGCGCCTGCCAAGGCTCGTTCCACCGCTGACGGCTCTTGCGATAGATATCCCCATCTTCGTTCATGAAGACAGATTATGTTTGGTGCATGGGAAGGTCAAGAAGACACCCCCAAACGAGTTTGGGGGTGGCACCGACTCGGCTATATCGGAAGGCTACAGACGGCTGGAGGGTACCTCAACCGGAGGTTGGGAGCGGTGCTGCGGAAGATGGGATTCGGAGGGTTCGGCCCACGGTGTGCTGCCCCAACCCTTGAGCGTGGCCTCCAGCAGCGGCACCATGCGGGCGAGTTGGCCGGTCTTGATCAGGACGTTCCAGAACGGTTCGAACTTCTTCCACCCGCCCGTGTACAGCAGGTGCCTCAGCCGCTCGCGCCAGCCGTCCTTCACACGCGACGCGCGGAGGATGCTCCCCCACCGGTAGAACCGCCGGTACGCGCGGCCATAGCCTTCCTCCAGCGCCTCCGGCTTCATCTGTGCGGGCTGGAAAACCACGTGCCGCGTGTCGTAGAGGTTCCAGTCGCGCGTGAGGATGCGGCCCTCGGCGGCCAGGCGGCGATGCAGTTCGGTGGCCGGGTAGGGCGTGAGGATGTGGAACGTCGCCGTCTCGATCCCCTGCTCGACGGCCCAGTCAGCCGTGCGGTCGAAGACGCCCTCGTCGTCGGAGTCGGTGCCGAAGACGAAGCTGGCGTTCACCATGACCCCCATCTCGCGCAGGCGGCGGATCGCCCGCGGGTAATCCCGCCCGACGTTCTGCACCTTGTTCATCGACTCCAGCCCGCCCTCGCTGAGCGTCTCAAAGCCGATGAACAGGCTCCGCATGCCACACGCGACGGCGCGTTCGATCAGGCCGGGCCGCTCGAGAACGGCCTGCACCGTGCCCGCCGCCTGCCACAGCCGCCCCATGCCGCGCATGCCGTCAAAGAGCGCCTCGGCGAACCGCGGGTCGCCGAAGAGGTTGTCGTCGAGGAAGTACAGGTGCCGCCCCGGCAGCGCCTCGATCTGCCCCAGGGCCTCGTCCACCGGCTGGGTGTAAAACGACCGCCCGCCGATGAAGAACGAGTCCTTGTAGCAGAAGTCGCAGTGATGCGGACAGCCGCGAGAGACGACCACCGTGTTGGGAATAAGATAGCGGTTGAGCTTGAGCAGGTCGCGTCGCGGCCGCGGCGCGCCGGCCAGCGTCCGCTGTGTGGAGTGATAGATCTCGCCCGGGTGCCCCGCGCGGAAATCGGCCAGGAAACGCGGCCAGGTGTCCTCGCCGGGGCCGGTGAAGATGGTGTCCGCCTGCGTGAGAGCCTCCTGCGGGCAGGCCGTCACGTGCAGCCCGCCGAGGCACACGTGCACGCCCTTGCGGCGGTAGTGCTCGGCGATGGCGTACGAGCGATGGGCCGACGTGACGTATACCTCGATGGCCACCACGTCGGGGCGGTCGTCGAAAGTGAGCCGCTGGACGTGCTCGTCCTGGATCTCCACCTCGTCATCATCTCGGAGGTAGCCCGCCAGCGTCGCCAGCCCCAGCGGCGGAAACAGCGAATACTTGATCGTTCGCTTGAGTGCCGACGCGCTCGTCCGCGCCGGCAGGATCATCTTGATCTTCATGGTTCACCTCTCGCTGGGCGCGCGGAACGGGCGCACCGAAGGTTGTCGGTTTTCTGCGATGACTTCACTCCCCGAACTAAGTCTGTTGATGCCGCTCGCCGCAGCCGCGGGCATGACCGCGCCCCGGCGCCCGGCGACGATTACCGTCGAGAAGCCCAGGCACGTCGCGGCCAGATCAGATCGGCGAGGCGGGCGTCGTGGGCGGCGTCCACTGGCGGGATTCGCTCGGCTGGGAGGCCTTCGGCAGCGGCGGCAGCTTGGGCCGGCCGAACACCTCGTGCCAGTTCACCCGACCCGTCGCCTGCATCAGCACGAACAGCGTCGCCACCGCCGCGATCGTGATCGTCAGGCCCGTCTTGCCCACCCAGAAGAACGCGAAGCTGTACCCCACCAGGAACACCAGCTGCGCCAAACCCACGTACACCACCGCGAACTTCGCGCCCACCACCAGTCGCATGTAGCTCACCACCAGCAGCACGCTGACGGCGGCACTGATCCAGAAGGCAGGCTGCACGCTGACCACATCCACCAGGTACGCCATCAGCAGGTGGAACGCGAAGAACGCCGCCGACAGGAACAGGTAGTGCATCGGGTGAAGCGGTACCCGCTTGAGCACGCTCACCGTGAACAAGGCCGTGAAGAAGAACAGCAGGCTGACCGGGGCGAAGAAGCTCATCCGCGCCGTCACCGGGCCGGCATTGATGGGCCGCGGCACGACAACGCCCATCGCCTGCTTGGTCAGGGCGTTGACGTACTTCCACTCGGCCACTTTGCCGCCCTTGATGTCGGCCGCCGGCGTCGTGGGGCTGCTGGATCCCTTGGGATAATCGATCTCGACGAAGTCGGTGGTGATCGTCAGGGAGAAGTTCTCCAATTGCCCGATCTGCGCGTTGCTCAGAGGAAGTGGGGAGCCGTAGTCGGCCCTGTACTCACTGCCGCCCGTCGGGCATGGGGTGTAGGCCCAGACATCGCGGCCATACGTGGTGTACGCGACGCGAATGACGTGGTCGGCCTTGCGGTCAACCGGCACGCGGAGCTGGCCGGCAACGAGGTCGGTGACTGTGACGGGGACGTTGCCCTCATCCAAGGAGACGCGGAGATCGTCGAACTTCGTCACGCCCGCAGGCAGCAGGAACGTGAATTCCCCCGCCGTGTCGGCCGCCGAGGAGGCGATGCGGTACTCGGCCTCGAACTGGACCGCGAAGGTGCTGTACCACATCAGGCCCATGTTGCGGTTCTCATGGGTGATGCGGGCGTTGATCTTGCTGGTCGCCGGCCCGACTTCGACGGCGCGAGACTCGCCCTTGCCGTGCCACTTGGGCCAGACCTGGGCGACGACGGATGGGCCGAAGCGATTGCCCATCTCCGACGAAAGCGAATGGCCCAGGTCGTTGGTCCTCAGGCTCATCGAACCGCCCAAGGCCAGCCAGGAGATGCTCACGCCGCCGAAGATGAAGAGGATCGAGACGAATCGAAGTGTGCTCATGTGTTCCTTTCCTCGCTCGGCGCGCGGAGCGGGCGCACCGAGGTTTCGGTTGTTTCTTCCCAGGTATCTTCAGTCATCTACTTGTCACAACCGCTCTTCGGCATGATCAGTCGCCTAAAAGGGAGGCGGAGGGGTCGGGGACAGCATGTCGTAGATACCCTTAGCCAAACTGATCTTGCTGACGGCTGTGACGCCGATCAATGCTACCCACGGCAGAAGCCAAAGCCATCGGCCCCTGAGCCCGCGCCTGCAGAGGATGATCGCCAGCCAGACATACGCGATGAAGGGGCTGGCGGGGATGCCGACAAACAAGAAGAACCCACTATCCGGTACGAGAAGAAGCTGGTTGATCGTCGTCCAACCCGAAACCGCAATCAGCGCCAGAAGTGCGCCGAACACGCATTTTCCATTCAGGCGATTGGTCACCACCCCATAGGAAAAAAAGGCCTGGGCCACAAGCCACAGTGGTAACGCCATCGCGCCAGCGATGCCTTGATCTAGAACGCTAACCCAACCAAAGATGGCTTCCTCACGCCATTCCGCGGGGGTTACGTTGTCGAAATCCGAGACGTAGAGCATGAACAGGATCGACGGAACCAAAATCCAACCCAGCCATTGCACGAGCCTGTACCTGGCCTTCAGGGGCGTCCGTTGCATGGCCAGACCGCTGGCAATCAGGGGAAGCAACATCTCCAGGCCGATCATGGCGAAAAACAGGCACATCACAGTACCCCTTTCGTCCAGGCGGGGCGCCTGGAGAGAAAGATGACGACTCCAAGGGCGGCCAGCTCAACGGGCTTGAGCAGAAGGTAGATCGCGTCGGCTAGGTACGGCCAGCGGATGCGCCGCGCGACGAGGGGGCCCAGGCGGTTGTAGACGGCGCGGAGGCATCGGTGGAACCGCGGCCAGCGGTCCATAAGCACGGCCTCCATCGCCCGCATCCGCCGCAACTGCATGTTCTCGACGACCCCACCCACACCACGCCAGCTGCCCACCAAACGCCGATGCCCGCGCGCAGCGGCGGTGACGATGAAGCAGCCCCCTGGCGGGGTATCGCGCAGACGCGAATACTCATGCTGCGCGAGCACGATCTTCGCAACAAACGTTGCCGCAAGTCCAGCCATCCAGGGCAGCGCCATGAGCGAACTGCCCCCAAGAGATCGCCGGGCAATGTGCAACGCGAGCATCGTCAGTGCCAATAGCACCAGCGCCGGCACCAAGGCAAAGACTTGGGGAACCAGGGTGTGCCGGACGAAGAGGAAATTACCAAACGTCCACCCGCAGATTAGGCCAAGCGTGATGATGGCTGCGAAGATGGTCTTGTACTGCAGTTTGTCATACACGATGCCATACAGCAGGAAGATGTCGGCCAACACCCAGATCGGCAACGTGATGTACCCCGCCGATCTCTGGTCCAGCAGGCTGATCCATCCATATGTGGCAGCGCCCTTCCAGGTGACGCTCTCGCCGAACACCACATAAAGCACGAACATCACGGTCGGGTACACCACCAGGCCCAGGACGTATACGATTCGCCAGAACGAATCAAGGCCCGTACCTCGAACCAGCAGGACGCCCACATGCACCAGCGTGGCCAAGTGGAGAATCACCAGGGGGGGAATGCAGAGCAGGGGGAAATACGTCATCACAGCACCCCCTTGGTCCAGCCGGGGGGCTTGGGGTCGGGCTTGTCGTCGGGCACGTCCTTGAGGATGCCTTGGAGGAGGTTGATGTAGTTCGTAAGGGCGGTGCGGCCTTTGGGGGTCATGGCCACGGTGGTCTGGGGCTTCTTGCCCTTGAAGCCCTTGACGATCTGGACGTAGCCCGCCCGCTCCAGGGCCGACAGGTGCGTGGAGAGGTTGCCGTCCGTCAGGCCCAGGTCGGCCTTGAGGTCGTTGAAGTCGCGAGTCTCCACCGCCGCCAGCGCCGCCATGATGGCCAGGCGCGTCCGCTGGTGAATCGTCTCGTCGATCAGATCATGTGGTTTCTTCTCAGCCACGTCGGAACCTTATGTCATCATCCATCATTCGTTGCACATTCACACCGCGCCGAACACACCCACAGCCGGCCATCGCTCGCCTTTCAGCGCTATCGGCGTCGCGATCGCCACCCATCTTCCCTTGCCGAGGCTGCGCATCTTACTGCTTACTGTTTACTGTTTACCGCTTACTGTCTACTCGTTACTGCTCTTCCCCTACCCGCCGTGCCTGACCCACACCACCAGGCCGTACACAATATGAAACCCGCCGAAGGTCACCCCCAGGGCCTCGTAGGGCGACGCCTGGTACAAGGCCGCCGCCACGATGCCGGCCAGGATGAACGCCGCGCCCATCACGCGGACCTCGACGATGCTGAACTCGCCCAACTGCCACAGCGCCACGCCGTAGAAGAGCATCCACACGGCCGGGATGAGCAGCCACTCGTCGGAGCCGACGCCGACGTAGCGGTAGATGATCGCGATGGTGAGCCCGACGCCGGCGACGAACGGCGGCAGGATCGTCAACAGGATCCGCCGCTTGATGAGCGACCAGGCGGGCATGCCGCGACGGCGCTCGCGAAGCCGCGTCAGCAGCAGCGTGCCCAGGAAGGCCACCGCGAAGACGGCCGCCCAGACGCACATGCTGATCCACAGGCCTTCGAGGCCCGGATTGCGGCGCGTCACCTCGGCGTCGGCCGCCACCCCCGCCAGGGCCGCGGCGCCCGCGACGATCCCGGCCAGGCCGCTCTGGGTGGAATACTTGATCGGCCGCTCCATCAGCGACCGGATAACCTTGAGCTCGTCTGCTGCCCTGTTGGCGTCCATAGTCTTTCCTTCGCGCTTGGCTTTGTACTACAAAGTACTTTGCTATAGATACACCTGTGGGTCAAGGAAAATATGGAGATAATCTGCTGGATCGAGCTTTTGCCTTCCGGTCCCGCCGACCTTTGTGCGTACCGTCGTCTAGGGGAGGCCACAGGCAAGTGTTGAACAGGATGAAGGTTATACGCGGCTTGGGTTCGTCTTGCAGACACGGCTCCTTGGGGTGCAGCGGCCGCCAGTTTTCCTTAGACAGAGATGGGCCTGCGCGGCCGCCTGGCTCGGCGCCGGGTTCGTTTTGCCATTGCCACGTCGATGCGAGACCCCAGGCACAGAAAGACCACGGGCAAGATGCCCGTGGGACGCACGGGCGAGACGCCCGTGCTACGGGACTTGTTCTCACCCCAAACGAGTGGCACCGAACAGGATGCGGCTCGGCGCCGGGTTCGTTCTTCCATTGTCGCATCGAAGTCGGTGGTTGTTCTCACCCCCAAAACAAGTTTGGGGGTGGCACCGAACAGGATGTGGCACGCGCACGAGACACTATCAGGTTCGTTTTGCGCGGCGGCACCAGCCACCGGCTACTGGCTCCCGGCTACTGCACCATCATGAACGTGGACCGTTCATTGGCGCAGATGGGGCAGGTGTCGGGGGTGCCGCCGACCATGACGTTGCCGCATCCGGGGCAGACGTGGATGGGCGCGTCGGCGATATCGGCCCGCTTGCTCACGGCCTTGAGGGCGTCGTGAAACACCTTCGAATGGTCCTCGCCCGCCCCGAGCACCTTGTGGAACAGCAGCGTCCGCGGCAGGTCGTGGTCCTTCTCTGCCGCCTTCAGCGAGGCCGGCAGCACGAACCGCCCCAGCCAGTCTTCGAAGTCGGCGGAAAGCTGCAGATTCTCCGTCGTGCTGCGGACGTTCTTCATGGCGGCAAGCACCATGTTGGCGTGCACGACCTCGGCGGCGGCCACCGCGCGGAACAGCTTGGCCACGTTGGGGAAGCCATCCGCCTGGGCCTTCTCGGCGAAGGCGATGTAGCGGCGCTGGATCTGGCACTCCTCGGCGAACTCGACACTGAGCGGCCCCCCGGCCGGCGAGGCCGGCTGGGTCGACGGCTGCGTGGAGGGCTCATCGGCTGCGGCGCGCGACGCCAGCGCCCCCAGGGCCACCATGGCCGGCAGGCTCACGCCGCCGGCAAGGAAATCCCTGCGGCTGATCGGGTGGCGGCGGGTCGGGTTCTGGAAACCGTCGTTCGAGTCGATCTGCGGCGTCATGGGTGGCCCTCTGGTGAGGCGCCGACGGCTGAGTTCAACGCACCCGCGTCGCGCGCAGCCACTGCGCCCCGGGAATTGTAGAGGAGGGAGAATCGCGTGCTGACAGGTGCCCTGACTGAATCACGACTAGGAAGTAGCCGGGGGGCGGATGAGGGCGAGGCAATGATGCATCATGGCACAGCGTTGAAAGGCTGCCACGAGACGGTGGCTATTCGCACCCCCAAACGAGTTTGGGGGCGGCACCGGCTTCGTCACAACAAGCCCGAATGCAGGGTGTCTTCAGTAAACGGCAGCTACCGCGCCGCAGGAGAGGATGCGGCCTCATGTTTCCTGCGTAACTTGGCTACCAGATAATCACTCATCTTGCTGTAGCCCTTCTTAAAGATGATCGTCTCAGGCAGACCTTGATACGAAAAGACTTGGACCTCCTGCACCCCATAGTCCGCCTTGGACAGGACCAGTGCCTGCATCGGATTTTGGGATATGCGAGGATCGGGGACATCTGCCTCGCGGATTAGAACAACGCCGTTGCCATCGCTGACCCAATCCCCCCCAAACGTCCAGAAGAGGACCATAGTGACCTCGACATCGGCCATCGGCCGGTTTGCCTCGTCGACAACCTGGATTGGGTGAGCCCCCTCGCAGCCTAGAAGAAGAACCAAGGGCAGGATGAGTTGGAGAATCAGGCAACGCTTCACTGCACTCTCCTTCGACGCACGCCGGGCAAGCCCGGATGTGTAGTGTCTGCCGAATCTGGCTGTGGCCCCGCGGCGGTTACCGCTTCTTCTTGCGTTTCTTCTCGTCGCGTTCCTTCTTGGTCAGGCGGTGCGAACGCTGCTTGACCTTGAAGCGAGGGGTCATGCCCATGGCGCCGGCCTGGCCCATCTGCTGAGCGAACTTCATGCGGTCCTTGGCGCCCATGCCGGCCATCTGCTTCATCATGTTGGCCGCCATCGTGAAGCTCTTGACCAGGCCCGAGACGTCCTCGGGCTCGGTGCCCGAGCCGCGGGCGATGCGGCGGCGGCGGTTGGCCTCGAGCAGCTCGGGGTTTTCGCGCTCGGCGGGGGTCATGGAGTAGATGATGGCTTCCATCCGCTCCATCTCGCCGTCGTCCATCTGCATGCCCTCGAGTTGGCCGCTCATGCCGGGCATCATCTTGAGGATTTCCTTCAGCGGGCCCAGCTTCTTCATCTGCTTCATCTGGGCCAGGAAGTCGGTCAGGGTGAACTTGCCCTTGGCCATCTTCTCCTGCATCTTGGCCTGCTGCTCGGCGTCGAAC
>CAZTVF010000030.1:15370-17858 GCA_964616985.1 uncultured Planctomycetaceae bacterium
GTGGACGCGGATGAGCTTGATGGGCTTGCGGGTGGGGGTGTTGACCGACAGGGCCGGGCCGCCGCGGGCCTGAGAATCGAACTTCGTCAGGATCACGCCGTCGAGCTCCAGCCGCTCGTTGAACTCCTTGGCCGAGTTCACGGCGTCCTGGCCGGTCATGGCGTCGCAGACGAGATAGATCTGGTGCGGGTGGACGGCCGAGGCGATGTCCGCGGCCTGCTTCATCATCTCCTCATCGACGTGCAGGCGACCGGCAGTGTCGATGATGACGACGTCGCGCTCGTTGGCCAGGGCCCAGGTGATGCTCTCGCGGGCGACCTTGATGGGGTTGGTCTCGCCGGGCTTCTTGAAGACGGGCACGCCGACCTGCTCGGCCACGATCGACAGCTGATCGACGGCCGCGGGGCGCTGAAGGTCGCAGGCGACCAGAACAGGGTGCTTGCCCTGCTTGGTGATGAACTTGGCGAGCTTGCCGCAGGTGGTGGTCTTGCCCGAGCCCTGCAGGCCGGCCATCATGATGACCGTGGGCGGCGGGGTGACGTAGTAGATCCGCGTGTCGACGGGGCCCATGAGGGCGATGAGCTCGTCCTGCACGATCTTGACCATGAGCTGGCCGGGGTGCAGGCTCTTGATGACCTCGGTGCCGACGGCCTTCTTGACGACATCGTCGCAGAACTGGCGCACGACCTTGTAGTGCACGTCGGCCTCCAGCAAGGCCTGGCGGACATCCTTCATCGCGTCGCGGACGTTCTGCTCGGTGATCTTCCCGCGGCCCGAAAGCTTGTGGAAGACGTCGTTGAACTTGTTGGTTAAGGATTCAAACATAGAAGTCGCATTCTACTCGACCCGTGCACCGACCGCCACGTTTTATGATTTCAAGCCCACCCAACGCCGTGGGTGGGCTTTGATGCCGCCCCCCTCACCGCGCCAGCGCGGGGAAGACGTCGCGGAGCGCATTGAACAGGAACTGCACGCCGATGGCGACGATGAAGATGTCCATGATCCGCCCCACCGCCAGCGTGATCACCGGGCCCATGACCTTGAACAGCACGTGGCTGTAGTTGAGGATCAGGATGACGAACACGAACGCCGTCAGGCACGCGGCCAGCGCGTACAGCACGCCGTGGCCGCTGGCGATCAGCAGCGTCGTCACGATCGTCCCGGGCCCCACCAGCAGCGGGCAGGCGATCGGCGAGACGGCCATCACAATCCGCCGGTTGTCCAGCTCCGCCGAGGGCTTGACCTCCTCCTGCGTGGGCTCCTCCAGGATGCTCTTGATGCCCACGACGATCAGCAGCAGCCCCCCGCCGAAGGCGAACTCGGGGATCTTCACCTGGAACATGTGGGTCAGGAGGAAATTGCCCGCCACCGCGATGACGCACACGATGGCCAGGGCCGTCACGCCCGCGATGCGGATGAGTCGCTTTCGCTGGTGGGGGTTGGTCCCCTGCGTCAGCGCCACCAGGAACGGCAGGCTGCCGATGGGGTTGACGATGGCGAAGATCGCCATCACCGCCTCGGCGAAAACACGGGCCGATTCGATCGTCGTCGGTTGTGTCGTCTGTGCCAACATACGCTACCCCAGTCTATTCGCCCGCCAGGCACGAAAAGATTGTACACGCCTGAAATTCGGCACCTCGGTGCCACCCCCAAACTTGTTTGGGGGTGAGAACACCAGACGAGCTCGTGTAGCGCCATCGTCCCGGCGGCGACGTTGCGGCATGCAGAACCCGTCCCTGCGGGACGGAACGCATGCCCTACCGTCAAGGCATCCCCTACGGTCGAGGCATGCCCCACCATCAAGGATGCCCTACGCCTGCAGGTACTTGTCCACCAGCACGCCCAGCTGTTTGCGGATGGCGGGCGTGATGGCGTCGCGGCCGGTCCAGATCGCAAGCTCCATCGCGCTGTGCGCGGGGCAGGCGACGCCGGCGATCTCGCCGAAGCGGGCGACGGCGACCTTGATCAACTCGATCGCGTTGCGCGTGGCCTCGTTGAGGTTGCCGATGATCTCCTTCAGCAGCTCGTGCTTGTCCAACGACTCCGGGGCAGGCCGCCAGCAATCATAGTCGCTCGGCAGGCACACCAGCGCGTAGGCGATCTCGGCCTCGCGGGCGAGCTTGGCCTCCGGCATGGCCGTCATGCCGATGAGGTCGCCGCCCCAGATGCGGTGCATCTCGCTCTCGGCCCGCGTGGAGAAGGCGGGCCCCTCCATGCACACGTACGTGCCGCCGTCGTGCACGGTGGTCTTGACCGAGCGGGCGCAACTGAGCAGGTGCTTGCGCATAACGGGATCGAACGGAGAGGCGAGTTCAACATGCGCCGCGAAGTCATCGAAGAACGTCGGCATGCGGCGGAAGGTCTTGTCGATGATCTGGTCGGGGATCACCAGGTCCTTGGGCTTGATCTGCTCGCGGAGCGAGCCCACGGCGCCCGAGGCGATGATGTGCGTGCACCCGACCGACTTGAGCGCGTAGATGTTCGCGCG
>CAZTVF010000030.1:17868-29902 GCA_964616985.1 uncultured Planctomycetaceae bacterium
CTTCGAGGGGCTCAGGACATGCCCGCGGCCATGGCGGTTCAGCAGCGCGATCTCGGTGCCCTGCCAGTTACCCAGGGTGATCGAATCGGAGGGCGGCCCGAAGGGGGTCTCGACCGTGACGACCTCGCCCGCCGCGCCCGCGCACAATGCATCGCCCAACCCGCTGCCGCCGATAATGCCCACTCGAACCTTGGCCATGAACAGGTCTCCTTTGGCGGACAAAATACCAGATAACGAGGGGGTTTTACAGTGGCTCGCGGCGGCAGGGCAAATGGCATGCACAGCGGCGCGGGCATCTTGCCTTCGTAACGCGTGGATTCCGCGGGCAAGATGCCCGCGCCACTGTTTACTCCGTCGCCCACATTCGCTTGAAGAAGTCCTGCACACCGCGGAAAGGCACAGTGTTGAAGCGAGGCCGGCGGAGCGTGCCGGTCACCTGGTACTCCACCAGTTCCCGCATCACGCCGGTGATCAGTTCGTCGGGGATGTTCTTCATTCTCGGCAGGATGCCCGAGGCGCCGAGGAAGGTGAACTTCAACGCCTCGGTCTTCATGTTGACCGTGCCGGCGCCAAGGATGGAGGCGCGCTCCTTGGAGTCGGTGAGATGGATTTCCTGGAAGGTGAGTTTGTCGCCCTTGAGCGTGTACTCCGAGAAGCCTTCGGTGAACACCGAACCGCCCGGCATGGCCAGCAGCACGGGCTTCTGCGTCACCTCGACCATGATCGGCAGGCGGGAGACTTTTCCGCCGGTGATCTCGATCTTGCCGCCGGCCTGCTTCGAGGGCTTGGGCCCGTCGATGTACTTGAGCCAGATGTCGCCGCCCAGCAGTCCCTCCAGCGGGATCATCTGGTTGGCGTCCTTGACGCCCCCGTTGGCCAGTTCGCTCAACTGCACGTCCTTCACCGACACGTGCAGGTCGTACATGGTGTTCTCGGCCAGCTGGATGACCAGGAAGCCCGCCAGCCGTCCGCCGTAGATCTTGCCGGTCAGGTCGTCGATCTTGAGTTCCTTGCTGGCCGGCGCCTTGGAGGCCTGCCCGCGAAGGTTGCTGATGACGCGGCTGCTCATCGAGAGGCTGTCGAGGATGAAGTTGGCATCGATGGCCAGGCCCTGGTCGGTGTTGGCGACGCGGCCCTGGAGCGTGCCGGTCATGCAGCGGTTGCCCAGGCCCAGGTCGATGTTCGCGTCGCGCAGCGTGACCGAACCCTCGACCTGCCAGCGGGCCGCGGCCAGCGCCGCCGTCGTCGGCGAGGTGGCCCGGGCGGTGCTGGATGTCGCAGGGGCGGTGGCGGCGACCGCCCCCGTCGCCATGGTGAACACCACGCGTGAGAGGTCGAAGTCGCACGAGCCGCCGGACGTGAGGCGATTGAACGCCGGGATCGCCCCTGTCGGCAGCGCCTGGATCAGCTGCGAATCCAGCGGCACCAGGCTCGCCTTCAGAGAAAGCACCGCGCGGTCCTCCTTCGCCTCTGACGTCACCACGCCGCTGACCACCGTCGTCATGTTGCCGTCGCTGGAGGTGATGTCGTGCAGCTCCACGCGGCCGGGCATGGCCACCGCGCGCCCGCGGATGGAGCGGAACGTGTAGGGGAACTCCGAGTACGTCAGTTCGACGTCCTTGGCCGTGACCTCGCAGCGGTAGTCCGTCTCCGGGCCGCCCTGGCCCATGCCGTGGCGAAGGCTGAACTTGACGTCGGCGTGGCCCTTGGGAGACAGTTGCTGCCACACCTTCTGCACGTTGGGGGGCATGGCCGCGAACATCTCGTCATCCAGGCGGACGTCGAGGGCCTCGATGGAGCCATCGACCCCGACGCGGTTGGCCTCCATCACCACGCGGCCGCTGAGCGTGACGGGCGTGTCCTTGTGCTTGCCGGTCAGGCTCTTGATGCTCACGCCGTTGGCGTCGATGGCCAGCGTGCCGGCGATGTCGGTGATCTCGTAGGGGAAGCCGTCGAAGCGGAAGCTCACGCCCTCCAGCCGCGCGGCGATGTCGTACATCAGCTCGCCGCCCGGCTGCTGGGTGAGGTGGACCAGCAGGTGGTCGACCATGCCGCGCGGGTGCAGCGACTCGAGCACCGCCCCGGCCGTGCCGCCCACGGCGGCCGACAGCTTCTCGTCCAACGGCACGCGGGCGGTGATGGTGAGGTTGGCCTCGGCGCCGACGCCCTCGTGCCAGGCGACGCCGCCCTCCAGCGTGCAGCGGGTGGAGCCCACGCCGCCGGTCAAGGAGCCGATCCGCAGCCCCTCGCGCGAGAAGTGCACGTCGCCGGCGACGTTCTCCAGCCGGTAGGGAAAGCCGCTGTAGGCCATCGACGCCCGCTTGTCCAGCGTCAGGTCGACCTCGAGTTGCTCGGCCGAGCCGGGGGGGTCGACCTTGACGACGGCCCTGCCGGACCCGCGCCCGCGGGCCGACAGCGAGGTCCACAGCCCGCGATGCTCCGCCGGCAGCGAAGCCTCCAGGGCGGGCGTGAACTCCAGGTCGCGGAAGGCGACGTCGTAGATGTAGGTCTTGCGCTCGTCGAGGTGCGTCGTCTTGCCGTTGACCTCGATCTGGGCCGTGCCGTTGACGCCGACGAGCTTCTCGATGTCGACGCTGTCCTGGGTGAAGCGGAGCAGGCCGTGCGTGTTGTGAAGCGGGAAGGGAAACTTCATGTCCACGATCGTCATGCCGTTGGGCCGCACGGCCACGTCGAAGCCCATTTCGCCACTGGCCTGGCGGTAGATGTTGGCATCGACGTCGCAGGAGCCTTCCAGCCTGTAATGCTCGTGGATGAACGCCATGGCGTCGGCGGCTGGGCCGACGGCGTCAAGCGTGGCCGGCACGACAAATCCGCCCAGCGCGACGTGGAGATCCATCATCGCGTTGGCGTCGAAGCCGCGGTACGTGCCATTGATGGCGAAGTTGGCGTCGCCCGCCTGGAGGATCTTGCCGGTGACGTTCTCGATCCTTACGCCGCTGCCGTCGAACACGACCTTGCCGCGGACGTTGTGCAGACGCAGCCCGCCCTGCTCGGGCAGCAACTGCAGCGAAGCGCTGGCCAGGTTGGCCTCCAGCACGCCCGCGCCACCCTTGGTCTCCCAGCGGCCGCCGATCTCGACCTGCCCTTGCAGATGGTAGAGTTCCTTGAGGCGGCCGTACTGCAGCAGCAAGGCGTCGCTCAGCTGCGCCAGGTCGAGCTTGCCGGTGAAGGCGACGGCCCCGGTCTGGAGGTTGGCCACCACCGAGGCCGAGGCGTCGGGGCCGCCGTTGTCGTGATCCTCCTTCTCCAGGACGATCTTGTAGCTGCCCGGACCGTTGGCCAAGCCCACCAGGTTCAGGTCGAGCGAGCCCTTGCGAAGGAGGTGCTGGTCGTATTTCTCGGCGAAGGTGAGGCGGGCCTTGCGGACCATCAGCGAGGGCAGCGCCGCCGGCTCGCTGCCCGGCTCGGGCGTCTTCTGCCGGGCCTGAGCGTTCAGAACGGTCTCGTAGTTCCACCCCGAGCCCATGTCGTGCACCAGGTTCAGCACGGGCTCGATGCAGCTGATTTCCGACACGTCCAGCCGCCCGCGAAAGAACAGGCTCCAGGGGCGGTGCTGCAGCATCACCGTGCCGGCCTGAAAGAAGGGCCGATCCTCGCCGGGCAGCCAGACCTTCACGCCACGGAGCTCGATGGCCCCAAAGAGGCTGAAGCGGGCGTTGGAGACGTCGGCGGTCCCGCCGGTGACCTGCGTGAGATAGGCGACGGCCTCGCGGCGGATGCGGTTGTCGTTGGTCAGTCGCCAGTACATGTACAGGCCCGACACCAGCACCAGCAGCAACAGCACACCCACGCCGCGCCGGCCCGGCGAAACATATCGCCAGAAGCGCAGACGCCGCCTGGGCATTCGTGTGGGTTTGGATGTGTGGGTCTTTCCCATCAGGTGGAATGATTATAGCGAAACACCCGGCCTGGCTGGTAATGAAAGAAGGGTGCGTACCGGGGTGGCGGCCTTCCCAGGCCGCCGCCCCTGGCAGAGATTGGCTCTTCTGGCAGCAGAAGACTTGGGTGGCGGCCTTCCCAGGCCGCTACCCTCACGACGCGGGCGGCGCGTCCGCCGGCGCGGCGGGCTTCCTGCGGGCGCGGGGCTTGCGGGCGGCGAGGTTGAGGTGCTCGGCGTTCTTCTCGATGGCCTGGCGGAGAGCGGCGACGCCCAGGCCGCACGCGCGGAGGATCAGGCCGCTGCGTCGCTCGCCGGCGAACAGATAGTGCGTCACCAGCCCCATGCGAAGGCGGGCGAGATCGGCGTCGCCCGGCTGCGCCTGTGCGGCAAGTGCGGCCAGTGACTCCAGCAAGGCCGCCAGCTGCACGTCGTCAGGCGGGAAGTCGATCGGCAAGGCCGGCGAAACGTTGCCGCGATCGACCAGGAACGCCGTCGCCTTCTGCCGCGTCGGGCCCGCCTGCACCATGACGAATTGGAACTGCTCGGCCGGCGCCACCTGCGCGTAGGCAGGCAGCGAAAACTCCGACAGCCTCTCCAGGCGGGCCTTGAGCCCCGACGCCTGCTCGAACTGCAGCTTGCCAGCCGCCTCCTTCATGCGGCGGCGGAAGCGGTCGAAGAGGAACGCCCGGTCGCCGGCGGCGAAGCGGGCGGCTTCGGCGACCACGGCGCGGTAGTCGGCCTCGCCGATCGAGCCGTCGCAGGGGCACAGGCACCGGCCCATCTGGCCGTAGGAGCACCGGCGGCCGTTGGGGGCCTGGCGGAGGCAGGCGGGGGTGCGGCAGAGGTCGAAGGCATCCTGCAGCGCGTCGATGAACTTCTCGGCGCTGGCGCCGTTCTCGAAGGGCCCCAGGTACTGGCCCGCCTCGGCGAACACCTCGCGCGTCCGGGCGAAGTACGGGTAGCGGCCGGCGGCGGCGACGTGGATGAACCACGGGGGTTTGCACGCGATGAGTTGGCGATACGTCGCCGGCCAGATCGAGCGGGCGATGTGCAGGTAATCGAGATCGGTCTGGAAGTAGCTGTACGAGGGCTTCCAGAGGATGCGGCGGGTGATCTCGTGCAGGTCGGGCAGCTTGGAGCGTTCCTCCTGGTCGGGGTTGCGGAGGCGGTTGCGGATGCGCGTCCGCATGTCGGCGGCCGGCAGCAGCACGACGGGCTGGTCGCCCTCAGCCAGCAGCAGCGTCACGCCCCGCTTGCCCGGCACGGCCGCCAGATGCTCCTCCGTGATCGGGGGCGCGACCGCGATCGATTTTTCGAAAAGCGTCTCCCAAACGTTCATGAACCTATTAGAGCAGATCGGCTTGCGAAGTTACACCGATGGTGCAGAAAAGAAGAAGAAGGAAAGCAGGGATGAACAGGGATAAACACAGGTAAGGAATACAAAGAGAAGCGGGAAGAAACCGCGCAGCTTGCCGCTGGGCGCTGTGAAAGCCGGGCTGTGCCCTCCAGCTTCTGCAGCGCCGACGGCAAGAGTCCTGGCTACCGGCTACTGGCTACCGCCGTGCTACACCCACATGCCGGTGATGGTGCCCTCGTAGACCATGTTGCCGTCGACGTAGGCCTGGGTGGCGCCGATGCAGCGGCGCGGGCGGATCTCGAGCATCTTGCCGATCATGATCAGGCGGTTGCCCGGGACGACCGCGCCGCGGAAGCGGACGTCGTCGACGCCCGCGAAGCCCAGGAACCCGCCGCCGCCGCTGGCACGCATCGCGTAGTAGCTCACCAGTTGGGCGGCTGTCTCCATCATCAGCACGCCCGGAAAGATGGGGCGGCCGGGGATGTGCCCGCGCACCCAGAATTCGTCGGACCGTATGTCGCGATAGCCCGCGGCCAGCCCGGCCTCGAGGTCGGCGAAGTACATGCCGTCGAGCAGTTGGAACTCAAAGCGGTGCGGGTTGACGTTGTAGATCTCTTCCTTGGTGATCGTCACCTTGTTGGGATCGATTATCGACAAGTCGAATAGCGGTTTGGGAGGCATTGATGGTTCCTGTTTAGGGTCGTTATCCAGCGGCGGCAGATTACCAGAGGGCCGCATCGTACGCAAGAACAACAGCGGGCAGGATGAATGACCGGGTGAGCGAGCGAGGGGCATCGATCGGCGGATTACTTCGTGCTGTCGGTGGCGACGGTGTGCTTGTAGAAGCGGTTGGCGAAGAACGACTCCCCTACCACCAGGGCCAACAGCGCCAGCAGGATCGGGATCGCCAGGTCCAGCGGCTGTTGGGTCATGCGACGCGAGTAGGTCAACTCGTCCACCGTCGCGGCGACGGCGGCGCTGTCGGGCGGGAACAGGCCCACCACGCGTGGCGTTTCGGCGAAGGCCAGGTCGCTCTCGGCCGCCTCGGCGTTGACGCTGAAGCCGCGGTCGATCTTCCGGCTGCCTTCGACCATGTGCACGTCCCACGCCCCAAGATCCTTGGCCGTCAGGTTCACCGACCGGCGGCGAGGGTCGGGCAGCATGGGGCGCTCGGCCGCCTCCAGCGGGCTTTTCACCGAGACCGTCGGCTCATTGAGCGCCTGGGGGATCGGAATCGACACGGCCTGGCCGTAGGGGTGGCTGGTGACGCCGCCCGGGTCGGCGGCCAGCACCTGCACGGTCCGGGCGGCAAGGATCGGCAACTGCGACAGCGAGGCAAGGTTCGACAGCGTTCGCAGCGGGGAAAAGTTCCACATGACCACGCTGCCCTCGCCCACGCGCCGCACCAGCACGGCCGGCACGTTGTCGGCGAAGTCCATCACGCTCTGCGAATCGTTGGCCAGCGACGCGATGGCGAAGCGGCGGCTGCACACGCCCTCCGACAGCGAGGGGTTCTGGCCGTCGGCAAAGGGCGACAGCATCGGGTGCGAGAGATTCCTGGGCGCCAGGGCCACCGGCTCGGACAGCTCCTCCACCGCCCCCAGCACCGCGGGCATCAGCCGCTGGGCGGGCTCGGTGTTGTAGGACTCGCCCTGCATGGCCGGGCCAGCGACGATCCACAGCGATCCGCCCGCCTGCACCACCGGCAGCAGTTGCCGCCATTGCGTGTCGCTCAGGGCGACGGTGTCGGCCAGCATCACCACCCGAACGCCGGCCAGGGCGTTGGCGTCCAGTGCGTCGGCCGATATGGTCGTCCGCACGATGCCGCCCTCGCCTTCGATGCCCGAGGGCGCGACGGCGGCGCCCATGATGAAGCCGGTCCGCCCGATGTTGGTGGGCCCCACCACCATCAACATCCGCGCGGAGGCGTCCACGTGCAGCGTGAAATAGCGAACGTTGTCCATCTCCAGCGGGTCGGGGTTCTTGAGCATCACGCGGCCGTGGACCAGCCCCGGCGTGGTCGGCGTGACGGCCGCCCAGACCGCGACGGAGCTGCCGCCGGTGACGTGCACCGACTGCTGCCAGGCGGTCTGGCCGGCGAGTTCGACAACGACCGTGGCGTCCTGCGTGACGTGGGCGCTGCTGACGGTGGTCTCGATCTTGACCTCGCAGCCGGCGGGCACGGCCTGGGCGCTGAGGCGAAGGTCGCCCAGGCCCACGTTGAGGTCCTCGCCACCGAGGTTGACGATGTTGTACTGCACGCCGCCGGCGGTATCGGCCGAGGCGCTGACCCCGCCGCCATCGCGCCAGGCGTTGGCGGTCATATCGGTGAAGATATATACTTCCTTGCGGGCCAGCTCGCTCTGCTTGACCACGCCGGTGGCGCGGGCAACGGCGGCGGCCAGGCTGTGGCGGCCGAACGTCGCCGGCCACTGCGCAAGCGTCTGCAGCGACTGGGAGGGTTCGAGCATGGTCTCCTCGCCGCGCCCGCTGGAGCCGATGACGGCGGCCCGCGAGCCCGCCGGCAGCGACTGCAGCGCCACGGCCGCCTGCTGGCGCGCCCAGGACAGCAGCGGCTGGCCCTGGCGGCGGTAGTTCATCGAGCCGCTGTCGTCGATGACGATCACGGCGGCTGCGGGGGCCGATCGGTCGGCCACCACCTGCCACGAAGGCACCTGCGCCCGCGCCAGCAGCACCACCAGAAGGACGATCGCCAGCATCCGCATCGCCAGCAGGATCAGGTGCCGCAGCTTGAGGCGGCTGATGTTGGCCTGGTGCGTCTTCTTGACGAATTGCAAGGCCGGGAAGATCACGTGCCTCGCCTTGGTCTTGAGGATGAAGTGAATGATGATGGGCGCCGCGGCCAGCCCCGCCGCCGCCAACAACGCGGGAAAGAGGAAGACGATCGCGAGCGTCATGCGGCACCCGCAGCGGAAGAAGAAGGCAATAGGCAATTGGCAATTGGCAATAGGCGGATGAAGGAAGAAGAAGAAAGAAGGCAATTGGCGGAGGAAGAAGAAGAAGAAGGAGAGCAAGTGGTGGAAGAAGAATTGTGGCGCAAGCGAACGATCAGGTGCGCATCTGGCGCCCGCCCACTCCCATCTCTTCTTTCCGTTCGCCTATTGCCCATTGCCAATTGCCTTCCTTATGACCTGCGGCAGGTGCGTGACATTAAGATCCGGCGGCGCGTCGAGATCGCAGGTGGCGGCGAGCGTGCACTGGTCCTCGGGCGGGAGCGTCACCAAGCCGCGGCTGGCGCGGATGTTGGCCAGGCTCAGATCGATCGTGCCGGGCGCGGTGCCCGGGAACAGTTCGCACGGGTCGTAGCCGCCCTTGCCGGCGGCGTCGGCCTGCGTGGCGAAGGCGGGCGGCGTCGCGCCTTCTTCCCACCAGCGGTACGCCAGCCACGCGTCGGGGCGGGCGAGCACGATGCGCTCGCCGCTGCGGTCGAGGCCCAGGCCTTCGGCGAACAGCTGCTCGCGCGGCACGACGGCGGCGACGGCGGGGTCTGCCGCCAGCACCGCCGCCGCCTCATCGGCGACCGCCGCATCGGGGCAATACAGGTGGCCGACCTGGTGGTCGACCATCACCATCGCCCGCGAGGTCTCGTAGTCGATCACCTCGCCGGCGTCGGCGGTCCTGGTCTTCAGCAGGCCCGCCCGCCGCAGCAGCAGGTTGGGCTGTGCAAAACGGGAGACATCCACGTAGCCGCCGTCGGTGGTGATGATCACCTGCCCGCCGTCGGCCAGGATGTTCTCGGCCAGCGTCTTGACCAGGCCGTCGATGGCCTTGACGACCTCGAGCGTCGCATCGCTGGCGGCGCCGTCGCGGATGGCCTGGAAGTTGATGCCCGGCAGATAGACCCATTGCAGATCAGGCCGCTGCGTCCGCCAGAGGATGGAGGCGGCTGGCGCGATCCAGCGGCTGGCCCGCCAGCTGGCGGCCGGGCCGCGAACGTCGGCGGGCTCGAAGGGGCCGATCTTCTGGCACACCTCGGCATAGAGGCCCAATGGCGTGTCGGCGATCATCTCGGCCGACGGCCCGTAGGCGAGCGAGCCGATGACGCAGTCGGCGGCCCCGGCCAGGGGGTTCGCCCAGAACAACAGCGCCACCTTGGGCCGCGGGCGGTCGATGGCGTGCCAGAAACGTTTCTTGTTCAGGAGGGTGTTGGAGCGTTCGTCCAGGCTCAAGGCCTGGCACTGGCGGCGGAAGATGCCCCCGGCGATCACGCCATGCACGCCGGGGCTCACGCCCGTGGTCATCGACGCCATCACGCTGGCCGACACCGCCGGAAAGGTGGCCTTCATCGGCCGGGGGGCGAACGGCAACGAGTTGATCCACAGCCCCTTGGCCCTTGCGAGCAAGCGGCAGCTCAGTCCCGCTACGTCGATGATGCAGACGCGTGGCATTCGTCACTCCCAGACATATTATAATGATGCAACGTCCGGTTGGCACGCCAGAAGAACACGCAGCAACGGATTGCCCCTGACCCTTTTCGTTCCTATAGTTACGGGAAAGGAGCTTTACCCTATGCCCTCTTCACCCGCTCTAACGCTGAAAACGGGTCAGAAGCTGCAAGGTTTCACCGTCCGCGTCGCCACGCCGCTGGAGGAGTTGCGGGCGGCCGTGTACCTGCTGGAGCACGACAAGAGCGGGGCGAAGATCCTGCACGTCCACTGCGACGACGACGAGAACCTCTTCTCCGTCAGCTTCCCCACGCCGCCGCCCGACGAGACCGGCCTGCCGCACATCCTCGAGCACGCGGTGCTGGCGGGGTCGAAGAAGTTCCCAGTCCGCGAGCCATTCTTCGAGATGATCAAGGTCTCCATGGCCACCTTCATCAACGCCATGACCGGCTGGGACGCGACATACTACCCCGTCTCCAGCAACGTCAAGGCCGACCTGTTCAACTTGGCGCAGGTCTACTTCGACGCCGTCTTCCACCCGCTGCTGACGGAGATGACCTTCCGCCGCGAAGGCCATCACCTCGCCCCGGTGGACAAGGAAAAGCCCCAGGCCGGGCTCACCGTCAACGGCATCGTCTACAACGAAATGAAGGGGGCGTACTCGCACCCCGAGACGCTGCTGTGGCGCGACACGGCCCGCCGCCTCCTGCCGCAGACGGTATACGCCCTGGACTCCGGCGGCAACCCGAGCTACATCCCCGAGCTCACGTACGACGGCTTCCGCAAGTTTCACGCCGACCTCTACCACCCGTCCAACGCGCACCTCCTGCTATATGGCAACATCCCCACGGCCGAGTATCTCGCATTCCTCGCCCCGCGGCTGGAGGAGTTCGACCGCCGCGACATCCGCGTTCACATGGATCGCCAGCCCCGCTGGACCGCCCCGCAAAAGGCGGAGGCGGCCTACCCTGTCGGCGCCGATGAGCCGCTGGCGGAGAAGACCTACCTCGTCCAGCACTGGCTGGTGGGCGATACCATCGACGCCCGGGGGGCCCTGATGCTGCGAATCCTCAGCCTCATCCTCATGGGCAACGAGGGCGCGCCGCTGAAGAAGGCCATCATCGACTCCCGCCTCGGCCAGGCGATGATCTACTCCGGCGACGTCAGCATGGGCCAGGAAATGACCTTCCGCGTGGCCTTGCGCGGCGGCGAGCCCCAGCGCGCGGACGCCTTCTACGAGCTCGTGCTCAAGACGCTGGCCGACATCGCCGACAAGCCCCTCGACGCCGAACGCGTCGAGGCCGCCTTCCAGCAGGCGGCGTACGACTTCCTGGAGATCCGCCCGCAGTTCCCGCTGCAGGTGATGCAGCAGGCGATGGAAGGCTGGCTGTACGGCGGGGACCCGCTGAACTACCTCCGCATGAGCGACCACCTTCAGGCCGCGCGACAGGCGTATGCCCAGGACCCGCAGCTGTTCAACAAGCTCATCCGGGACAAGCTGCTGGACAACCCCCACCGCCTCGACCTGGTGCTGCGCCCCGACGCCGAGATGCAGAAACGCCTCGACACCGAGCGCGAGCAGCGCATCGCCCAGCGGGTGGCGGCCCTGGACGACCGGGCCAGGCAGGCGGCCATCGACGCCGCGGCCGAGCTCAACCGCCTCTCGGGCGAGGCCAATACGCCCGAACAGCTGGCCACCCTGCCGCAGCTGAAGGTGCGCGACCTGCCCGGGCGGCCCCGGCACATCCCCACGACCGTCGAGAAGATCGGCAACGTGGACCTGCTGCGCAACGACGTCTTCGCCAACGGCATCAGCTACCTGAGGCTGCACCTGGACCTTCGCGGCCTGCCGCAAGACCTGTGGGCGTACCTGCCGCGGTACTGCGACGCGATCGGCAAGCTGGGCGCCGCCGGGATGAACTACGAGCAGATCGCCCATCGCACGGCCAGCTACACCGGCGGCATCGGCTGCGGGACGTCGTTCAGCACGCACGCGATCCGGCGGTCCGAGCCGCTGTGGGGAGTCCGCCTGGGGATGAAGGCCTTGGATGACCGCATCGACAAGGCCCTGGACCTGCTGCACGACCTGCTGTTCAGCGTGGAGGCCCGCGACCACAACCGCCTGCGCGAGGTGGTGACGCAGGCGTACAACGCCAACCGCACGAACATGGTCTACAACGGCGCGGGCGTGGCGATGAAGCACGCGGCCCGGGGCCTGTCGCGCGAGGCGTACCTGGGCGAGACGGTCCAGGGCCTGCCGCAGCTGGGCCTGACGCGGCAGCTGAGCGAGAAGTTCGACACCGAGGCCGAAGGCCTGATGCTGCGCATCGAGACGATCCGCAACTTCCTGCTGGCCCGCGGGCGGCTGAC
>CAZTVF010000030.1:29912-47264 GCA_964616985.1 uncultured Planctomycetaceae bacterium
GCGGTGACCATTGAGTGCCTTTGTCGAGCTTTACGGTGAGCTTCACCGGCTCCGACGCGGCCTATGGCAAGGTGCGCGGGGCGATCCAGTCCTGGGCCGCGGCGATGCGCGACGAGGGCCCCGGCCTGCCCTCCGTCGATTACCGCCCCCTGGGCAACCTTCGCGAAGGCTTGGCCGCCCCCATCCAGGTGGCCCACTGCATGCAGGCCTTGCCCGCGCCCCACTTCTCCACGCCGGAGGAGCCCCTGATGGTCCTGGGCAGCCACCTGGTGCGGATGGACTACATGCTCAGCGAGATCCGCCTCAAGGGCAACGCGTACGGCGCGTGGTTCACGTACGACTCGATCGGGGCCCTGCTGTACATGGGCAGCTTCAACGACCCGCACGTCAAACGCACGCTGGACATCTTCGCCGGCGTCCGCGAGTGGGTGAACAAGGCCGACTGGTCGCAGACCGAGATCGACTCGGCCATCATCGGCACGGCCAAGGACGACGAGCGGCCGATCCGTCCGGAGGACGCGACCGACACGGCCCTGTTCCGCCACCTGGCCGGCATCACGCCCTCGGTTCGCGACGACCGCAGCCGACGCCTCCGCGCCGCCACCGCGCCAGAGGTCAAGCGGGCCATGCTCGCCGCCCTGGAGCAGAACCTGCCGCACAGCTCCATCTGCGTCATGGCAAGCCGCGAGCGGCTCGAGGCCGCCAACAAGGAACTGGCCGGCGCAGAGCTGGCGATCCAGGACGTGCTCTAAAGAGAGGTCGTAGGTCGTAGGCAGTCGTAGGGAACAGTCTGCATGGGCGAATGCCCGGGCATGGCTCGCCTTTACGCGCTGTGCGAGCCCACAGCGCACAAAAGCGAGCAATCGCTACCTCTTGCTTTATGCAGCGCATCCTCGCTACTGCCTACGACCCACGACCTCTCTTCTTCACTACGACCTACTGCCTACGACCTACGACCTCTCTTCATTCTTCGATAGACTTGGCAGGAGCATGCCTTGCGGTTAAAATTGCCGGACTTTTACCGACTGAAAGAGAATGACCACGATGCGAAGCTCCAAACAGATTCGTAGCGAATTCATCAAGTTCTTCGAGGACCGCGGGCACAAGTTCGTGGCGTCGAGCTCGCTGCTGCCGGCCGACGACCCGACGCTGCTGTTCGCCAACGCGGGCATGAACCAGTTCAAGGGCATCTTCCTGGGCACGGAGAAGCGTGAGTACAACCGCGCCGTCAACAGCCAGAAGTGCATCCGCGCCGGCGGCAAGCACAACGACCTCGAAGATGTCGGACACGACACGTACCACCACACCTTCTTCGAGATGCTCGGCAACTGGAGCTTCGGCGACTACTTCAAGGCCGACGCCATCCAGTGGGCGTGGGAACTGCTGACGAAGGTCTGGGGCCTGCCGGCAGACCGCCTGCACGCCACCGTCTTCGGCGGCGACAAGAAGGAAGGGCTCGAGCCGGACACCGAGGCGGCCGACCTGTGGAAGAAGCTCACGAACATCGACCCCACCCACATCCACATGGGCTCCAAGAAGGACAACTTCTGGGAAATGGGCGACACGGGCCCCTGCGGCCCGTGCAGCGAGATCCACATCGACCTCACGCCCGACAAGAGCGGCGGCAAGCTCGTCAACGCCGGCGACCGCCGCGTGATGGAGATCTGGAACCTCGTGTTCATGCAGTTCAACCGCGGCGGCGATGGCAAGCTCTCCCCCCTGCCGGCCACCCACGTGGACACGGGCATGGGCTTCGAGCGCATCTGCTTCGTCCTGCAGGGCAAGAGCAGCAACTACGCCACCGACCTGTTCGTCCCGATCATCGAGAAGATCGAGACCCTCACCAGCCACCGCTACGGCGCGGCCTCGGGCCTGGCCGACCGCTTCGACGTGACCAGCCAGGAGAACATCGGCGACGTGGCCTGCCGCGTCATCGCCGACCACGCCCGCGCCTTGACGTTCGCCATCGCCGACGGCGTCATCCCCTCCAACGAGGGCCGCGGCTACGTGCTGAGGCGAATCCTCCGCCGGGCCGCCCGCTACGGCCGCCAGTATCTCAACATCGAGGGCACGTTCGTGGCCAAGCTCGTCCCGCTGATCGTCGAGCTCATGGGCGACGCCTTCCCCGAGATCCAGAGCCGCCAGCAGTACGTCATCGACACCATCCGCAGCGAGGAGGAGTCGTTCGGCAAGACCCTCGACCGCGGCATCGACCTCTTCGACCGCCAGGCGCAGAAGGTCCTCGCCGCCGGCGGCAAGCAGCTCGGGGGCGAAGTCGCCTTTGAACTGCACGCCACGTACGGCTTCCCCATCGACCTCACGCAGGTGATGGCCGGCGAGCGGGGCATGACGGTCGACATGAAGGGCTACGAGGACGCCAAGACCCGCCACGAGGAAGTCTCGCGCGGCGCGGGCGACACCTTCAAGGTCGAGGCCGTCGCCAACCTGCCCCCTACGGACGACTCGGCCAAGTACTCCCCCGCCCCGCTGGAGGCCAAGGTGCTCGGCTGGGCGGCCGGCGGCAAGTTCATCAGCTCCGGCACGCTGAACGCCGGCGAACAGGCGGCAATCGTCCTGGACCAGACCAACTTCTACGGCGAGCAGGGCGGCCAGGTCGGCGACACCGGCGAGATCACCTTCCCCGGCGGGCGATTCGTCGTCCGCTCGACGGCCGTCGCCGGCCAGAGCGTGCTGCATAACGGCTCGCTGGAGTCGGGCACGCTGCGCGTGGGCACGGTGGTCACCGCCCGCGTGGATGCCTCGCGCTTCGACATCATGCGCAACCACACCGGCACGCACCTGCTCAACTGGGCACTGCGGAAGGTGCTGGGCGATCACATCAACCAGGCTGGCAGCATCGTGGCGGCCGACCGCCTGCGCTTCGATTTCACCCACAACCAGGCCCTCACCGACGAGCAGACCATCGAGGTCGAGCGGCTGGTGAACGAGCAGATCCTGGCCGACATGCCGGTGCTGCACAAGATCATGCCGCTGGCGGCGGCCAAGCAGCTCGCCGGCGTGCGGGCGGTGTTCGGCGAGAAATACCCCGACCCGGTGCGGGTCATCTGGATCGGCCCGGCCGGGGACAAGTCGGCCCCGCTGGCGGCCGACGAGATGTGCGCCATCGAGTTCTGCGGCGGCACGCACCTGCAGCGGACCAGCCAGGTGGGCCTGTTCAAGATCGTCGGCGAGGAATCGGTGGCCAAGGGCGTGAGAAGGATCACCGCCGTCTCCGGCCACGCAGCCGTACAACAGATGCAGCAACTGGACGCGGCCATGCGCGCGGCGACATCGCTGCTGCGCTGCCAGCCGGCGGACGTGGCCGCCCGCGTGGAGTCGATGCAGAAAGAGATCAAGCAGCTCAAGAAGGCCAAGCCCGCCGGCGGCGCTGCCGGCGAGTTCGCGCCCGAGCACACCGCCCAGACGCCCGCGGGCAACATCGTCGTGGGCCGCCTGGACGGCGCCGATGCGGCCGCCCTGCGGACGCTGTGCGACGTGCAGCGGCAGAAGGGCGCCGCGGCGGTCTTCGTGGGCGGCGTGGCCGAGGACAAGGTAACGCTGATCGCGATGGTAAATGACGAGGTCGTCGCCGGCGGCAAGCTCAAGGCCGGCGACTGGGTAAAGGCGATCGCGCCCATCGTCGGCGGCAGCGGCGGCGGCAAGCCCAACCTCGCGCAGGCCGGCGGCAAGCAGCCCGAGAAGCTCGCCGAGGCCCTGGCCAAGGCGATCGAGTTCGCCCAGGAACGGCTCGGGTGAGCCGTAATGACGAATGAAGCACCGAAGGCCCAATGACGAAGGGCCGACGCCTTGGTCCTTTGAACATTTGGGGCGTTCATCCGGCCTTCGTCATTTGTCATTCGTCATTCCGCGAAGCGGCCAGACAATGGCTTGACAAATGAACCGGATATGAGTAACTTTCCGCAACGCCTTGCGGGCACGGTGCGCTTGCATCGTGCGCGGAGGCACGTTTAAGAGTCTTTTTGCACTAGATTGGCAGGAAAACATGTTACCAACACAAAAACTCAGCCGAGCCCGCACCCGTTGCAGACGAGCTCACCACGCCCGCAAGCCGGTGAACCTGGCTGACTGTCCAAACTGCAACAAGCCCAAGCTGCCCCACGCCGCCTGCGGCAATTGCGGCTACGTTCGTCCGGGCTTGAGCCTCAAGCTTGAGAAAGAAGGCTAACCGATGCGCATCGGCCTCGATGCCATGGGGAGCGACCGCGCGCCCACGGAAGAAGTAAAGGGCGCCTTGGCCGCCCGCGAACACCTTGCCGCCGGCGACAAAATCGTCCTGGTCGGCCAGGAGGATGTCCTCCGCCAGCACCTCGCCTCTTCGAGCGACTGGCAGGAGTACATCGATATCCATAATGCCACACAAGTTGTGGCGATGGACGAGTCGCCGGTGGAAGCCCTGCGGGCCAAGCCCGACAGTTCGCTGGTGGTGCTCACGCAACTGCACCGCCAGGGCCTGGTCGACGCCTGCGTCTCTGCCGGCAACACCGGTGCGTTCGTGGCCGCCGCGCAGATGAACCTGCGGCGGCTGGCGGGCGTTCACCGTCCGGGCATCGCCATCGTCGCACCCACCTACGCCGGGCCCGTCGTGGTCTGCGACGTGGGGGCCAATGTAGCCGCCCGCGCGCAGCACCTGCACCAGTACGGCGTGATGGCCTCGATCTACGCCAACACGATCTGCAGCATCAAGAGCCCCCGCGTGGGCCTCTTGAGCGTGGGCGAGGAAGAGACCAAGGGCAACGACCTGGTCCGCGCCACCCGCGACCTGCTTCGCAACGATCCCCACGTAAACTTCATCGGAAACGTCGAGGGGCGGGACCTCTTCCGCGGCACCTGCGACGTCATGGTCTGCGACGGCTTCGTCGGCAACGTCATGCTCAAATTGATGGAAGGCATGGTCGAAGGCTTCATCAAGGGCATGATGGGCGAGATGAAGACCACCATGCCGCAGGCCGCCGACGCGATCAAGATGGCCGCCAAGGCCTTCCTCACCAAATTCGATTTCAACGAGTACGGCGGAGCCCCCCTGCTGGGCGTGGGCGGTATCTGCATCATCTGCCACGGCGCCAGCGACTGGCGTGGGCTCAAGAATGCCGTGCGGGCCGCCAAGGTCTTTGCCAGCCAGCACGTCAACACTCGCATCACCGACTTCCTGGCCCAAGGACAGAAGGCCTGACATGCCACAGAAGATCCGCGCTGCAATCCGAGGAATCGGGGCCGCCGTCCCTGACAAGGTGATGACCAACGCCGATTTCGAGAAGTTCCTCGACACCTCTGATGATTGGATCACGCAGCGGACCGGCATCAAGCAGCGCCACGTGGTCTCCCCGGGCCAGACCACCGCCACCATCGCCACGGAAGCCGCCCGCAAGGCCCTGGCGTCGGCCGGCCTGACCGCCACCGACCTGGACCTGATCATCGTCTGCACCGTGTCGCCCGAAATGATGTTCCCCGCCACCGCCTGCTTCGTGCAGGCGGCCCTGGGCGCCAAGAACGTCCCCTGCTTCGACCTGTGCGCCGCCTGCAGCGGCTTCGTCTACGGCATGACCACGGGGGCGAAGTTCATCGAGTCCGGCATGTACAAGCGTGTGCTGGTCATCGGGGCCGATACGCTCAGCCGCTTCTGCGACTACACCGACCGCACCAGCTGCATCCTGTTCGGCGACGGCGCCGGGGCCGTGCTGCTGGAAGCGACCACCGAAGACAAGGGCATCCTCTACAGCGTCCTGCACGCCGACGGCGAGGGATGGGAACTCATCCACGTCCCCGGAGGCGGCTCGCGGAACCCCGCCAGCCACCAGAGCGTCGACGGCCACGAGCACTATGTGAAGATGAAAGGCCGCGAGGTCTACAAGTTCGCCGTCGAGAAGATGCAATGGCTGCTGGGCGACTGCATGTCGCACTGCAACCTCACCACCGAGACGGTGGACCTGGTGATCCCCCACCAGGTGAACACGCGGATCATTGCCTCGGCCACCGAGAAGTACAACTTCCCGATGGAAAAGGTTTACATGAACATCGACCGCTACGGCAACACCTCGGCGGCGTCCATCCCGCTGGCGCTGGAAGAGGCCAGCCAGAGCGGACGAATCAAGCCCGGCTCCAACCTGCTCATGGTCGCCTTCGGGGCCGGCCTGACATGGGCGGGCATCACCGTTCGCATGTGATGAGTGCCGCGCCGAAACGTCGCGATGTCTGCGACGCGCCGCTGTGCCTGGGGTGAGCATGCCGTCGTGCGTGCCGGCCGGCATGGCGCCCGGAAAGAAGAAGAGGATCTATGAAAACAGCTTTCATATTCCCCGGTCAGGGTGCACAGACAATCGGCATGGGCAAGGATCTCTACGAGGCCTTCCCCGCCGCCAAGGCCGTGTTTGACCAGGCCGAGGAGATCACCCGCCTGCCGCTCAAGAAGCTCTGCTTCGAAGGCCCCGAGACCGACCTGGCCAAGACCGACGTCTGCCAGCCCGCCATCTTCACCGTGTCGGCCGCCATGCTCGCCTGCATCGACAACCTGCTGGGCCCCCAGAAGGTCGAGGCCCTCCGCCCCGCCTTCATGGCCGGGCTGAGCCTGGGCGAATACACCGCCCTCTACGCAGCCGACATGATCGACTTCCAGGACGCCCTGCGGCTGGTGGCCCGGCGCGGCGCGGCCATGCAGGCTGCCGCCACGGCCGTGCCCTCGGGCATGGTCGCCATCATCGGCCTAGACGAAGCGAAGGCCAACGAACTCTGTGCGGCCGCCGCCGAAGGCCAGCCGCTGACCTGCGCGAACTTCAACTGCCCCGGGCAGATCGTCATCAGCGGCGCCATCGACGCGTGCAAGCGAGCCGAGGCCAGGGCGACCGAGTTCGGCGCCTCTGCCGCCAAGGCCCTCGAGGTGGCCGGCGCGTTTCACAGCGCGATCATGGCCCCCGCGGCGGCCGAGCTGTCCAAGGCCCTGGAGGCGGTGCAGTTCCGCAGCCCCCGCGGCCTCGCCGCCACGACGACCGTCGTGGCCAACGTGGACGCCCAGCCCTACGCCGACGCCGGCGCGATCAAGTGCAAGCTGCTGGCGCAGCTGACGGGGGCGGTCCGCTGGCAGCAGTCGATGGAATACCTGCTGGCCCAGGGCGTGGAGAAGTTCTACGAGATCGGCCCCAACCGCGTACTGGCCGGCATGATGCGACGCATCAACCGCAAGGCCGAGGTGGTCAGCCTCAACAGCCGCGAGTCGATCGAGAAACTGACGCAATAGAAGAGAGCATGCCCATCGGGGCGTGAGACTGCCATCGGGCAGGGAAGCGTGCGGCCATGATGGCTGCACTACGGTTCATAAAGGAAAAGGAAGACAAATGGCCAAGACGATTGCGGATAACGAGAAGGTAGCGATTGTGACCGGCGGCGCCCGCGGCATCGGTCGAGAGATCTGCCGCGAACTGCTGGCGATGGGCATGACGGTGGTGGCCGTCGATATGAAGGAAGAGCTTCTGGCCGAGCTGCCTGCGGCCCTGGGCAACCCGGGCGACAAGCTGGTCACGGCCAAGATGGACGTCACCAACAGCGCGGGGTTCACCGCCCTGATCGACGAGATCGCCGAGAAGTACGGGCACCTGGACGTGCTGGTGAACAACGCGGGCATCACCCGCGACAACATCGTGCTGATGATGTCCGACGAGGATTGGGACCTGGTCCTGAAGGTGAACCTGACCAGCGCCTTCATCGGGACGCGGGCGGCCGGCAAGATCATGATGCGCCAGCGGACCGGCTCGATCGTGTTCATGTCCAGCTACAGCGGGCTCGAAGGCAACCGCGGGCAGGCCAACTACGCCGCCTCCAAGGCGGGCATGCTGGGCCTGATGAAGTCGGCGGCCAAGGAACTGGCCAAGCGGAGCGTCCGCTGCAACGCGGTGGCCCCGGGCTTCATCAAGACCGAGATGACCGACGTGCTGCCCCAGCAGGCGAAGGATATGGCCCTGGCTCAGATCCCGATGGAACGCTTCGGCCTGCCGTCGGACATCGCCAAGGCGGTGGCCTTCCTGTCGTCGGAAGCTTCTAACTACATTACCGGTCAGGTAATTAGCGTCGATGGCGGCATGCACACGTAATCGGGCGCCGGCCCCTTTGGGCTGGGTTCTGGCCCCCGCGATGGCGGCCAGGAAGAGGTGTTCTTCAGAGCGTTCTGTGCCCCTCCAGTCGCGGAGGGCGGCGGCAAAGAAAGTTGCGGATATTCGGCGCAGTTGTGCTTGCAAGGCCGGGTATGCCAAGCTATAGTACCGCCGCCCGCGGGAGCGGGCTTGGTTTTGGACCGGTGTTTTGATATCGTAAACCAAAAAGTTTCAGGGAGAGACACAAGTGGCCGACGAGATCGAAGAGAAAGTCATTGAAATCGTGTCCGAGCAGATGGGCGTGGACAAGAGCGAGATCACCCGCGAGACGTCCTTTGTCAACGACCTTAACGCGGACTCGCTGGACACCGTTGAACTGGTCATGGAGTTCGAGGATGAGTTCGAGCTGAGCATCCCCGACGAAGAGGCCGAGAAGATTCAGACGGTTGGCCAGGCCATCGACTACATCAAAGAACACGCCAACAAGGCCTAAGCAGTCGAAGGAAGCACTTGATGGCTAAACGCCGCGTCGTCGTCACCGGCCTGGGGACCGTCAATCCCATGGGCCACAATGTGAACGATTTCTGGACCGCCATGCTGGCTGGACAAAGCGGCATCCGGCGGATCCAGAGATTCGATCCCGAACCGTACGCCTCCAAGATCGGTGGCGAGGTGCTGAATTGGGAATCGGTTCCAGCCGACCAGCTGGACCCGCGCGAGTCCAAACGCATGGACCGCTTCTGCCAGTTCGCCGTCTCCTGCGCCGTCGAGGCCGTGCGCGACTCCGGGATCGACTTCGCCAAGACCGACGTGGACCGCTGCGGCGTGATCTACGGCAGCGGCATCGGCGGCCTGCAGGAACTCGAAGACCAGCACCGCCGCATGATCGAGAAGGGCCCCGGCCGGGTCAGCCCCTTTACCGTCCCCAAGCTGATGGCCAATGCCGCCTGCGGCAGCATCTCCATCATCTGGGGCCTGCGCGGGCCCAACCAGGCGGTCGTCACCGCCTGCGCCTCGGCCGCCAACTCCATCGGCGAAGGTCTGCGGGCCATCCAGCGCGACGACTGCGACATGGTCATCACCGGCGGCAGCGAGGCCGCCCTGACGCCCATCGGCCTCTCGAGCTTCTGCGCCCTCAAGGGCCTGTCCACCCGCAACGACGACCCCATCCACGCCAGCCGGCCGTGGGATAAGGACCGCGACGGCTTCCTCCTCTCCGAGGGCGCCGGGGCCTTGGTCATCGAAGAGCTCGAATACGCCCGCAAGCGGGGCGCCAAGATCTACGGCGAACTGATCGGCTACGGCTCCAGCGGCGATGGCTACCACATCACCGCCCCCGACCCCGAGGGCCGCGGCGCCATCCTGGCCATGAAGCGATGCCTCAAGGACGCCGAGATGGCCCCCGAGCAGATTGAGTACATCAACGCCCACGGCACCAGCACCGAGCTGGGGGACCTGGCCGAGACCAAGTCGATCAAGAACGTCTTCGGCGCCTATGCCAAGAACGGCCTGTGGGTCAGCAGCACCAAGAGCGCCCACGGCCACCTGCTGGGCGCCTCGGGCGCGGTCGAAGCGGTCGTGTGCCTCAAGGGCATGCAGGACAACGTGGTCCCCCCCACGCTGAACCTGGAGAACCCCTCCGAGGAATGCGATCTGGACTACGTGCCCAAGACTGCCCGCCAGCGCAAAGTAAATGTCATGCTCTCGAACAGCTTCGGTTTCGGCGGCCACAACGCCTGCCTCATCTTCCGCCGCTTCGAAGGTTGATCGACGAGTTGAACCAGAATCGAAAGACCCCGCGAAAGCGGGGTTTTTTGTTCGATAGACGGCGTCGCGGCCGCTCCGCGGCCTCTGCCACCGCACTCCACATGGCCGTCGCGCAGCTGTACCAGGGGCCTCAGAGCCAAAGCGGAATCATCGGGTGACGCCGAGGAGCTTCTTCGCCATCGCCAGTGCCTCGTCGCGGTCGAGGATCTCTTCGTTGAGCTGGGCGTCGTAGAGCGTTCGCATGAGGTCCCCGAGCTGGCGGCCTTCGGTCAGGCCCAGTGACTTGAGGTCGGCGCCGGTGATGAAGGGGGACGGGGCGATGCGGTCGCGCGGGATGGCCCGGCAACGGCGGGCGATGATCCGGCCCTGCGAGATGCCGCCGGTGGCGCGGATCTCTTCGGCCAGCCAGAGCCGCTGGAGGCGGCGGAAGTCGCGATGGGCCAGCAGGCGTTTGAACTCCGCCAGCGGCAGCAGCGGCCCGCGATCCCACTCCCCTATGTGCTGCGACAGCCACGACAGCGAGTCTCGCAGGATGTTTGACGCCCCCCACCGCCGCGTGATCTGCACGATCGTCTCTTCGCCCATCGCGCCCAGGAGGCCGCCCAGCGTCAGGACAAGGTCCCTGCGGCCTGCCAGCGCCGCGGCCCGCGCCACTGCCGGCGGCCAGAGCTCGGGCGACGCGAACAGCTCCGGCATGATCGCCCCCGCCAGATGAAGTTCGTGCATCCGCTGCAGCGCCGCGGCCGCGTCGGGGCGGGAAAGCATCTTCGAAAGTTCGTCGAGAATCCGTTCGCCGCTGATGAGGGCCAGCCTGCCCGCGTGCGTGCCGATGGCCTCGGCCGTGGCGGGCTCGATCGCAAAGCCCAGGCGCACCGCGAATCGCACCGCGCGGATCAGCCGCAGGTAGTCTTCCTCGAATCGCTGGTTGGGGTCGCCGATGGTGCGGATCACCCGCCGCTGCAGGTCGTCCTTGCCGCCGACGTAGTCGATCACGCTCTCGGTGAGCGGGTCGTAGAACATGCCGTTGATCGTGAAGTCACGCCGCTGGGCGTCCTCCTGGGCGGTGGCGAAACGCACGCCCTCGGGCCGGCGGCCATCGACGTAGGAGAGGTCGCTGCGGAAGGTGGTGACCTCCACCTTCTGCTTGTTGTGGATGACCATGGCCACGCCGAACTTGGCCCCCACCAGCAGCACCTTGCGGAAGAGCCGCTGCACCTCGGCGGGCGTGGCGCTGGTGGCCACGTCGTAGTCGGTCGACGGCAGGCCCAGGAGCATGTCCCTGACGCACCCGCCCGCGAACAAGGCCTCGTACCCCGCCTCCCTGAGGCGGCGGAGCACCCACAGAGCGGTCTCCTGCGTTGACGGTTGGGCCATGGCGTGGTTGTACCATGGCGATTGCCGAATGCCAATTGCCGAATGCCGATTGATGCGTGGCGGTGGCGAAAGCCCTGCCGGGGCGCCATTGGCGCTTCAGGGAAATACTGAGCGGGATTCTAGGATGATTTCTGGAATTAAGGGATTGCACGGAAGGCGAAGAAAGCATGCGTGGCAGACAGCGAAGCTTCTCCATCGTTCTTTATCTGTATTCATCCCCGTTTATCCCTGCTTATTGCTTCTTCCCTCCGCGTTCTCTGCGAGCTTTGCGGTGAAGGATCGCGGAAACTTGCCTAACCTGCGATCTTGGGGTTGAGATGCGAGGGCACGTTGCTTTCCCCAGGCTTGCGGAGACGGTTGGCGGCGAGGGCTTCGACGACGAGGACGAGGATGGCGATGGCCATCAGCACGTCCCACCAGTTGCGAGGCTGGGCCTGGGCGGCGGCGGTGGCGTTCACTTCATCGAGGCTGGAGGCGATGTAGGCGCGGCTGAATTCCTGGTCTTTGAGGCCCTGGGTCAGCGCCTCGGCGTCCATCGGCTGCAGTTGGCTCTCGCTGCCCTGGGGGTTGACGGCGAAGGTGCCAAAGCCCTTCTTGTCGCGTTCTTCTTCATCCACGCCGCCGGCCACGCGCCAGTTATAGAAGCCCACGCGCGACGTGTCGGCAAACGAGGCGAGATAGCCCTCGCCCGTGCGGCGGGCGGCGACGGTGATCGTCTGACCCTTGCCCTCGTCGCTGTCGGGCAGTGTGATGTTGACGGGCAGTTCGTTCCCGTCGCGGGCGGCGATGGGCGGACGGATTTCCACCTGCGCGTCGGCGAGGTAGTTCTCATCGTGCGACATGTCCTGGCGGGCCAGCAGGCTCATGCGGATCACCATCGCGAACAGGCCCGTCGTGGGCAGGTTGCTCCATACGGGCGATGCGCCGGTGGCGCACAGCACCACGCGGCCGCTTCCGAATGTCTTTTCCAGCAGCAGTGAGTCGCCGTTCTTGAGGCGGACCAGCGCCTTGCCCGTCCTGCCGGTGGCGACGAGCTTGTAGTAGCGCTGAATGCTCGCGGTGCAGTAGTCGGCGAGATTGTCGTAGAAGCCTTTGAAGAACGGGTGATCGACCTCGACAAAATCCACCGCCTGGGCCGCCGCCATCGGGCCCACCTCGCCGACGGCCGGGGCGATGGTCGCGGGCAGCAGGCCGCCCTCGGCCTTGATCTGCTCCATGAATCGCTGGTTGTAGTTCTTCACGTCGACGTTGGCGCCCAGGAAGAACACCACCGACCCGCCGGCGGCGGCAAACTGCTCCACCGCGCGGGCCTGCTCGTCATTGAACGCGGGCATGTCGCAGAAGTACACGATGTCCTGGCCAGCCAGCGACGCCGAGGCGAACTGGTCGCCCTCCACCAGCGTGGGCGTGATGAACCAGGGGATGCTCTTGTCGCTGTAGGGGTCCAGTGCGAAGGTCAGCGTGGTGGCCGGGTCGAGGATGGGGTTCTTCGCCCCCCCGCCGGGCCCGCGGACGATCAACGCCTTGATCCGCCCGCCCAGCCGCAGGCTGAAGCGTCGCATGTTGTCGCGCGGCAGGTCGTCGACCTGGTCGATCATCACGTCGCCGGTGACGTTGCCCACCTGCGAGAACGTCTGGAAAAACCGCACCGTCGCCGTCGAGCCGTCCTGCCCCGCCGAACGCAGGCTGACGCGGCTCTTCTGGCCGACGGGGTTGCCATTGATCCGCATGCCCACGTCCACGACGCGGTCGGTGGCGGAGGAGTTCATCAGCGTCGCGGTGAAGCCCAGGGGCTTGTCCACAATGCGGTCGCCGTCGATCTTTAACTCGCTGATGCCCACGTTGTTCACCTGCCGGTCGGCGGTGTCCACGATGAGCAGGTGCACCTGGTCCTTGGCCTTGACCAGGGCCTCCACGCGCAGCAGTTCCTCGGCGCTGACCTTCTGCAGGTCGGTGAACAGGTAGATCGATTTCTGCGGCGTGCTGTCCTTGAGCAGCATTTCGACGGCGGCCGTCAGCCGCTGGGCCAGCGGCGCCTTGCCGTTGCCCGCGGGCGTCTTGGCAATCTCGTCGCGCAGCTGCTCCAGGCGGCTGGAAAGGTCGGTGGACACCATGCCGCCGTTGGTCGTCAGCAGGGCCGCCAGCACGGGTTTGTTCTCGCTGCTGAGCAGGCGGCCGGCCTCGTACTTGGCCTTCTCCAGCCGCGTGGTGTGATCCTTGCCCGAGCCGCGAACGGTGGCCATGGACATACTGTTGTCCAGGATGACGACCGCGACGTATCGCTGCCCGCCGAGCCAGCCGCCAATGGCCTCGCTGTAGGGCTGGGCGACGGCCAGGGCCAGCATGGCCAGCAGCAGCATTCGCAGCGCCATCAGGAACACGTGCTGGATCTTACGGCGGCGGGCGGTCTTCTCCATGCTGAGCTTGAGGAACCGCAGCGTGGGGAACAGCACCTCCTGCGCCCGCGAGCGGGCCAGCAGGTGCAGCAGCAGCGGGATCAGCGTGGCCAGAAGCCCCAGCAGCAGCAGCGGCGCGACGAAGGCGAAGGCGAGCATTATTTCCGCCCCGCCTTTCTCTTGGCCAGGTAGTTCAGCAGCGCCGTGTCATACGGCGTGCTGGTGGGCGTGAGGATGTAATCGATCGACCGGTCGCGGCATTCCTTGCGGTAGCGCTCGGTGAAGGCGTTGACTTCCTGAATGTATGCGTCGCGCACGTACCGCGGGTCCACCTGCAGCCGCTCGTCGGTCTCCATGTCCACAAAGGACAGGATCTTCTTGAACGGGAATTCCAGCTCGGCCGGGTCCATCAGGTGGAACAGCATGATCTGGTGCCGCTTGTATACGAAGTGCTGCAGGGCCTTGAGGATCTCCGACTGGTCGTCGTACAGGTCGGAGATGATGATGATCAGGCCGCGCTTGGCAATGGTGGCGGCGAGCTTGTGGAACGTCTCGGCGATGGCGGTCTTCTTGCCGGGCTTGGTCTTCTCCATGTGCTTGAAGACCTGGTCGAGGTGCGCGGGCGTCGAGCCCGGCGGCAGGTGGAAGCGGACATCCTCGTCGAAGGCGATCATGCCCACCGTGTCCTGCTGGCGGCACATGAGGTAGCTGAGGCACCCGGCCAGGAAGCAGCCGTAGGCGTGCTTGGTCAGCTCGCCGGTGTAGCGGTAGTTCATCGAATTGCTGACGTCCAGCAGGATGTACGCGCGGAGGTTGGTCTCCTGCTCGTACTGCTTGATGTAGTAGCGGTCGGTTCGGCCCCAGGCCACCCAGTCCAGGTGGCGAAGGTCGTCGCCGGCGGTGTACTCACGGTGCTCGGAGAACTCCACCGAGAAGCCCTTGTGCGGGCTGCGGTGCAGGCCGGTGATGAAGCCCTCGACGGCCTGGCGCACCATGATGTTGAGGTTCTTGAGCTTGGCGACGCGGTCAGGCTCAAAATATTGGTAGGCAGACTTTGCCATTTATTCCTCATCTCCGTGGCCGGCGAACGAAACAGTCATATCACCATAGCATTTCGTCAGCCGCACCGCCAGAGAACCCAGCGTCGCGGGCGGCTTGACGTCGGCCGGCAGGCGGAGCGCCACCACGCCGTGGGGGCCCAGCTTGGTCGCCAGCGGGGCGAAGATCTGCATGACCTGCTCGTCCCACGACCATTCCCGCGCGTGCGGGAACGGCGGGTCGACGAAGGCCACGTCCAGCGGGGCCGTCAGCGTCTGGACCCAGCCCGACAGCTTGGCCGTCAGGTCGCCGGCCCAGATGGTGCACCGGTCGCCGACGCCGAGGAGGTCGATATTCTTTCGCAGGAAGAACAGGGCCGAGCGGTCGCGATCGGAGAAATAGCTGTGGGCCGCCCCGCGCGAGAGGGCCTCCAGCCCCAGCGTGCCGGGCCCGCAATAGAGGTCGGCCACGTGCGCGCCCTCCATCCACGGCCCCAGCGTATCGAACAGCGACTTTTTGACCATGGAGGTCATGGGTCGCGTCGTATCGCCCGGGGGCGGCTTGATCTCTCGATTTTTCAACGATCCGGCAAGGATGCGCATAAGGGCCCTCGAGCCTGTATTAATCTAACGTTCGCGGCCGCGGGATGTTTCGGGAAGTGCGGATGGAAGAAAAAGAAACAGAGCGCAGAGACAAAGGGGGATGGAGAGAAGCAATGGTGGCCTTTGGCAGCGGCTTGCCGTTCGGCGCTGTCAGATCCGTGTGGCGCATGTGGCTTCTACAGCGCCGAACGGCCAAGCCGTCGCCTATGCATTTCTTCCTATCTGCGTTTATCCCCGTTCATCCCTGCTCTCGCTGTTTCTTCTGGAATGAAAAGTGCCCCGGCGAATTGGTGGTCGCCGGGGCGGGGCATTGGTGTGCAGGGCCCTACGAGGGCCAGCTAGCGGCTAACGATTGCTTCATCTGAAACCTACGATATAATGCCCAGCGCCGGCAAACGGGCGGCGAGATTATCTTCGCCCCGCCGGCAAGGCAAAATCATGCGATCGCTCGCGACAACCTGCATCCTCGTGTTGGCACTTCTGGGCGGCGGCTGCAACTACACCACGCCGGCCGCTCCCGCGCCCCCGATGACGCCGGCCCAGAGGGATTTCGAGACCATCTGGCAGGCCAGCCGCTCGGTGCTCCAGGGCTATTACTTCACCCTCGATCGCCAGGACCGCCGCGCCGGCATCATCACCACCATGCCGCTGGTCGGCCGCCAGTTTGGAGAATTCTGGCGCAAGGACGCTGTCACCAGCACCGAACTGCTCGAGAACACGCTCCAGACGATCTACCGCTCCACCGTGGTCACCATCTCCGAGGCCCCCGACCAACCCGGCTCCTACGAGGTGACGGTGCAGGTGAACGTTGCCCGCTCCGACCGGGCCGAGCCGCAGATCACCAGCACCTCCGACGCCTACAGCCTCTTCGCCCCCACCGGCGGAAAGTCTGCGTGGATCACCGACTTCGGCCGCGGCAACACCCCCGGCAAGAGCGAACGCCTCTACATGGACTCGCCGCTGGACGACCGTGTCAGCGACGACACGCCCGAGGAAACGCCTGCCCCGGCCGTGGCGGCCGCCACCACGCAGCCGACCCGCCCGCGCCAGTTCGGCAAGCGGACGAACGTGATGATGCTGGGGCGCGACCAGTCGCTGGAACGCTGCATCACCAGCCAGATCACCGCCGAGGCGATCAAGCGCCTCGGCCCCAGTGCCCGCGTCGAGAACGCCGCCGGATCGGCCCCGCCCGCCTCCAACCCGGGCGAATAGGCAGCGCAAGGCCTTCATGCCTCCTCGCCGTAGTGTGCAGGGTCCCGCTCCCCCCGGCCGATGGCGCACGATCTTAGTTGGGAACCCTCCGGTTTCGCCCGAACGCGGTGCGCAGGCGAAGCGTAAGGACATGCGGGTTAATCACTTTTTGGGCGCGTTTTTGCGCTGTCTTTTCCTCGGCCGGATGGTATAGTTGCTGGACTTTGAATCATCCGGATGTCGGAGGTCGCACCGGCCCGGAACCTAGGCCGTGTTGCGAACGGAATCTTTGGGAGTTTTCCTGTGGCAAAATTGGAACTGGTACGAAACATTGGCATCTCCGCGCACATCGACTCGGGCAAGACGACCCTGAGCGAGCGAATCCTTTATTACGCCGGCCGCATCCACCGCATGCAGGAGGTCAAGGGCGGCGACGGCGGCGCGACCATGGACTTCATGGACCTGGAGCGCGAGAGAGGCATCACCATCACCTCCGCCGCCACGCAAGTGGAGTGGCAGGACTGCGTGATCAACCTGATCGACACGCCCGGCCACGTCGATTTCACGATCGAAGTGGAACGTTCGCTGCGCGTGCTGGACGGGGCGGTCATGGTGCTGTGCGCCGTCGGAGGCGTGCAGAGCCAGTCCATCACCGTCGACCGCCAGATGAAGCGCTACCGCGTGCCGCGCATCGCGTTCATCAACAAGATGGACCGCACCGGCTCTGATCCCGAGAAGGTCTACAAGGACCTGGCCGAGAAGCTGGGCCTGGTTCCCGTTCCACTGCACCTGCCGATCGGCCTGGGCCAGGACTTCATCGGCCTGGTGGACCTGGTCACCATGAAGGCCGCCTACTTCGACGGCGACAACGGCCAGGACATCCGC
>CAZTVF010000031.1:0-46720 GCA_964616985.1 uncultured Planctomycetaceae bacterium
CACAACGTCTCGGGCGTGCCCATCGTCGACGCCGGCGACCGCCTCGTGGGCATCCTCACGCGGCGCGACATGAAGTTCCTCTCAGCCGACCGCCCGATCTCGGAGGTCATGACCAAGGACAACCTGGTCACCGCCCCGCCGAACACCTCGCTGGACGATGCCGAGAGCATCCTCAACCGCCACAAGGTCGAGAAGCTCCTGCTGGTGGACAAAGCCGGAAAGCTCGTGGGTCTGATCACCATGCGGGACATCGACAAGACGCGCCAGTTTCCGCTGGGCACCAAGGACAGCCGCGGCCGCCTCCGCGTGGGCGCCGCCGTCGGCGTGCACGACTACGAACGCGTCGAGGCCCTGATCAAGAAGGACGTGGACGTGATCGTGGTCGATTCCGCCCACGGGCACAGCGACAACGTCATTCGCACGGTGGAGAAGATCAAGTCGATGCACGACATCGAGATCATCGCCGGCAACGTGGCCACGGGCGAGGGCGCGGCCGACCTGATCGCCGCCGGGGCCGACGCGGTGAAGGTGGGCATCGGCCCGGGCTCCATCTGCACCACCCGCGTCATCAGCGGCGTGGGCGTGCCGCAGATCACCGCCATCCGCGAGGCGGCCAAGATCGGCGACGCCAAGGGCGTCCCGGTGATCGGCGACGGCGGCATCCGCCACAGCGGCGACATCACCAAGGCCATCGCGGCCGGGGCCGCGGCCGTCATGATGGGCAGCCTGTTCGCCGGGCTCGACGAGTCGCCCGGGCAGACGATCATCTACAAGGGCCGGCGGTTCAAGGTGTACCGCGGCATGGGCTCGCTGGGCGCGATGGTGCAGGGCTCGGCCGACCGCTACGGGCAGAAGGGCCAGACCAACCGCGACAAGCTGGTGCCCGAAGGCGTCGAAGGCCGCGTGCCGTATCGCGGCTCGCTGGGCGATTTCGTCTACCAGATGGTCGGCGGGCTGCGGGCGGGCATGGGCTACTGCGGAACGGCCACCATCGACGATCTCCGCCAGAAGGCGAAGTTCATCCGCATTTCGGGCGCGTCGCTGGCCGAGAACCACCCGCACGACATCGTCATCACGCACGAGGCGCCGAACTACTCGGCCTCGCGGACGGTGGAAGAGTAGGTCGTAGTGCGGTGCATTCAGTTGTCCGTCGCACCCTAAGAGCTTTGCATAAGGCAAATCTCGAAGTCGCTCGCTTTTTAGCGCTGTTCGCCGCCAGTGGGATCAAACAGGATGAAAGGCAAGCGATAGCCCGCCCGGAAGGCCGCCGCCCAAAGGCGAGATCGCCTTCCAGCCTACATCCTTGCATGACGCCATGGACGGCGTAAGATAAGTGTGAAAGGAATCGACATGAATATCAGAATGCTTCTCCCCGTGCTGCTCCTCGCCGCCTGCGCTGCCGGTTGCTCGCAGGAGCCTCCCGGCACTGTCCGATACCTCGGCAACGTAGACCAGGCCATGGCGTTCGCCACGTCCAGGGAGGTCCTCTCGCAGTATTATCCCATCGCCGAGGCTGATCCCGAGACGGGCGTGATCAAGTGCCTGCCGGCCGACGCCAAGGGCCCCGGCGAACGGCTGCTGGGCGGCTCGCCCATGCGGCACGTGGCCAAGCTGGAACTGATCAAGGTACCCGGCGGCATCTCCGCCCGCGTCGACGTCGCCGTGCAGCGCCAGGGCGGGGCCATCCACCGCAGCGTGGCCACCAACGATTCCTATGACGGCGTGAACAACCAGTCGCCCGTGGACATCGACGCGGCCACCACGCCCCAGCAGAACGAATCGTGGCGCACGACCAGCCACTCCTACGACATGCAGCGCCGCATCCTCGACGACATCTACCAGCGCCTCCACCCCGAGCTCAAGAACCGCGCCCCCGAGACCCAGCCGGCGCCCACGGAATAGATCTCTGTCCACGAACCTGCCAGCCTCTCCACCGGTGCCACCCTCAAGCAAGCCCGGAGGGCGTAGCATGGGGGTGTCTTCAGCAGGGAGGTTCATCCTCGGTCAGGCCAAGTTCCAGCAGCACCCCCAAGCTTCGCTTTGCTCGCTTGAGGGTGGCACCGAGGCATCAGGCACGCAGGTTCGTGGACAGATCTCGCTGACTACGCCTTGCCCTCCAGCCAGGCGGCGCAGTCGGTCTCGTTGATGCGGTGCGGCTCGCCGTCGAACTCGACCGCGATCGTGTTCATCGCCGGGTGAGGCGGCCGAAGCGGCAGGCCAGAGATGATCAGCCGCCCGTTGTGCTCCTGCCGCACCGATAGCTCCTGCCCCGTCGCCAGCAGCCTGGCCGATAGCGCCCGCGTCGCCACCAGCGGCACCACGGCCTCGCGGCCGGGCCAGCGGAAGATGTGCAGGTAACCCGTGCTGCCCTTGCGCGTCCACATGCCGATGAAGCCCCAGCCGTTGGTGGGCGTGACCTTCCCGCCCAGCCCGCCGTGCAGGTCGCACCGCTGCGAGCCGTAGATGCCCTCGCCGCTGGTCCGCAGCCACTGCCCCATGGCCGCCAGGCGGACGCGTTCTTCCTTGCGAATCGAGCCGTCGCCCTTGGGGCCGATGTTCAGCAGGCAGTTGCCCTCGCCCGCCGCCGATGAAACCAGCGTCTGCAGCAGTTGCGGCAGGCCTTTGAAGTTGGGGTTGTGCCGCGTGAAGCCCCACCCCGTGAAGTCGCCCATGGTCATGCACGCCTCCCACCCGCGCCCCGGCACCGAGGCCGACACGTGCTGCTCAGGCGTGTCGAGGTCCTCGCCGATGCCGCTGCGGTTGTTGATGAGGAGTGAGGCTGCAGCTGCCGGGCCATGTCGTTGAGCTCGCGCGACCGCCAGAACGCGGCCTTGTCGTCGATGCCCGCGCAGCCGTGATTGATCCAGTCGCCGTCGTACCAGAGCACGTCGATCTTGCCGTAATTCGTCATCAGCTCGCGGACCTGGTCGTGCAGCTGCTGCACCATTGCGGCGGCCGAGTCGGGATACTTCTTCGGTTCGAAATAACCCGGGAATCGCCAGTCCAGCAGCGAGTAGTACAGGCCCACCTTGAGCCCCGCCTTGCGGCAGGCGTGGATGTACTCGGCCACGAAATCGCGCCCGGCGGCCGACTTGACGGAGGTGAAGTCGGAGACCTTGCTGTCGAAGAGGCAGAATCCGTCGTGGTGGCGCGTGGTGAGGACCATGTACTTGGCGCCGGCGTCGACGGCGACGGCGGCCAGTGCGTCGGCGTCGAATTTGGCGGGCTTGAATCGGCGGGCGAGTTTGGCATATTCCCTGGCAGGGATGCGTTCCTGGAACATGACCCACTCGCCGCGGCCCAGCATCGAGTACAGGCCCCAGTGCACGAAGATGCCGAACCGCGCCTCGTGAAACCACTTCAGACGTTCTTCATAGGACGGAATCGCCGACATCATGATCTCCTTCATCGGGTGCTATGCGGGTGCCATGCGAAGTTTACTCGCCGTGGCGGGCGTACTCGCGCCGGCATGCTCGCGTGGGACGTTTCCAGATGATCGCGCCGGAGCAATCCTCACGCAAGCGGAAACCCCTTTGACCCCGTGCGTGGGCCGATGGATAATCCGCTGCATGACTGCAACCCAATATCATGAGCCCGCACGCGACGTGCCGGTGCTGGGCGAGTACGACGTCATCGTCTGCGGCGGCGGCCCGGCCGGCTGCGCCGCCGCCATCGCCTCGGCCCGCTTGAAGGCCCGAACGCTTCTGATCGAACGCGAGGGCACGCTGGGCGGAGCGACGGTCACGCAGGCGATCACGCCGATCCTCTCAACCAACGGTGTCGATTTCCAGGGCCTGTGGCACACGCTGGCGACGACACTGCAGCGGCTGGACGGCATCACGAACCTGTCACGCGACGAACGCTTCGGGACCACGTGGGTCGTCGGCTCGATGAACCCCGAGATGGTGAAGCTCGCGTGGGACGAGCTACTGGCGGCCGCGGGCGTCACCGTGCTGCACCTGGCCCTGTCGGCCGGGGCGATCGTGGAGGACGGACAGATCCGCGGCGTGCTGATCGAGACCAAGGCGGGCCGCTCGGCCGTGATGGCAAAGCGGGTCATCGACTGCACGGGCGACGGCGACGTGTGCGCCGCCGCCGGCACGCCGTGGGACCAGGGCGCCGCCGGCATGCCGTGGGCCATGGGCGTCTCGCTGCAGGCGTGGTACGGCGGCGTGCCGACCGCGCCCGACTACGTGCCGGGCACGATCAACCGCGTCGGCGGCACCGGCCGCAGCCTGGGCAACGTGCCGCTGTTCCAGGCGGGGCTGCTCCGCATGCTGCACGTCAACCCGCTGGACCCGTGGGACCTGTCGCGGGCCCTGCAGGAGGGCCGCCGCCAGGTTCTCCAGCGATACCTGCAGAAGAAGGCCATCGCCGGGCACGAGAGGGTTTTTCTCGCCGGCATCGCCAACCAGCCCGGTGTGCGGTCCAGCCGCCGCATCCGCGGCCTGGCCACCGCGACAGCCGATGACGCCAGGAACCTCCGCAAGCACGCCGACGGGGTCGCCCGCTGCTCATGGGAGATCGACATCCACTCGCCCGATACGCCGGTGACCGAGAGCATCAAGTTCGACCTGCCCGACTACCAGGCCCGCCAGCGCCGCACCGAACGCGGCGACTACTTCGACATCCCCTACGGCTGCCTCGTGCCCCAGGGCGTGGAGAACCTGCTGGTCGCCGGCCGGTGCATCTCGGCCGACCACGAGGCGCAGGCCAGCCTGCGGATCCAGCAGACGTGCCTTGCCACCGGCGAGGCCGCGGGCGTGGCCGCCGCGCTGAGCCTGCACCACGGCGTCTCTCCGCGACAGTTGGACGCGGCCGCTGTCGTCGCGCAGCTGGCCCGGGACCGCGCCGCCGCGCCCCCCGCGTTCGACTGTCTCCGCACGTGAACCGTTGACCAATAACATGGAGCCGCTATGAGCATCACCGTCCAGGCTGCGTATGTCGAGGCGCCCTTCAAGTTCAGCTTCCGCCAGGTCACGCTGCCGCCGCCGGCGGCGGGCGAGGTCCTGCTGGACGTGCTGGCCACGGGCATCTGCGGCTACGACATGGAGATCGCCCACGTGCTGGCCAAGCGTCCGCAGGCGCTGGGGCACGAGATCTGCGCCCGCGTGCGCGAGGTGGGGGCAGGCGTGACGCACGTGAAGGCGGGCGACGTGGTGGCGCTGGAATCGGGCTCGTTCTGCGGCCTGTGCGACGACTGCCGCAACGGCCGCGTGGACCTGTGCCGCGCGTGCAAGGAGAACTTCTGGGGCCAGCCGGCGATGGGCTTCGCCGAGGCGATGATCGCCCCCGCCCGCTGCTGCGTGCCCGCCGGCGGCCTGGACCCCGCGGTGGCCGCCCTGGCCGAGCCCTGCGGCGTGGCCGTGGACATGGTGAAGGTGGCCGACATCGGCCTGGCCCATCGCGTGCTGGTGGTCGGCGTGGCCCCCATCGGCCTGATGGCCCTGGCCGCCGCACGCCACCGCACGGGCTCGACGATCGTGGCCGTAAACCCCTCCAAGGGCAAGCTGGAGGTCGCCCGGCGCCTGGGCGCCGATGCGGTGTACTCCACGAACGAGACCACGCTGCAGGAGGTAGCCAAGAAGCATGGCGGCTTCCACAAGGTGCTGCTGACCAGCCCGCCGCAGACGATCCCGGCCGCCCTGGACGCGGCGGCCTACGGCGGCACGGTCGTCTTCATCGGTTTCGACTGGGGCGAGGGCGGCAAGATCACGCTGGACACCACCGCGATGCACCTGGGCAAGAAGGAACTCCGCTCCTCGTTCGCCTCCCCCGCCGTCTACCTGCCCGAGGCCCTGGAGCTTCTGCGCACCGGGGCCGTGCCCGGCGAGGAGATCATCTCCCACCGCATGCCCCTGCAGCGCGTGGCCGACGCCTTCAACATGCTCCGCACCGACCGCGAGACCACCCGCAAGATCATCATCCAGCCGCAGAAGTAAAGCTCTGTCTGCCTTCAATCGAAAGGCGGCGGCTATGTGGAGTGCGGTGGCAGAGACCGAGCGGAGCGAGGGCGCCGACACCGCTTTGGATCTGCCGGCGAGCGGCTCGTGCTTGTCTCACCTCCAATCGAGAGTGGCCCTTCCAGACACCCTTAGGAACGCTGTGAATGCGGCTTGCCGTTCGGCGATGTTGGATACGGATGATCACCGGAGCTTCTACAGCGCCGAACGGCAAGCCGCCGTCAGGACCTTAGCCTCAAACAGATGTGATGCAGGGGCGGCGGCCTGGGAAGGTGCCATCCATTCGCTGACGAGTGACACGACTACGTCTGGGCGTCCAGGGCCGACAGCAGCGCGGCGTGCAGGGGCTGGGGGTCGCCTTCGAATTCCAGCGTGTGGCAGCCGTCGAGTTCGTGCACGCTGCACCGCCCGCCGGTGAGGCGATGGGCGAGGGCGGCGGTGCGGACATTGTCGATGATGCGGTCGCGCGAGGCGAGGATCAGCGACGATGGCACGGCGATGGCCGAGGGGCTCTTGCGGGCACAGAGCGACAGGATCCAGTCGAGGCAGCGGCTGGCGTAGAGGAACTTGGCCGTCGCGTCGTGCAGCGTGAGGGGGTCGCGGCGGAGGTAGTCCTGCATGATCGGGTTCTCGGTGAACAGGCGCACGTCGCCCAGCGGGATGTCGTAGCGGCGGTGCGGCGTCACCAGCAGCGAGGCGAAGATCGCCAGCTTGTGCAGCAGCGGCACATCCACGCGGGCGGCCAAGCCGGGCGCCACCATCGTCAGCGACGCCACCGCGGCCGTGCGGCGGGGATGCGCCATGAACGCGGCCAGCAGCTTGCCGCCCCAGCTGACGCCGAGCAGGTGCAGGCGACGGGCCCCAGCGTGAGCGGCAGCGAAACGGCAGGCGACCTCGACGTCGTCGAACAGCTGGGCCCAGGAATCGGCGTGGCCGCGGGCGTTGAGGTTGTCGCCGCTGCCCCGCCGGGTCACCTGGTAAACCGGGTAGCCCGCCAACGCCATCGCCGCGGCCGAGCCCACGAACCAGCCCGGGTGCGACTGGATTCCGTGCACGTACAGAACCGGCAGGCGAGGCATCCCCGACGGCGCGTGGTAGTACACGCTCGTGCGGTAGCCGTCGCCCAGCTCGCACTCCAGGCGTTGCGGCGTCCCCGGCACCGGGCGAGAGAACGCGACGGGTTGTGAGGGGGTCCCGGTCATATCCGAATCATACTCCACAGGCGGCGGGTGGCGGCCTTCCCAGGCCGCCGCCCCAGACCGGCGTATTCGGCGGCGGCCTGGGAAGGCCGCCACCCATCGATTCAGCAAGGCCACCGCCGTCGTAGCTGTGACGGCGAACTATTGCGGATAGTTGCCTTCTTTTCGCCAAACGTCGAGGATCAGGTCGTATCGGCGAAGGTCCATACCAGTGTAGATGCAGTTGCTGGTGGAGAAGATGTACCCGCCGCCGGGCATGCCGTGCCGCAGGGCGTAGCGGGCGGACTCGATCACCTGCTCGTCGGTGCCGGTGTCGAGCATGGCGCAGTTCACGTTGCCGATCAGGCACACGCGGCCGCCGACGCGCTTCTTGATCTCGGCGATGTCCACGTTGCCCTGCGGGTCCAGGCTGTGCAGCGCGTGGGGCTTGCCGACCAGGAGCGAGTCGAGGATGGGCATGATGTTGCCGTCGGTGTGCTTGATGACGTAGAAGCCCATCGCGCGGTAGCCCTCGATCAGGCGGGCGAGGTAGGGCGTGATGAACTCGTCGAACATCGCCGGCGAGAGGAACGGGCCGTCATTGAAGCAGTAGTCGGCGCACAGGCCAAAGCCGTCCAGCAGCCCCGTGCCCACGTACGCCTTGGCCGACTCCAGCGCCCGGTCGACCGCCCGTGCGGCCTCGTCCTTCAGCTTCTCCGGCTCGTCGGCCAGGCGGCCCACGAAGTCCATCATGTGGTTGCCGTCGGGGACGGAGAAGGTCGCGTCGCCGTGCTGCAGCGTGAAGAACTCCTGCCCGCTGAGTTCGCGGATCGCCTCCAGCGAGAGCATCGTCTCCTTGGGGTCCTTCCAGCCGCCGGGCGGCTGAAAGAAGATCGCGGAGTGCTCGTAGCGGCGGGCGGAGGCGATGTAGAGGTCGGCGATGTCGCGACGGTGCAGCGTTCGCTCACGCTCGGACATCTGGTCCCACTGATAGAAATTGCGGTGCGTGGGGTGCAGCCGCCCGAAGGCCTCCATCGTTAGGAAGAAGACCAGCTCGAAGTGCGGCACGCGGCCGGGAGGCTGTTTGCCCTCGAGCGCCATGATGAATTTCTCTCGTGGTGTCATGATGGAATCGTAACCAGTAAGCAGTAACCAGTAAATAGGAAGGCCGCTCCCGGCGACTGTGTACCCTCTACGGCTTACGGGTTCGTCGTTACTTCTCACTTCGCCGCCGCTCTGGCTATTTTCCGGCGCGGTCATACAATGACGGGCCTATGTCCAATGCCACGTTCCGCCGCTGGCTCTTATCCGCCGCCGTGCTGCTGGCCGCAATCGCGCCGGCCGTGGTGGCGCGGATCTACGTCGCCCGCCACGCCGAGAGCATCGCCAAGGACGGCACGATCTACATGCACATGGCCCACATGCTCGAGGGCCCGCAGGCCCCCGCCGTCATCCACTCGTTCGCCTACCCGCCGGGCTACCCCCAGGCGGTGCGGACGATGGCCGCGCTCGCCGATGCCCCGTGGCCCTACGGCTGGATCGCCTCGGCGCGGGCCGTGTCGATCTTCTGGAGCCTGCTGACGCTGGTGAGCGTCTACTTCATCGGCCTGGCCGCCTTCGACCGCCGCGTGGCGGCGCTGACGGCCCTGCTGCTGGGCCTGTCGCAACCCTACATCCTGCTGTCCTGTGGTGTCACCAGCGACGCCCAGGCCATCGCGCTGGCCTCGGTGGCCGTGGCGCTGGCGCTGGGCGCGGCCTCGCTGGTGCGGCGGCAGAATCCCTGGGCCATGCCCGTGGCGGCGCTGTCGGCCCTGGCCGCCGGCGCGGGTTACCTCACCCGGCCGGAGGAACTTCTCGCCGTGGTCGTCGCCGCGGTGCTGCTGATCAAGCAGCGGCGGCTGGGCACGCAGGGCCGCATCATCCAGTTCGCCTCGCTGGCCGTGCTGATCGCCGTCGCCGCCGCGTGCGTCTGGCCCTACGCCAGCGCCATCGGGGGCCTCAGCCGCAAGAAGGACCTCTCCGACTTCGTCCTGGGCCCCGCCGGCGGAAGCCTGCTGGCCGCCGCCGACGTCTACGGCCACGGCCTGGGCGACATCCTGGCCGTGCTCCGCCTGCTGTTCGATCGCGAGCGGGCCTCCATCGGCACGCCCCTATACACCGCGTGCATCCTGTGGTGGGCGTCGTGGCTGCTGCCGCCGCTGTTCCGCCTTCGCCTGCCCCAGGGGCTGCGGCTGAGCCCGCGCACCTCCGACGGCGCGGTGGCCATGTTCCTGCCGCTGGCGGTGATGCTGACCCTGCTGGGCTCGCTGGAGTTTCACCGCGGCCCCGGCTACGTCTCCAGCCGCCACCTGCTGATGCCGATGGTGCTGCAATCGCCCACCATCGCCGCGGGCCTGGTCGTGTTCGCGCAGCTTCTGGCCGTGCCGGCGATGAAGCTGGGGCAGATGCTGCGGCCCCGGCTGCTGCTGATCATGACCACGGTGGGCATGACGGGCGTGCTGCTGTCGCTGGCGTTTGTGCCGCTGCACGAGGGCAAGGCCTGCCTCCGCCAGGCGGGCGAGAAGATCATCGAGCTATACGGCCCCGGCCGCCTCATCCTCACCGACGACAGCCGCATCGCGTTTTTCGCCCAGGCCCCGGCCGAGCAGTTCGTCATCGACAGCCCGATGGACTACCAGATCCGCCCGCACAACCTCGCCTCGAGGGACGCCTTCCTGCGCCTCGCCACGCGCACGCACGAGGGGCAGCCGTACGCGGCCGTCGCCTTCAGCGAGTACATCCCCACCGAGAAGGAGCTTGCCGCGACGACGCTCGACGCCCGCACCAAGCTCATGGTCGACCTGTTCGCAACAATGAACTTCCGATTCATCTGTCAGTCCCCCCACCCCAGGGGCCGCGAGCCCCTCAAGGCGTGGGTGATGGACGCCCCAAAAGGAGACGCCAATGCTGACGTTCGGCCAGAAAGAAATTGATGCCTTCACCAAGGTTGCCCGAAGCGGCGAACTGTTCCGCTACCACAAGGGCGGCGAGTGCGAACGCTTCGAGGAACGCTACGCCAAGTTCCTCAAGGTGCCCTACGTGCACATGACGGCCGGCGGCACGCCCGCGCTGACGGCGGCGCTGGGGGCGCTGGGCATCGGTCCCGGCGACGAGGTGATCGTGCCCGCGCACACCTACATGGCCACGGCCATCTCGGTGCTGGCGGTGGGCGCGATCCCGGTGATCGTCGACATCGACGAGTCGATCACGCTGGACCCCGACGCCCTGGCCGACGCCATCGGGCCGCGGACGCGGGCAGTGATTCCCGTGCACATGTGGGGCGTGGTGTGCGACATGGACCGCATCATGCGAATCGCTAAACGCCGCAAGCTGATGGTCGTCGAAGACGCCTGCCAGTGCGTGTGCGGCGACTACAACGGCCGGCCCGTCGGCGGCATCGGCCACGCGGGCGCGTTCAGCTTCAACTTCTTCAAGAACATGACCTGCGGCGAGGGCGGGGCCGTCGTGACCTCCGACGAAGAAGTCTCCAAGCGGGCACGCTGCATGGTGGACTGCTGCGCGTTCTTCTGGTCCGGCCGCAAGAGCGACTTCCTGCCCTTCGCCGCCAGCGGCGCGCGGGCGAACGAGTTCGAAGGGGCCATGCTCAACGCCCAGTTCGACCAGGTGCCGGGGCTGATCGCCAAGCTCCGCCGCATCAAGGCGGGCCTCCTGAAGAAGACCGCCGCCCTCGAGAAGGCGGGCCTGGTGCCGGCGAAGTCCTACAGCCCCAAGGGCGAGTGCGCGACCAACCTGCTGTACCAGTTGCCCACGCCCGAGGCGGCGCAGAAGTTTGCCGAGGGCATCGGCGCCGTGGTGGCCGCCAACACCGGCCGCCACACCTTCACCGAGTGGGACCCGGTGCTCAACCACCAGGGGAGCTTCCACCCGGCGATGAACCCGTTCAACATGCCGCAGAACAAACGATGCCGCATGAAGTATTCCAAGGACATGTGCCCGCGTTCGATGGACATCCTCCGCCGCATGGTGCTCAAGGGCCTTCGGCCGGAGTGGTCGGCCCAGGCCGTCGCGCAGCAACTGGCGGCGATCCGCGCCGCGGCGAAGGCGGCCCTGGAGGCGTAGTCCTTCACGATTGAGTCTGGGAATAAGGCTTTGGCGGCGGCTTGCCCTTCGGCGCTGTAGAAGCCCCGGCATCGTCTGTATCTGAAGCGCCAAACGGCAAGCCGCCGCCGCACGCGCTCAGCAATTCGAGCCCGACCGGACGCAACCTGCAGCGGCGCCCGATGCTATAGTTGTCAAATGGAGACGCCCATGCTACCGCCGATTGAGTTCGCCAAGCTGTCCGGCAGCGGTAACGATTTCATCTGCATCGACAACCGCGATGGGCGGTACGACCCCATCGTCGGCGACCGTGCCAAGGCCGAACGCTTCGCCCGCGCGATGTGCAGCCGCGGCATGGGCATCGGGGCCGACGGCCTGATCTTCGGCTGCGACGGCGAGGTGGGCGACCTGGCCGACCTGGCCGCGACCTTCCTGGAGGCCGATGGCAGCGAGGCCGAACTGTGCGGCAACGGCACGGCCTGCTTCGCGGCGTGGGTGCTGGCCAACCAATGGAGCCGCCACCCCAAGGTCAGCATCCTGACGCCCGCGGGCATGGTCCACGGGCAGCGGGCGGACGGCCTGTACATCCGCGTCTGCATCCCCCTGCCGCAGGACCTGCAGCGCGACATCGAGTTGGAGGTCAAGGGCAGCCTGTGGCGGTGCGACTTCGTCGTCACGGGCGTCCCCCACGCGGTGATCTACGTGGACAACCTTGAGCACCTCGATGTGGCCCACTGGGGCCCGGGCTTCCGCCACCATCCCCGCTTCGCGCCGCGCGGCGTGAACGCCAACTTCGTCCAACTGCTGGGCGTGGGAAAGCTGGCCCTGCGGACGTATGAATTCGGCGTCGAAGGCGAGACGCTCGCCTGCGGCACGGGCTCAGCCGCCGCGGCGATCCTGGGCGCGATGCGGTTCGGCTGGGGACCGGAGTTTCTCCACGGCCAGCGCCCGGTGGAGGTGCGATCTCGCGGCGGCGACGTGCTGCGGGTGTACTTCACGCTGCAGGACGACGGCAGCGTCAGCGACGTGTGCCTCGAGACGATCGTGCGGTTCCTGTACTCCGGCACGGTGCACGAAGACCTGGCGCGGCGGGCGTTGAATGGCGGATGAAATCTTCAGCATCGACCAGAATTGCCACTCGCTCTGGGACGTGCTGCCCAAGCTTCAGGCCCTGCATGCCCGCGGCATGCGGGCGAGGCAGTTCGTCGAAGACGTCGACGTCGCCTTCACCCAGATGGGCGCCGGCAGCGACGGCGGGCCGCTGCGGCTCGCCCGCGAACGCTTCTACCGCAGCGGCGGCGCCGACTGGGGCGCGGCCTTGTTCTACTTCCAGTTCCTCGGCCGCCAGGCCGTCGAGATCCGCCACTGGGAGCCCTACACGGGGCTGTCCACCAAGGCCCTTGCCGGCCAATTGGGGCGAAGCATCGACGACCTGTACGAGCAGTATTCCCCCGGCGACAATTGGCAGTTGATCGGCCCCAGCTACGTCGGCGACCGCCAGCATCATCGCGTCCTGGGCGACCTCACGGTGGCCGCCACCGCCCCCCTGCTGCGCGAGGCGATGGAAAAGGCCCGCGATGACGCGATGGAGCGTTTCCCCCAGCGTGACAGCCAGGAGCGGCTCGCCGCGTGGTTTGCGGCCGAGCGCGAACTGCTGGAGGGACTGATCTCCCGATGCGGCGGCGGGCGGCTGATCGACCTGTATCGCCAGTGGCTGGGGCACCACCTGGGCGACTCGGTCGAGTACGACCTGACGTCCAGCCTCTTCGCCGCCGGCGGCGAGCATTCGCTACTGCCGCTGTTCTGCCGTGACTATGACCGTGCCGCCAGCCTGTACAACGAGGCCATCGCCGAGACGCACTCGGAGTTGCACCCGCTGGACACCCGCGCGGGCGAGTTGCCGTTCTTCGCCGTGATGCAGCACCAGGGGCACATGGTGCGGACGGCGTTGTCGCTGCAGGCGGACACGCTGCGGGCGGCCGACCGGGAATTCAAGCTTGGCCCCGACGCCGCCCTGCCCGCCGAGGCCCTGGCCGCCGCGGGCGTGTGCTGCCTGGCCCCCAAGGCCCTGGTGCTGGTCATCGAGGCGAGGCTGGGGCCGCGGGGAGCGCCGCTGGCGTTGCCGTTCCGCGGGTCGCTTTACATGCCGGCCGCCCACCGCCTGGCGGCCAAGCTCGAGCACCATCGCCTGCTGCCGTCGCCCCTGCGGGCGCTCATGCGTGTGCGGCTGGGCCTGCTCGACCGCATGCGAACGCTGGACACCGTGATCCGCCTGCCGCCTTACCTGGCCACCGCGATGGGCTGCGCCGACGCGCCCGCCCGCGCGCTGGGCGAGGGCTACGCGTCGCTGGCGGCCGATGCCTCCGCGCGCCTGACGATCTTCCGCGACGGGGCCTCGCGCGAGGCGTGGCAGCGGCAGAACCTGGCGGCCGAGTTCGCGGCCATCGACCAGCTCGATCGCCGCCGCCGCGAATTGGCCGCCGTCGATGCCAAGAGCCCCGACATCCGCCAGCTGTGGAAAGAGATCAAGGCCGTGCAGCTTCGCGTGCTGGAGATGACGCTGTCGCAGATCGCCCGCGACTGGCAGGTGCGGGAGCTGGACTACTGGGACAGCCGCGGGGCGATCCTTCCGTGGTGCGTGGCCCTGGGCGGAACCGATCTCTATAATGACTTGGTCGCGCGAGCAGAGATCTATGAAGAACGACCCCAATAACCGGCGGGTAGTGAAACACAAGGACAAGATCCGCGCCCATTACGAGCCGCGCCTGTCGCGTCACAGCGACAGCTACAAGATCCTCGACTGGGCCAGCCCCCTGACGCAGCGGGCGAGGTTCGCCGTGCTGGCCGACAACGTCAACCTCGCCGGCAAGAGCCTGCTGGACGTCGGCTGCGGGCTGGGCGACCTGCGGGTCTTCCTTCGCGAGCGGGCCGTGCCGGTGCATTACACCGGCGTGGACATCAGCGAGAAGATGGTCCAGGCCGCCCTCAAACGCCAGGGCGACGGCAAGTTCCTCTACGCCGACGTCTTCGGCGACGACCCCTTCGGCGAGAACAGCTTCGACGTCGTCTACTGCTCGGGCATCTTCAACCTCAACCTGGGCAACAACCGCCAGTTCATGGCCGGCGCCATCGGCCGCCTGCTGCGGCTGACGCGAGAGCACCTCGTCTTCAACCTCCTGCACGAACGCGCCGCCAGCGACGACCCCAAGTACTTCTACCACGACCCCGCCCACATCCTCGAACTCATGGGCACCTTCCCCTGCGACGTCACGCTTCTCGACAACTACCTCCCCAACGATTTCACGATCATCGCCAGGAAGCGACCGTAGCAGGAGAAGAAGCGGAAACGCGAGCGGGATCAATGGATTCAAAGGATTGAGGGGATGAATGCGTTCGGTTAGAAGCTTCGCTCGCCCGAGCGGTCCTGCATGAGAAGCGGAAAGGCGAGCGTGATTAACATTGAGGGGATGAACGCTTTTGCAGAGCTTCGCTCGCCCGGAGCGCGATTTGCCGACCGGGCTCGACAGTTTTGCGCCAAGGCCTCAGCATCTGAGTCTTCAGCCCGAAGGGCTGGAATTCTATAGCCCAGGGCGAGCGCAGCGACGCCCTGGGTCTGCCGACATCGACACGACAAGCTCTGAAAGAGCGCAATAGCAGCCCCTGGAACCAACCCAACCGTGGGTACTGCTGAAAGCCGGCATCCTGAAGCCTGCCTGCAGGCAGGCCCAAGGCACAGCACTGGGTTCTGCGGATGCGGAATCCCAAGTCCTACAAAGGCGAGGAATGGCATCACCGACGCCGGCTTCGATCAGCCAGAGGCGAAGGGCGACGTGGTGATGCCCTCTCACCCCCAAACGAGTTTGGGGGTGGCACCGATCAACTGAAGGCGAACGACTGCCGCCCAGCTGTCCATGGCAACGGCGGCCTTGATGCCATGCCCGATGTCTTTCTTTACCTCCTCTGTGTCTCTGTGATCGGTTCCCCTGCCTTCTTCCCCACGACCTACTGCCTCCGACCTACGACCTCCACCCTACAACCTTGCAAATCCGCCCTCGCCGATCTACACTCCCCCTAACATAGGCCGCCGCGAAGCGGCCTGGGAACACCCGATGAGCTTGGCATATTTCGACTGTTTCGCCGGCGCCGGCGGCGACATGATTGTCGGCGCCCTTCTTGACGCCGGCTGCGATTTTGAAACCCTCAAGGCCCAGCTCCTGCGCCTGCACGCCCACGGCTGCTCCATCTCGGCCGACAAGGTGCAGCGAGGCGGCATCGCGGGCACGAAGTTCAATGTCGAGATCAGCCACGAGCACCACCCCCACCGCCACCTGGGCGACATCCTGGCGATGATCGACGCCGCCGGCCTGCCCGCGCGGGCCGCCGACCGCGCCAAGAAGGTCTTCTCCCGCCTGGGCGAGGCCGAGGCCGCGGTGCATAACGTCCCGCTCGACCACGTGCACTTCCACGAGGTCGGCGCGCTGGACAGCATCATGGACATCGTCGGCGCCTGCTTGGCGATGGAGATCCTGGGCATCGACCGCGTGATCTGCTCGGCCCTGCCCCTGGGCAGCGGCACGATCGAGAGCGACCACGGCACGCTGCCCGTACCCGCGCCGGCCACCGCCAGACTGCTCGTCGGGGCCAAGACCGTGCCCGGCCTGGTCACCGGCGAGGCCGTCACCCCCACCGCCGCCGCCATCCTCACCACGCTGGCCGAGTCCTTCGGCGACGCCCCCTCGCTGGACCTGTCGGGCGTCGGCTACGGCGCGGGCTCGCGCAACCAGGGGCCCGTGCCCAACCTGCTCCGCGTGATGATCGGCCGCGACGACAAGGACGGCGCCCACGACGTGGTGGTCGAGCTTTCGGCCAACATCGACGACTGCACCGGCGAGGTGATCGGCGCGACGATCGAGAAACTGCTTTCCTACGGCGCGATGGACGCATGGGCCGCCCCGCTGGTGATGAAGAAGTCGCGCCCCGCCTGGATGCTTTCGGCCTTGTGCGCCCCCGGCGACGCAGCGGCCCTCGAGAAGATGCTGTTCGAAGAGACGACGACCTTCGGCGTGCGGCGGCACGTGTGCGAGCGGACGAAGCTCGCCCGCCGCCACGAGACGGTCGAGACGCCGTATGGCCCGCTGCGCGTGAAGGTGGGCCGCCTGGGCGACAAGGACGTCACCGCCGCCCCCGAGTTTGCCGATTGCCTTGCCGCCGCACACGCCCACCACGCGAGCGTTCGCGAGGTGATGGCCGTCGCGGCGGAAATCTTCCGCAGGGAGTCGTGCCATGGATAACCTCATGACGGTGGCCGCGGTGATGCTGGCCGCGGCGGGACTGATCGTCCTGTCCCTGATCTGGATCGTCCGCGAGCGGCGGACCATCAACCCGATGTCGCCCCAGCAGATCGGCGACCTCATCCGCCGCCTCGACGAGGCCGTCGCGCGGGCCCAGGCCCGCCTGGCCGATATCCAGCGGCTGACGGGCTCGTTGCCCGAAGCCCCCGCCGCGCCGCCGGCGCCGGCCCAGGCGCCGCGACCCAGCCTGGAGAGCCTCCTGCCGCCGCCCCGCCTGGAGCCCCAGCAGGGAGAGGTCCTCCGCCTCCACCAGCAGGGGCTGGAGATGGTGGAGATCGCCCGCCGCCTGGACCTGACGGTCGGCGAGGTGGAACTGACCCTCAACCTGGCCAAGTCGCTGGGGCGTTACGTGCCCGCCAAGGCGGCGGCCAAGGTGGACTGACCGTCGTGAACGAAGTGGAGAGCGTACCCAAGGAGCCTTCGTGCTGATCCTCGCCGTGACTCTTACCGTGCTGTCGTGCCTCGTGTGCCTGGTGTGGTTCACGCGGCACCTGATGATCCAGCGGGAGAACCGCAAGGGTTTCATCCTGACGCCCGCCCACCCCGGCCCGCCGCAGGACGCGCCCAAGGTCAGCGTCGTCGTCGCCGCCAAGGACGAGGCCGAGAATATCGAGGTGTGCATCCGCACGCTGCTGCAGCAGGACTACCCCAACTTCGAGGTCGTCGTCTGCAACGACCGCAGCGTCGATGACACGCCCGGCATTGTCCAGCGCGTCGCCGCCTCCGACGCACGCTGCCGACTGGTCAACATTACCCACCTGCCCCAGGGTTGGTGCGGCAAGAATAACGCGATGCAGACCGGCATCACGCAGACCAACGGCGAGTGGGTTGTCATGATCGACGCCGACTGCCGGCAGATCTCGCCGCGGACGCTTTCGGCCGCGGTGCAGCACGCGAAGGACACCGCCACCGACATGCTCAGCGTCCTGCCGGTGCTGGAGATGAAAGGCTTCTGGGAGAACGTCGTCCAGCCCGTGTGCGGCGGCGTGATGATGATCTGGTTCCACCCCGACAAGGTGAACGATCCGGCCAAGCCCAACGCCTACGCCAACGGCGCGTTCATGATGATCCGCCGCTCGACGTACGAGGCGATCGGCCGCCACGAGAACGTCAAGGACCGCATGAACGAAGACATGCACATGGCCGACCTGGTCAAGCGCAGCGGCTTCAAGCTTCGCGTGGTCCGCAGCCGCGACCTGTTCATCTGCCGCATGTACACCTCGCTGGGGGCCATCCTCCGCGGGTGGAGCCGAATCTTCTACGGCACGTTCGTGACGCTGCGGCGGCTGGTGATCTCGCTGGTGGTGATGACGGTGATGGGCCCGCTGCCCTATGCACTGGGCGCGCTGGGTTTGGCGATGGGCTCGGCCGGCGCGGCCCCGCAGGGGGCGTGGTGGGCGTGCGGCGCCGCCGGCGCCGCAGCCGCCCTGATGCAGCTGTCGGTGATCTATCGCTACTTCCACCTGGCCAGCGGGCGACGCTGGCTGGCCTGGACCTACCCGCTGGGCTGCATCGTCACCATCATCGCCCTCGTCCAGGGCATCCTCAAGCTCCGCCGCGGCGCCAAGGTCGTCTGGCGAAGCACCAGCTACGCGACGAAGTAAGCACCGACGGGTGGCGGCCTTCCCAGGCCGCCACGCGCTATCATTCGCTGCCGACGCCAGGACGCACCCGGGTGAATCGCTCAGGTGGGATGGTGGGCAGGCCCACGCTACCCCTGCTCACTCTTACCGGCTCCCGGCCACCCGCTCCCGGCTACCTCCCTCCCGCCTGCATACAATGTCTCGCCGGGGACAGAACCACTTCCGACCCCGTGTAGGAGGCTCGCCTATGTTTGGCAAAGGCATCACGCTGTTCCGAATGTTCGGGTTCACCGTCAAGGCCGACCTGAGTTGGCTGATCATCGTCGCCCTCGTCATCTGGTCGCTCGCCGGGGGCGTCTTCCCGCAGGAGTTCGCCGGCCTGTCCTGGGGAACCTACCTGCTGATGGGCATCGGCGGGGCGGCCGGGCTCTTCATCTCCATCGTCTTCCACGAACTGTCGCACTCGCTGGTCGCACGACGCTTCGACCTGCCCATCAAGGGCATCACGCTGTTCATCTTCGGCGGCGTGGCCGAGATGTCCGAGGAGCCCAAGAGCCCCAAGGCCGAGTTCCTCATGGCCGCCGCCGGCCCGGTCTTCAGCTTCTTCATGGGCATGGCCTTCTATCTCGCCGCCGGCGCGACCGACATGCTGGGCGGCTCGGTGCTGGTGACGGCGGTGTTGGCGTGGCTGGGCCTCATCAACATCATCCTGGCCGTGTTCAACCTGATCCCGGGCTTCCCGCTGGACGGCGGGCGGGTGCTGCGGTCGGCGCTGTGGGCGTGGAAGAAGGACCAGCTGTGGGCCACGCGCATCGCCTCGCAGATCGGCTCGGGGCTGGGCATCGCCCTGGTCGCCCTGGGCTTCCTGAGCCTGCTGATGCTCAACCCCATCGGCGGCCTGTGGTGGATCCTCATCGGCATGTTCCTGCGGTCGGCCGCCCGCCAGAGCTACCAGCAGGTGCTCATGCGTACCGCATTCGGCAACGAAACAGTCGGTAAATTCATGAACGCCCAGCCGGTGGTCGTGTCGCCCGAGGTGAACCTGGCCAGCCTGGTGGACGACTACATCTACCGCCACCACTTCAAGCTCTTCCCGGTGGTCGATGGCGACCGCCTCACCGGCTGCGTCACCACGCGGCAGCTGAGCGACGTGCCGCGTGAGCTGTGGACGGCCAAGCACGTGCGGGACATCGCCGTCGATTGCGGCGTGGAAAACACGATCGGCCCCGACGAGCCCGCGATGGAGGCGATCCGCAAGATGAACCAGTCGCAGTCCAGCCGCCTGCTGGTCGTCGACGCCGGCCGCCTGGTCGGCATCATCTCGCTCAAGGACCTCCTGCAGGTCTTCTCCCTCAAGATGGAGCTGCACATGACCCCCGCCGCCAAACGCGCGGCGTGATGACGTGGCACGGGGGCGCGTGACCCTGCCTGCCGGCCGCGGCCGGTCACAATCCGGCCGCTACTTCTTCACTTCGGGGGCGGCGCGTTCGACCAAGTAGACCAGGTGCCGGGCGTACATGGGGGTGGACTGTATCCACGGGCCGGCGCACACGAGATTGCGGAACCGCAAGGCCAGTTCGTAGGCCTTGGCCGCCTGTTTCTGCGCCAACTGTGACTTGATGGCCGCGGCCACCGCTCCGACGGGGAGATCGTACAGAACGGCGAGGTCCCGCTCCATATGGTCGTGCGGGCGGGCGACAGGGGCGAGGGCCGGCGGGTAGGCCGCGAGCGACTTGAGCAGGTCGTCCGCCGAGGGCCCGACGGCTGCGGGCATGCGGGCATGGAAGTCGGCCACCGCCTGCTTCACCCACGGGTCATCGCCGTGCAGCCACTCCAGCGCGTCGTAGAAGGTCACCGATTCCGCCCGCGGCCAGCGCCGATCGTATGCGTCAAACAGCGCCCACGACAGGCGATTCTCCGGTTCGTGGCGAAGGATCTTCAACAGTTCGTTTCGCCCCGAGGACCGCCCGTCCATGAACATCGCCTGTGCATGCAGATGCACCCAGTCGCAGTGATCCTCCCAGCTCTGGGACCGCGCCGTCAGAAAGGACCCGCATTCGATCTTCTTGCCATCCAGCACCAGCAGATACTTCAGGAGGAGGAACCGGGTGTCTTCGCACATGCCGGCACGGTGTTTTTCAAGCATCTCCGCCAGCCGGCCTCGCTGCCCCGAAAGGGCCATCGCGACTCCCGCCTGCCGCAGTATGCGATCGATGAATTGCGGCGACGTCGCCCCCCTGTGCGCCTTGGCCAGTACGTCCACCGCCTCGGCGTACCGTCCCAACTGCATCATCGCCGCCGCCTCCTGGTACAGCAAATCGACGTACCGAGAGCCATCTGCCGGTTGGCGCATGCCGCGGGTCTGTTCGGCCGCCAGGCCCAAGGCCCAGTCCGCCCGCCCGCAGTACTCGTTCAGCACAAACGTCAGGCCCTGGAAGGCGTCATCGTGGTTGACGTAGCCGGTGACAAAGTTGCTCTGGCAGGCGAGGGTATAAAGATTGGCGGCCATGTCGGCGTCGGCGGCCTGCATGTCCTTCCACATCAGCTCGGCCGTCTCCACCAACAGCCAATACTGGTTGGGATAGCGCGCGGCGGCAACGAGGAGGCGTTGCGGCAGATCGCTGTCTTTCTTGATGCCGGCTGTCTGCGCGAGCTTCACTTCGACGTGCAGGATCTGAGGATTGTGAACTCCAGCCATTTTTGACGCCTGGGCCAGCCACGCGTCGATCCGTGCCGGCGGCGTCTGCGCATGTTGTGAGAGCATCTCGAACAGCGCGTCGACCGGGTAGGCATCAAGGGCCTTGGCGATCTCGCGGTAATAGGCCTTGCGGTCCCCGTCGGCCCACTGCTTCTGGTTGGCCCACCAGTACCGCACGTCGGCGAAATTGGGGTCCCGCTTCAGAATCTTGGCATAGAGCCCGAACTCCTGCGGGCCCCGTTCCGGCAGGAAGGCTGCGTTGCCCAGGTCGATGATCGATTCGGCAGAGCAGCGGCGCATGTGCAGATGGCGCGCCATCTCAGGCGTCGGGGGCTCGTCGAGAATCGTCATGACATCGACCGTCATGTCGCCCAGAAGGTCGAAATATGCACGCGGCGCGGTGTAATCGCGCGTCACCGCCACGCCGTTGGCGTCATAGATCAGCAGCTTGCCGCTGTAGCCGTCCTTGCCGGCGATGATCGTCCCGCCCACGGCATGGGTGGCGTTCCAGGCGATCCTCCGGGAGGCGATCTTCTTCGTGTCGTAGGCCGTCGCCAGCGACTCCATCTCGTCCTGATCGCGCTTGAAGATAAAATAGGCATGACGCGTGCAGTAGCAGCCGGGCGACCAGTCCAGCGAGTGCGACATCAGGAACGAAAACGCCAAGGCCTCAGCCGGGTCTCCCGCCCCGTCGTTGCTGACGAACAGGAACGGCAGCATCATCGCGTTGAAACCGCCCTTGTCCAGCGGCTGGGCCGAGATGATCGGATAGGCCGCCCGCAGTTGCTGCATCGAAGGCGTGCTGCTGGGCTGGGTGGTCACCCGCGACAGCGGCAGGCCGGGCGTGGGCTTGTTGTCGGGGTCGTCGGTCGGTTGCGGTTGCGCTGACGATGGACCGGCCGGGGAATCACCGGCGTTGAGTGTGCCATAGTATTCGCGATACACCAGGTAAGCCGCCGCCGACACAGCGCCCGCCACCAGCAGCACCGCCGTAAGCGCCCATTTCTTCTCCCACAGCCATTGCCCCATGTTTATCCCTTTCCTTTTCACACATTCTGCCGCTGGCGGGCACAATTGGCATTCGGCGATCGCGCTGGGCAATTGGCAATCGGCGATCTTATAATGGCCGCGATGGATGATCTGCTGAAACAGGCGGAGGACAGGGCGATCGCGGCGAAGGCGCCGCTGCCGGTTCGCATGCGCCCGCGGACGGTGGAGGAAGTGCTCGGCCAGGACGCGTTCCTGGGCCAGGGCAAGATGCTGCGGCGAATGCTGGAGGCCGGGCGGCTGTCGAGCCTGGTCTTCTACGGCCCGCCGGGCTCGGGCAAGACCACGCTGGCCCACGTGATCGCGGCGCACTCCAACTGCGACTTCCACATGCTCAACGCGGCCTCGGCGTCGGTGAAGGAGGTCCGCGAGATCATCGACCACGCCCGCAGCCTGCTGGCCTCCAGCGGCACCAAGACGCTGCTGTTCATCGACGAACTGCACCGCTTCAACCGCGCCCAGCAGGACGTGCTGCTCAACGACGTCGAGAACGGCGTGATCATCCTCATCGGCGCCACCACCGAAAACCCCTTCTTCTCCATCAACTCCCCGCTGTTGTCGCGGTCGACGATCTTCCAGTTCCAGCCGCTGTCAGACGACGACGTCGTCGCCCTGCTGCGGCGGGCCCTGGCTGACAAGGACCGCGGCCTGGGGCAGCACGACGTGCAGGCCGACGAGGAGGCCCTGCGCCACCTGGCCACCATCTCCGACGGCGACGCGCGGCGGGCCCTGACCGCCCTGGAAGTAGGCGTCATGAGCCAGGTCCGCCGCCTTGGCGGCCAGGCCAGGACCATCCACTTCGACCTCGCCGTCGCGCAGGAATCGATCCAGGCCAAGGCCGTGCAGTATGACCGCGCGGGCGAGCAGCATTACGACGCCATCAGCGCGTTCATCAAGTCCATGCGAGGCAGCGACCCCGACGCGGCGGTGTACTGGCTGGCCAAGATGCTGGTGGCCGGCGAGGACCCTCGCTTCATCGCGCGGCGGATCGCGATCCTGGCCAGCGAGGACATCGGCAACGCCGACCCGCGGGCCCTGTCGGTGGCCGCGGCGGCGTACGACATCACCGAGCGTATCGGCGTGCCCGAGTGCCAGCTCACGCTGGCGCAGGCGGCGATCTACATGGCCACCGCCCCCAAAAGCAACGCCTCGGCGATGGCGATCTGGCAGGCGTCGGCCGATGTGAAGGAAAACCGCACGCTGCCCGTGCCCCGCCACCTCCGCAACGCCCCGCACCCGGGCATGAAGGAGCAGTTCGGCCACTCCGAGGGCTACCAGTACAGCCACGACTACCCCGGCGGCATCAGCCCCGACCAGGACTATCTCGGCGTCGATCGCGAATACTACGCCCCCACCGACCGCGGGCACGAAAAGTACATCAGGCAGTACATCGCCTACGCCAAGTCGCTGCGGGAAAAAGCCAACGGTTAGGCCGCGGAAGGCCCCGTGGCTCGCCGCACGCTACCATGATGAACAGCGGCATGGGCTGCCTGCGGCGCAGCCGCCACCGTAAAACGAGGTCTTATGAAATCAGCAATGAGAAAGAAGATCCGCCAGGTGCTCCTGGAGATCGCGCCCGACGAGGCGGCGGCCAAGAGCCGCGCCGCCTGCCACGCGCTGGTCAACACCGAGGAGTTCAGCCGGGCCGACAGCGTCATGCTCTACCTCTCCACCGCCGGCGAGGTGGACACGGCCGAGGTGGCGCTGGCGTGCTGGCAGGCGGGCAAGCACGTGCTGGCCCCCCGCGTCAGTTGGGAGCACAAGCACATGGTGCCGCTGGAGATCCGCGATCTCGAAAGCGGCGTGATGATCGGCCGCAACAACATCCGCGAACCTCGCGGCGGCATGCCCTGGCCGCTGGAGGACATCGACCTGGTGGTCGTGCCCGCGCTGGCCTTCGACCGCCGCGGCCGGCGCCTCGGGCGAGGCGGCGGGTTCTATGACCGCTTCCTTGCCCAGCCGACGCTGCGGGCCGTGGCGTGCGGCCTGGCCTTCCGCGAGCAGCTGGTGGACGAAGTGCCCGCCCATGCCCACGACCGCCCCGTGCACATGCTGGTCACCGACCAGGGCGTGCTTCGGTTCATCCAGGCCGCCGAGCCGGAAGCCACCGCATGAGCGGGGCCGACACCATCGCCAAAGAGGTGGCCGATCTGCTGCATTCGCGAGGCGCCACCCTGGTGGGCTTCGCCGACCTCTCGCCGCTGGACGAACCGGCCCGGCGAGGGTTCCCCCGCGCCGTCTCACTGGCGATCGCGCTGGACCGGCGGATCGTCGCCGGCATTCAGGCCGGCCCCACCGAGGATTACTGCTGCGAGTACGACCGCACCAATGACCTCCTGACGGCGATGTCCAACGAGGCCGCCGCCCTGCTGGCCGCACGAGGCCACCGCGCCGAGGGCCGACCCAGCACGCACGACTGGGACCACGCGACCTTCCGCGCCCCCTTCCAGCACAAGACCGCGGCCACGCTGGCCGGGCTGGGCTGGATCGGCAAGTGTGCCGTGCTGGTCACGCCGCAATACGGCTCGGCCGTGCGCTGGGCGACGGTGCTTACCGACGCCCCGCTGCCGGTGGGCGAGCCGATCACCGAATCCCGCTGCGGCGACTGCCGTGCGTGCGTCGACGCCTGCCCCGGCCAGGCATGCTCGGGCAAGAACTGGCGCCAGGGCATGCCTCGCGAAGGCTTCTGGGACCATATGGCGTGCCTCCGCGGCATGGCCGCCATCTCCTCCGGCCGCGGCAACCACATCGGCATCTGCGGCCTATGCATCGCCGTCTGCCCGCACACCAGGGCGTACTGCGGCTGAGAAGCGAGCCGACTGGAGACATGCTTTCGCCGCTTGGGTGCCATGCTTCTAGGCCCGCAGGGCCAAAAGCATGTTTACGCACCGCCTCAATGTCAGAAGCAGGGGCACCGACATGGTCCCCTTACGTAAACGTGCTTTCGCCGCTTCGCGGCCTGAAAGCATGGCACCCCGCGGGGCATAGCACATGCGATTGCCCTAATCCAGGGAACCGGGGCTTTGACTTGGCGTCAGATTGTGTACAATCATCGCACGTTGTTCTTTGATTTTGTTGGCACGTCTTCGCCGGCAATGGAAGGCCGGAAGGAGAGGCTTGTGAAGCGTCAGAAGAAGCGGTTGGTGGTGGTGCTGGTATTGACAGCCATCGCGGCGGGAACCTTGGCGGCGGTGATGTATCTGCGCCCCAACGAGCATCGGCCCGTCGCGACGATGCCCGCGACACCGGCGATTCCGGAGCGAACGGCGCCGCCGGCCGCCACGCCCGCCCCCACTGCCGCCCCCGCGGCCAGCGCCTTGCCGGCCGCCTCGGCCGCGCCGTCCCCCGCCGCAACGCCGGCGGTCTCAGCCGACGCCGTCCGCCAGGGGCAGGCCCTTCGCCAGGCGGGCAAACTGCTGGAGGCCCGCTCGGTGCTGTCGGCGGCCATCTTCAGCGGCACTCTGTCGGCGCAGGACGAGTCGCTGGCCGTCGCCGAGGCCAACATGGCCAGCCAGCCGTTGATCCTGTCGAGCGAGTTGTTCGAGGGAGATTCGTACGCATATCCATACATGGTGAAGGTGGGCGACACGCTCACCGGCGCCAGCGGCATCGTCGAGTCGAGCAAACTGTACGTGCCCGCCCGCGGGATCCTGATGATCAACCGCCTGCAGCGCGGCGAGGACATCCGCCCCGGCCAGCGGCTCAAGCTGGTGCGCGGGCCCTTCCACGCGATGGTCTCCAAGAGCAAGTTCACGATGGACCTGTACATCCAGCGCGACGGCGGGGAGAAGATATTCCTCAAGCGCGTCAAGGTGGGCCTGGGCAAGAACGACAGCACCCCCATGGGCGAGTGGCGCCTGGCCGCCGGCAAGAAGCAGGTGCACCCCGACTGGACCACGCCGCCCGGCAGCGGCCTGCGAGAGAAGATCCAGTACGGCGAGGAAGGCTACACGTTCGGGTCGCGCGGGCTGTGGATTGCGCTGGAAGGCACCGAGGAGAAGACGCGCTCCATCGCCGGCATCGGCATCCACAGCACCAACGACCCCAACAGCATCGGCAAGGCCAACTCCCTGGGCTGCGTCCGCATGTCCGATGACGACATTGAACTGGTGTTTTCACTGCTGTACGATGGCCGCAGCGTGTTCAGCACGGTCCAGATCGTTCCCTAGAGAGAAGAGAACCGAAAGGGGCAGTCATGTTTGAAAGAGGAAGCCGGGGCATAGTCTATGCACTGGTGGCGGGGTTCGTGCTGTCGTCGGCCTTCGCATCCGCCGCCGAGCCCACCACGCGCAAGGCCGCATCCTTCAGCGACAACTGGATGGGCACGGTCTGCCTGGAGGAACTCAAGAACGCCGTCGAGAAGAACGCCCTGCCCGACCTCAAGAAGCGGCTGGAGGCGGCCGTGCTGGCCCGCCTGTCGTGCGGGCAACTGAACGACATGGATGCCCTGACCGACGCGGTGTACGTGCTGCGCGCGTGCGAGTATCTGCCCGAGGCGGGCAGGACGGCCAGCGGGGCCAAGCTGGCGAACATGCTGGCCGGCAACCGCGAGGTGGCCCGGCACCTCTACCGCAGCATCGACAGCGGCATGCAGGCCAGCATTGTGTTCAAGAGCTTCGGCGAGCTGTTCGACGGCGAGGAGAAGATGGTGGTGGAGTACCCCACGCTGGCCGTGGCCTTCGCCACCAGCCTGCCCGGCCGCTACCCCGGCAAGCTCAAGGACCCCGCCAGCACGCTGGACAGCTTCAAGTGGTACGCCCAGCCCAAGGTGCCCTTCCGTTTCCCGATGAAGACGATCCCCTACGAGGTGGCCCGCTACCTGGCCGATTCCCGCCTGGCGATCAAGGAGCGGCAGTGGGCGGTGGCCACCTACATGAAGAACACCGACGGCGGCATGTGCGGGCGGGCCTACGCCGACATCCGCTTCGACGTCGACTACTGGGAAGGCTGGGCGGGCAAGAAGCTGGCGAAGTTCGACTTCACGCTGGAGAACATCAAGGCCCAGGGCGGCGTGTACAGCGACATGACCCACTACTGCGTTCAGGTGGGCAAGAGCCTGGGCATCCCGGCCGTGACCGTCTACGTCGGCAACGGCGCCGACGTGTCGTACGAGTACCCCGCGTACCTCAACCCCAAGAACGCGCAGGTCGAGGACGTGCAGGGCTTCAGCAAGATCTTCGGCTCGGTGATCAACCCGCTCACCGGCAAGTACCAGAACTACTGCAACTTCATCCTGACCTGCTATGCCGGCATGCTGCCGCTGGAGCGCCGAGAGCAGGCCGATGCGGCCGTGTACCTGGCCCGCCTGGTCGATAACGTCCGCGACAGCAACCCCGTCATCGACCGGGCCGAACTGGCGAGGATGGCCGAGATGTACAACGCCAAGGTGCCCGACGGCAAGGCCAAGGCCGACGCGGAGCAGATGCCCATCGGCAAGGTGAAGATCGACCTGGCGCTGGTGGAGGAGATGTTCCGCCAGGCCATGGAGCGGAACCTGGCGTACGAGCCGGCGTGGGACCTGCTGCTGGAACTGCGGAAGAAGGACCGCCTGCCGGCTGATCGCATCGATCGCTACATCGACATCATCGTGCAGCGGACGGCGAAGGAGTTTCCCGACTTCAGCTGCGACATCGTGCAGAAGATCATCCCGACGATTCCGGACCCCGAGGTCCGGCTGAAGGCCTACGAGCGGATGCGGAACGTCTACGGCAAGGACCGCACCGACCTCATCGGGCAGGTGATGATCGCGGTGGCCGACGACCTCCAATCGCAGGGCAAGAAGGACCGCGCCTACGCCGCCTACGAGAACGCCGCCAACATCTGCATCAAGATCGACGGCATCGTCATCAAGGCCCTGGACAAGGCCGAGAAGATGCTCCTGGAGTCGAACAAAAAGGAGCAGGCGATGAAGATGTACGAGTCGTACTGGGGCCGGTGCTGGCACCCCAGCAAGGAATACCGCTGGCGCCGAAGCACCGCCTGGTACATCCTGGGCAAACGCTACGCCAGCCTCCTGCTTGACCTTGGCAAGGAAGCCGCCGCCAAGGACCTCTACAAGAAGCTGGAAAGCTGACGCCGGGCGGATGATGGGTGCCGTGGCCTGCAAAGCGCAGCGGGGCAACCACGCAGCGCCGCCGGCTAGCCGTGGCTGGTACTCCTTCACAGTTGAATCTGGGAGTAAGGCTTTGGCGGCGGCTTGCCGTTCGGCGCTGCCGGGGTGGCGGCCTTCCAAGGCCGGTGCCTGCAGACGGCTGCGGTGGCGGCCTGGAAGGCCATCACCCCCTGAATGACACGAGAAAGTTCTGTCACGTGGGCAACGGGGCCGCTTCCTGATTGACGTCCCCCAGCAGTTGGTGCATCGCCGCCAGGCATGCTGGACGGTTGCCTTCACGCAGCGCCGTCGCCCCGCGCGAGAGCAGCGACACCTGTCGCTCCGTGAAGGCCATGGGCAGGGAGGGGGCGAACTGGCCCAGTCCCAGGCGGGCGAGGATATGGGCCTTGAGTTGGGCCAACCCTTCGCCCGTGTGCGCGGAGACGGCCAGGCCGCCGCCGGCGCCGCCGAGATCGGACTTGGTGCGGACGTGCAGCACGTTGGGCCAGTCCGCCGCAGCCGGGCCGGCCGCCGTGTCGTCGTGCAGAAGCACGACCAGGTCGCAGCGGCCGATGCAGTCCATCGCCCGCCGCACGGCCTCCTGATCGATCGCCTGTTGCGGGCCCGCCGGGGCGTCCCAGAGCCCGGCCGTGTCCGTCAGCCAGACCGGCAGGCCGTCGAGGATCGCCGCCTCACGGACCCAGTCGCGCGTGGTGCCGGCCGTGGCGTGAACGAGGCTCACGGCCCGCCCCACCAGGCGGTTGGCCAGCGTGCTCTTGCCCGCGTTGGGCGCGCCGGCGAGGACCACTTCGGGGGGCTGCAGAAGCCGACGGGCCACGCAGAGGCGCGCGGCGGCGAGATCGAGTTCATTCGCCCCCCCCCCGGCCGCAAGGCCGTCGATACATGTTCGGGCCAGGCGGCTGATGCCGCCCGACCACTGCTGCGTCAGGGCCGCCACCACCTGCGCGCTGGCGGCCTGCGGAAGGTGCTGGAGCATCTCGCAGCCGATGGCGGGGTTGGCCCATCGCGGGTGCGCGGGACCCAGGCCCGCGCCGGCCGGTGGTTCTTGCAGCACCGCCGCCCCCTGCCGTTCCAGGGCCGACAGCGTGGCCGCAGCGGCGGCCGGGCCGCCGTGAATGTTGATTTCGACCTGGACGCCACGGACGCCGACGACGGCTTCGTCCACGACCTGGCCGCCGTCGAGGATGTGCCCGAGTTGCAGCCGGTCGGCCCCGGCGCAAGGCAGGCCGTGCGGGCGGAACACGCGGGCGAGGATCTCACCCGCGCCGCCGCCCTGCAGCAGGATCACCGCGATGCCGCCGCGGCCGGGCGGCGTGGCAAGGCAGGCAGTGGTAATGGATTGATCAGCTTCCATACATTGTTCAGGCCGGTGAGGTCGGGCCAATGAATGCGGATCGGCTCGGCGCCGATGCCATGATACCAGGCGCCGGCCGGGACGAAGAGACGAAGGGGATTCAAATCTATTTCAGCAGCGAGCGGTAATAGGCCATCGCCACGCCGCGCACGACCAGGTCGGGCACGATGGCCTGGACCAGGGCGCTGTCTTCGATGTTGCCGATGACCAGTTCGGCGTCGCCGCCGGTTGCGATCACCAGCGGCCAGTGCCCCATGGCCGTCGCATAGGTCTCCACCAGTTCCTTCAGCGCGCCCCGGCAGCCGAACACGATGCCGCCGATGATGGCCTGCCGCGTGTCGCCGCCGAACACCCAGTCAGGGTTGACCATCTCCACCTGCGGCAGCTGCGCGGTCTGGCTCGCCAGCGCCCGGGCCGACACCGTCAGCCCCGGCAGGATCGCTCCGCCCATGAACACGCCTTCGTCGTTGACGCAGTCGACCGTGATGGCCGTGCCGAAGTTGGCCACCACGCACGCGGCGCCCAGGCGGTCGTACGCCGCCACGGCCGCGCACAGCCGGTCCACGCCGATCTTCTCCGGCTGGGCCAGCAGCGTGTCGATCGGCAGCAGGAGATCCCGGCCGATCACCATCGCCTCCTCCCCCATCACCGCCACCACGTCCAGCAGCACCTTCAGCGCGGGGGGGTTGACGCTGGCGATGACGATCTTGCGAGGCTCGGGCACCTGGGCCCACACCGCCGCCAGTTCGTCGGCCAACGGGGCCATGTCGGCCGTCGAGACGTGGTGCAGTTCATCCACCTCTTCACCGCAGACGGCGGCGAAGTGAATGCGGCTGTTGCCCACGTCGCAGGCCAGCACGCAGGGGACCTGCGATTCGTCCTCGTTGCGGGGTTCGATCATTCTGTGTCTTCCTTGTGCAGCTGGCGCCAGATCCGCTCGCCCAGCTCCCGGATGCCTTCGCCCGTGACGCCGCTGATGGCCGAGACCTTGACACCCACGGCGGCGGCGAATTCGGCCAGCCGCTCATGGCTGCCGGTGAGGTCCATCTTGTTGGCCACGATGATCTCTTCCTTCGCGGCCAGCGTGGGCGAATACGCCTCCAACTCCTTGCGGATGGCGCGGTAGTCGGCCACCGGGTCGCCTTCGACGGGGCTGATGTCGACCAGGTGCACCAGCAGCCGCGTGCGTTCCACGTGGCGGAGAAATTCGTCGCCCAGGCCCGCACCGGTGTGCGCGCCTTCGATGAGGCCCGGGATATCGGCCAGCACGAAGCGCCGGAAACCCTGGAGCTCCACGATGCCCAGGCACGGATAGAGCGTTGTGAAGGGATAGGCCCCGATCTTGGGCCGCGCGGCCGAGAGCCGCGACAGCAGCGTGCTCTTGCCGGCGTTGGGCTTGCCGACGAGGCCGGCGTCGGCGATGAGCTTTAGCTCCAGGCGAAGCTGGCGCTTGGTGCCCAGGCCGCCGGGCTCGCAGAAGCGCGGCGCCTGCTGCGTGGGGCTCTTGAAGTGCTCGTTGCCGAAGCCGCCCTTGCCGCCCTCGGCGACACAGAGCGTTTCACCGGGTTCCGAAAGGTCCTTGAGCACGACGCCCAGTTCGGCGTCCATCACGATCGTGCCGGGAGGCACGCGGATGATGATGTCCTCGCCGTTGCGGCCGTGGCAGCTCTTGCCCAGTCCGTGGCCGCCGCGCTCGGCCTTCCAGTGGTGGTGGCCGGCGAGGTGCTGAAGCGTGTTGTACTGGTCGTCGGCCTGCAGGTAGACGCTGCCGCCGTTGCCGCCGTCGCCGCCGTTGGGGCCGCCCTTGGGGACGAACTTCTCCCGGCGGAACGACATGCACCCGTTGCCGCCGTTGCCGCCGGAGACGAGGATTTCGACCTCATCGACGAACATGGCCTTGGAGATGGAGAGTGGTTCAGTCACGTTGTGCTCATTCTGGAGTTAGGGGCTGCCAAAAAAAAGAAGGATGGCGCCGCACGCGGGGCCATCCTCCGGTATCTCTGATACTGCAGGCGTTAGACCACGTCCACGAAGCGACCGCGGAAGGAGACCTTGCCGTCCTGCATGGCAAACAAGGTGTCATCGCGACCGCGAGCGACGTTGCGCCCCGCCTTGAACGGCGTGCCGCACTGGCGGATGATGATGTTGCCGATCTTGACCTCTTGGCCGCCGTACAGCTTCACGCCGCGATGCTGCGCGTTGCTGTCACGACCGTTGCTGGTCGAACCTTGTCCCTTTTTATGTGCCATGGCTTCACTCCAAAACGGTCCGCCCGGGGGCGGCCTTGTGCTTTCAGGTTAATAACGGATCGCCAAATATATGCTACCGGCGATGGGCCGTCAATAGTTCAGTACAGGTTTTTTGCCGCCCTGCCTCAGCGCATCACCCAGGTCTTGGCCGTCAGGAACGGGACGATCTTGCTGCGGGCGGCCGCCTCGCCGGGCAGGCTGTACTGCAGCTGCAGCGTCTTGGACAGCGTGATCGACGTCTTGGTCGTCGTCTTGCCGTACGATTCGCTCACCACGGGCTGGGGAGGCTTGATGACGCAGGTCTCACCGCTGAGGCCGCCGACGAAGATGTCGAACGAGCCCGCATCGGGATCGATGTCGGTGAAGATGGCCACGCCTTCCTTGGCGTTGTCGGCCCCGCGAAGCAGCGGGCCGGCGATGTTCGACTGGTCCTTCAGCAGCGGGGCGTTCTCCCGCTCCTTGATCGCCGCGAAGACCGAGGACGAGACGCCCTGACCGCTGCGGAGCACTTGGCCGGTGTTGGTCGCCATCGCGAATTCGGGCACAAAACGCTGCTCCATTTCGCTCTTGTTGCTGACCGTGTACCGCATGTACCAGAAGGTCGTCGCCTTCGTCTCGCCCGGAAGCACGACCTGGATCATCGCCGGGGCCTTGAAGTCGAAGTCCAACTGCCAGCTGACCGGGATGTCCGAGGGCTTGGGGGCCGTAAGGGCACTGCTGGCCACGATCGCGACCAGCGCCGCAGCCACGAACGTCAACGCAACGCTGCGATTCATTAGCACGTCTCCTGCTGTGGGGTTACCTGCGCATGCACAATGCCGAACGCTATGAAATTACGCCTCGGCGAGGGCAAAGTCAACGCGATTCTCTGCGAACATCACAGTACAATGTCCCGCGATGGCCGAAATACAACCCGTCCCTCGACGAAAGTTTATGCAGGCGATGCGATTCATCGCCGGCGGCGAAGCTCGCGACATGTTCGTCGACGCCCAAGCCCAGGCTTTGTACGAACTGGCCGCGGGGCGGGCCGTGGATTCCCAACGCGTCTGGTGGGCCGTCGATCGCCAGTGCGTCGCCGCCGCCATGGTGCTCGATTACCCCGGCCGCAGCGGCTTTCTATTCTATTCGCCCGTAACCTGCCCCGGCGTCAGCCGCCCGGCCGTGGTCGAATTGGCCCGCTCCATCTCGGCCGACGCCGTGGCCAACGGCCTGTACTTCGTGCAGGTGATCCTGCAGCCGCAATGCCGAACGGAGATCGAGACCCTGACCGAGGCCGGTTACCGCCCGCTGGCCGAGCTGCTGTACATGCGGCTGGCCCTGCCGCCGGGACGGTCGGCCGGGGCCGGGCGCGATGGCCTGCAGTGGCGATCGTTCGGCCAGTTCACCGAGCAGGAACTGGGAGAGATGATCCGCGCCACGTACGTGGATTCGCTGGATTGCCCGCAGCTGGCGGGCCTGCGGTCGATGGATGACGTGATCGCGGCGCACAAGGTCAGCGGCACATTCTGTCCCGATTCATGGTGGATCGTCCACCGTGACGGGCAGCCGGCCGGGTGCATCCTGGTCAACGACAGCCGCTCCGGCGGCGCCAGCGACATCGTCTACATGGGCGTGCACTGGCAGCATCGCCGCAGCGGCCTGGCCGCGGCCATGCTCGAACACGCCGCCCTCGACGCCGCGAGGCGGGGGCGCCAATCGCTGACGCTGGCGGTGGATCTGCGGAATCAGCCGGCCTTGAGGGTGTACCGCCGCATGGGCTTTGAGGGCAGCGAGAGTCGCCTGGCGTACGCGTTCTTCGCTGATCGCTAACGGTTCGACGCGCGGCTGTGGATAAGGTGTGGAGCAAAAAATATTAATCGCTCCAAGCCCGGCCGCCAATGGCGCTTGTCCTTTGTGGATAAGTTATCGACGCCTTTGCTGTTGAACGGGGCGGCCAACCTGATAAATTCTGTCTTCGCTTCCTGGACGAGTCGAAAGAAACGGGATCGACTCTGCCGTACGCAGTGGACCAGGAAAACGCAGCATTCGTGCGACGAGGAAGCTTTACCAATGGAAATCGCCACGGAATCTGTGCGCGCCGATCGGACCACGGCACGCCCGATTCTCAACCTATTACAGGAACGCATCGGCCCCCAGAAGTTCAACGCGTGGTTCCGCCATGGAACACGCGTGACCCTGGAGGACGGCCGCGCCAAAGTCGCGGTGCCCAACCTGTTCATCGCCAAGTGGATCGAGACCCACTACCAGGCCGACATCGCCCAGGCCGTCGAAGAGCACACCGGCGCGGTCACCGAGGTCGTCGTCAGCGTGGATTCCATGCTCGCCGGCGAACTCCGCCGCAATGAGCTGGACACCCAGGCCGAGATGGTGCAGAAGGCCTCCGAAGGCCGCAGCCGCGAGTTCGCCCCCGCCGCCGCCCTGCGATACCGCCTCGAGGATTTTGTCGTCGGCAGCAGCAACAAGCTCGCGTATTCAGCAGGCGTGGCGATGGCCTCGGGCCCCTGCGCCTTCGGGCACCTGTTCATCCACGGGCCCTGCGGCGTGGGCAAGACGCACCTGCTGCAGGGCATCTGCAGCACGGCCGGGCGGATGATGAAGGACGGCGCGCCGATCCGCGTGCGCTACGTCACCGGCGAGCAGTTCACCAACGAGTTCATCGCCTCCATCCGCAAGAAGACCGGCGGCGAGTTCCGAGCCAAGTACCGCAACCTCGACGTGCTGGCCATCGACGACGTGCACTTCCTGTCGGCCAAGAAGGCCACGCAGGAGGAATTCCTGCACACGTTCAACGCGATCCAGTCGTCGGGCAAGCGGATCATCCTGGCCTCCGACGCGCACCCGCGGATGGTGGGCGAGATCAACGAGCAGCTGATCAGCCGCTTCGTCTCGGGCATGGTCGTCAAGATCGAGGCGCCCGACCCCGCGCTGCGGCTGGAGATCCTCCGCCGCCGCGCCGCGGTGATGAAGCTGCGGGTGGACGCCGAGGTGCTGCAGTACATCTCCGCCCACATCCGCGGATCGATCCGCGAGCTCGAGGGCGCGCTGGTGAAGGTGGCGGCCGTGGCGGCGCTGAACGAGTGCCCCCCCACCGTGGCGCTGGTGAACGAGGCCCTGGCCGATCACCTCGCCCGCACCGACAGCGCCCTGACGCTGGGCGACATCGAAGCGGCCGTCGGCGCGTTCTTCGGCCTGACGACGGCCGACCTGCATTCCAGCCGCCGCACGCGGACGGTGTCGGTCGCGCGGATGATCACGATGTTCCTCGCCCGCCGCCACACCGCGATGAGCTTCCCCGAGATCGGCCGCTTCATGGGCAAGAACCACTCCTCGGTCGTGCTCGCCTGCCAGCGGATGGAAGCGTTCCTCCAATCCGGGGACGAGGTCAAATGGCAGACGCCGATGGGCACCAAGAGCCTGCCCGCCCCCAAGCTTCTGGCGATGCTCACCGATCAGTTCGCCTGATCCGACTAACATGCCGCATGGCCGCGGCGTGAGTCCGTTCATGGAGGGGTGTCCGGACAAGGATGTCCGGACGCCGTAGTTTTCCCCCCGACAACACCGGTGAGTTCGCTCTTTCGACTTCCGTTCGATCTGTGTTCATCTGCGTTTATCCCAGGGCAATCGCGTTCTCGGCTTTTTGTGGCATGGGCGTCCCGCCCATGAGTCGCAGGGGCGTCTCGCCCCTGCAGTGTTTCTCGAATATCCACGGGCGGGACGCCCGTGGGACGCACGGGCAAGATGCCCGTGCCACGAGAATGCGAATGCCCTGGCGTTTATCCCTGCTTTGTTTCCTGTTTTGCGCTACCATGGACCTTATGCCCAACCCGCAGCCCATCACCGCGAAGGCGCCCGCCCGCATCGAGGAGATGTTCGGGTCGATCGCGCGGCGGTACGACCTGAACAATCGCATTCATTCGCTGTGGCGAGACCAGGCGTGGCGGCGGGCGGCGGCGACGGCGGCCGACGCGAGCGGCGCGGCAACGGTGTTGGACGTGGCCTGCGGCACGGGCGACCTGACGGCGATGCTGGCCCGCCAGCGGCCCGCCCGCATCGTCGGGGCCGATTTCTGTGAGCCCATGCTCCAGCGGGCGAGGGCCAAGTTCCCCCATCTGCCGATCGAGTGGCAGCTCGCCGACGCCATGGCCTTGCCGTTCGCCGACGGCGAGTTCGACATCATCACGATCGCCTTCGGGCTGCGGAACCTGCCCCAGCCGGAGCGGGCGCTAGGCGAGTTTCTCCGCGTGCTGCGGCCGGGCGGGCGCCTGGTCGTGCTGGACTTCCGCGGGGGCGAGCGGCCGGGCGTGCTGGGCCGGCTGCTCTCGGTGTATACCAATCACATCATGCCCCGCACCGCCGCCCTTTTGGCCGGCGACCGCCGCGGCGCGTACCAATACCTGCAACGTTCCGTCCGCTCGTTCTGGAGCGACCTGCAGCTCGTGCACCACATGCAGACCGCCGGTTTCGTCCACGTCTCCTCTCGCCTGCAGACGATGGGCCTGGCCATGATCGCGACCGGATTCAAGAGGTAGCCCTTTTACTGTTCGATCTCACCGGGCCGGCGGAGGTCCCGCACATTCGCAAGGACGGGGTGGATCATCTTGGGCCTGCTGGCGGCATCGGCGACGGCCTCGCACGAAACCGGATGTGTCGGAGGCATCCTCTGGATCGCCGTCGTCAGCGGGTGCTTGATCCTGCGTCGCTTGCAGAAGCATGTGCGGCTGGAGTGACGCACAATGGACAAAACATGCTTTTGGACCTTCGGGCCTAAAAGCATGGCACCCGGATAGGACGCATGGCACCCCGATGAGAAGCATGTGCGGCTGGATGTGACGACCAACGCCTGCCTACGGCCTGCAACCCTTTTGCGGCCCCAGCAGCGTGTAGTGCATCTCGAGACGCTCGGCGTCGCTGCGGGCGACGGGGATGGGTTTGCCCTCGGGATCGATGCCCGCATAATACATGGCCGCCGCAACCGTTCCCGGCAGCGGGATGAAACACTGCACCTGTTCGGGCCGCCACCCGCGGCGGGCCAGCCACTGCGCCAACTGCTTCATGTGCTGGGCGGTGCAGCCGGGGAAGGCGGAGATGAGGTACGGCACGACGAACTGGGGCTTGCCCGCGGCGAGGCATTCCTTCTCGAAGATGTCCAGGAACTGCTCGAAGGCCTTGACCGAGGGCTTCCGCATCAGCCGCAGCACCTCGTCGGCCAGGTGTTCGGGGGCGATCTTGAGCTGGCCGCCGACGAAGTCACGCACCAGCTCGCGGATGTACCGGGCATCCTTCATCGCCAGGTCGTGGCGGATGCCGCTGGCCACGCGGACGTGCTTCACGCCCGCCACCTGGCGGACCTTGTGCAGCAGGTCGATCTGCCGCATCGGGTCCACCGCGAACTGTGGGCAGATCTCCGGGTAAAGGCAGCTGGAACGCCGGCAGCGGGCGGTCTGTCCGCGACATACGCCGCCCCACATGTTAGCCGTGGGCCCGCCGACGTCGCTGATGCTGCCGGTGAACCGCTTGTGACGCGTCATGGCGCCGGCCTCGCCCAGCACCGAGGCCGCGCTGCGAGAGCGGATCGTCCGCCCCTGGTGAACCGCCAGCGTGCAGAACGAGCACCCCCCGCCGCAGCCGCGGTGGCTGTTGATGCTGAAGCGGATCATGTCGGCGGCCGGGATCGGCTTGCCCTTGTACGCCGGGTGCGGCTCGCGCGTGAAGGGCAGCGCGTACAACTCGTCCATCTCGGGCGTTTCCAGCGGGCGGGGCGGCGTGAGAATCAGCCTCCGCCCCTCGACCCGCTGCACGGCGTACGCCGTCGCCTGGTGCACGTGTTGCTCCATCGCCAGGGCGGCCGTCATCAGCGCCTTGGGCTCGGCCAGCATGTCCTCGTGCGAGGGCAGTTCGATGATCGCGGCCCCGGCGGGCAGATCGGCCAGGTCTCCGAAATAGGCCGCCCCGGGCACGTCGGCCGCGCCGGGCGGCAGGGACGCGGCGAGGCGTTCGGCCGCGGCGACGATCCCCCGCTCGGCCATGCCGTACAGCAGGAGATCCACCTTGGCGTCCAGCAGGATGGAGCGGCGGAGCTTGTCGGTCCAGAAGTCGTAGTGGGTGATGCGTCGCAGCGACGCCTCGATGCCGCCCAGCACGATGGGCAGCTTGGGGAACGCCTGCTTGACGATGCCCGCGTAGACGAGGCACGCACGGTTCGGCCGGGCGCCGGCCGCCCCGCCGGGCGTGTAGGCGTCATCGCTGCGTTTCTTGCGGAAGGCGGTGTAGTGCGCGAGCATCGAGTCCAACGACCCGGCCGTCACGCCCGCCATCAGCCGCGGCCGCCCCATGGCCTGCAGGTCGTCGGGGGTGGTCCAGCGAGGCTGGGCCACGATGCCCGTGCGAAAGCCGTGCATCACCAGCCACCGCCCCAGCAGCGCCGCCCCGAACGACGGATGATCGACGTACGCATCGCCGCTGACCAGCAGGACGTCGAGCTCCTCCCAGCCGAGCTTCTCCATCTCGCGCCGCGACATGGGCAGAAATTCCGGCTGGTTCAGGGGCTTGATGGGCGAAGCGATATGTGGCGGTCCTGATGTCATCTCCGTGTCCACAGATGATACCCGATGACATGCCGAAGCGTTCGGAAATGTCTCCCGGCGCATCTTGTGAAAGCCACGCCAACAGTTAGAATCTGATCTGCGGCGACTCGTCGGCAGATGCTTGTCGATGCTCATAATACGATACATCTATCAGACTCGAAGGGGACGCATATGTTTGATGTCCTGGCGGCAGGAAACGTCGGCGACGAGGTCGGCAAAGTCGTCGGCTGCATCATCGGGCTTTTGATTGTGGGTTTCTTCTTCGTGGGGAACTTCATCGGCCGCGATGACAAATGCAGCCGCCCCTGCCGGTGGGCGCTAGGGCTGTGTCTGGGCGCGCTGGGGGTATTGATGGTAGTCGGGGCGGGCTGGATCCAAGAACCTCTTCGCGTCATGATGGGCATCGTTGCGGTCCTTGCGATGATCGTCGCGATCCCGTTGGCCATCGTAGGCTTAGTGCAGATGGGCCAGGTTCCGGGGCGGACCGGGATGGGGCGGGCCATCGCTTCGCTGATCCTCAGCGGCATCGTTCTGGCGATCTTCGTCATCAGTTTCGCCATCGCCGCGAGAAACAGCATCGCCGGAGCCTTTCCCAACCAAACACAGGAGCCGCTGCCGCCCGGTCTGCCTGTGGTGCAAACCACTTCGGATGTACAGACTTTTGAGGATCTCAACTTCCGTTACCGCCTGCCAGGCAAGCCTTATGTGCCGTTCGATGGCAAGAAATTCAACGAGAACGTCTGCTTCGCCCTGGCCTGCCGCAACCCCGAGATCTACTTCGTGATCATCGCGGAGAAGAACGACTCCATGAAGCTGGACGCCGTTCTTGAGATCGTGAAGGCGAACCTGAAGTCGGTTTCGCAGAAGGCCGACCTGAGCGGCGAGATGCCCCGCCGCGTCGGCGGCATTGACGGCGTCACGTTCCGCACCGATTGCGTGGTGAAATCGTTGCCGCTGAGCTACGTTCATTGGGTGGGCGCTCATAGAGGATACCTTTACCAGTTGATCGCCTACACCAGCCAGGCCAACCGGAACTCCCTGGGGAAGGAAGTGAATTCGCTATTCGCCCGCTTTGAGCAGATTGACCCCAATCGCCGCTTTGCCGAGGAGACGGAGGAAGCCAAGGCGAACTTCGGCCTGTTCCGCTCTTCGTTCGGCTACACGCTGGACCTGACTGGGACCGACTGGCTGAAATGGGAGGATCCCGAGGACTCGCTCCGGGAGATCGGCGGCGAGAGCGGCGCGAATTGCTTCATCGTCGCCCCTCTTCACTTCCAGGGCCTGGCGACCCCGCCCGCCGAAGCGGTGAACAAAGCCCTGCTCAAATCGCTGTCGATTGACCCGTCGGACCCGGTGCTTGTCGGCGGCAAGATGGTCGCCGAGGACGGCGTGGAAACCCGGACATTCGGTTTTAGCCGCGCCACGAAGTCGTCGAAGTTCCGCTTCCGCATCAAGGTTTACTACACCCCTGCCGCCGCGTGCCTGGTGGCGGTGTGGGGTCAACAGGGAAATCCGCAGGTCGATGCCACCATCGAGAGCGTGCTATCCCGATTCAAATTCCCTGCCGAAAGCAACGTTCCCATCCTCTCGTCCCGCATGACCAAGGGGCAGGCCCTCCTGCTCAACCAGGTGGGCCTGTTCTGCTTTCAAGCCAAGCAATACGGTCGTGCCTTGGGCTATTTCCAGCAGGCGGCGAAGTTCGACCCCAACGACCAGGACTTCAACGGAAACGTCATGAACGCCCTGTCCCAACTTGAACGCCACCAGGATGTGATCACTTTCTTCGATCAGCTCCAGCCGAAGATGAAGGCCAATGATGCCCTGAGATCCTGGAAGGCCTTCGGCCTCAAGAAGCTGGGGCGAGATGCAGAGGCCGTCACGGAATACAAGGCCATCTTTTCCGCCGGCTACCGCGACGACGCTGACTTCACTGACTATGTCCGCCTGCTGGCTTCGCGAAAGCAGTGGTCGCAGGTGAACCAGGCCTTCGATGATTATCTTCGCCAAGACGACAACGCCAAGCTCCGCATTCTCCAAGCCGAGTTCATGGGCGATGCGAACCAGCACGCCCAGGCCGTGGCCTTACTCGGCCGCCTGAAGGAAGGGCGAGACTACGACCCCAAGATCGCCTTCGCGCTGATCCACCACTACCAAGCCATGGAGGAACCGAAAGGCGCCCTCGCCATCTGCGAGGAGATGATCGCCAAAGGCCTCGCCTCCGCCGACGGTTACTACCTCAAGGGCGAGTCGGAGTACGCCCTCAAGTGGTACCGCCAGGCCAAGGAGTCGTACGCAAAGGCCCTGGAGTTGTCGCCAAAGGATGAGACGATCGCGCGGGCCCTCAAGGATGTCTCTGCCATGCTGGGCGAGGGCGACAACACATCCATCCGCGCGGAGATCGAACCGGTGCCCCTGCCGGCTGAACTGGCCAAAGAGCTTCCCCCCGTCACGGCCAAGGCCCCCGGCGGGGTCAACGCCTTCTACCTCCATCGCCTGACGGCATGCGCGTACCGGCCTGGCCAGGCATGGCGTCAGACCACGTACATGCGCGCGAAGGTGCTCGACGCGGCGGGCGTAGCGGCCTTCAGCACGCTGCAGTCCACATTCGACCCGAGCACCGAGCAGTTGTTCGTGAACGAGTTGCTTGTGCGCGACGGTGACGGCAACATCGTTTCGCGGGGGCAGATCGCGGACTACTACGTCATCGATGCCCATTCCAACGACGTAGCCAGCAACGACCGCACCCTGTTCCTGCCCGTGCCGCAACTACAGCCGGGTTTCACTGTCGAACTGACCCTCAGCCGCCGCACCCGCGGCGAAGCGAAGGAATTCCTCTTTCAGTCGGCCTGGCTGTGCACCTGGCGACCCTGTCTGCTGGCAGGGATGGCGTACCTGGGGGACGCTAACAACATCCGCCACGTCAGCCGGGACGCCACGGCACAGAAGATCGACGGTGGACTGGTGTGGATCAAGAAGTCGCCTCCGCCGATCGTGGAGGAACCGCTCCAAAAAGACGTCTCGGAATTGGTCCCAGCCGTCTATATCGCCGACGCGAACGGCACGTGGGAAAGCCTCGCGATCGATTACCTCGCCTCCATCAAGGACAAGCTGGCGCTGGATGACACGACCCGCCAGGCCTCCAAGGCTGCCACGGCGTCGGCCAAGACTGCCGAGGAGAAAACCGACGCCCTCGCCCGATACGTGCAGCGGACGTGCACATACAAGGCCATCGAGTTCGGCCGGCGGGCACGCATTCCTAACACGCCCGAGCAGACCCTCGCCCACAAGTACGGCGACTGCAAAGATCACGCCGTGCTGCTGCAGCAGTTGCTGGCCGCCGCCGGCGTGCCCGCGCACCTGGTCCTGATCGGGCCTTGCGGCCTGCAGGCGGACCTGCCGTCGCTGGATCAGTTCGACCACATGATCGTCTACGTGCCCACCGAAGGCGGAGGGCGGTTCATTGACCCCACGGACAAGGAGGCCAACCCCGCCTGGCGGTTCTGCCGCAACCTTGCCAACCGACAGGCCCTGATCCTTGATCCCGCCCGGCCACGCCTGCAGGAGATGCCCGCCTGTGGCGAAGGGTCCAGCGAGACGCGGATCGGTCGGACGGTAGCGATCCAGCCCGACGGAACGCTCGCCGTGCAGGAAATCATCACCTTCAGCGGGAGGGCCGGGGCCGCAATGAGAGGCCGCCTCAAGGACATGTCTGACGAAGATCAGGAAGAATGGGCGAGATCGTTGACGCGGCAATATGTGAAGTCGGCCAACGTCACGTCGTTCAAGGTCTCCGACGTGTACGACAACATCAAGCCGCTGGTGGTCGAGATGCGGTATGACGTGACTCAGGGCGCGCGGAAGGTCAACGGCGAACTGGTCGCCGACCTGCCGGATGCGTGGGAGCGCGAGTATTTTGCCGCCCAGCCGCTCAGCAGCCGGAAGACCCCCTTCCGCATCTCGGGCTCCGTCCTGACCAGCGAAGTGAAGGTGATTGGCCCCAAAGGCCATGTCCTGACGGCCCCGGCGACCAAGACGGACAAAGGCGAAGGCCCCTTCGCGCGGTGGGAGACGAAGACCGATGCCTCCCCCACCTCCTGCACGGTGAAGTTATCGCTCATGTACATCCCGGGCGCATTCAAGGCCGAGCAATATGCGGCGTACTGTTCGCTGCTGGATCAGGCGTTCCTGGCCTTCGGCCCGCAGGTGCGCTGTCGCACCGGTGAGGCAGCCACCCGCGCGGCAGAATGACGACCGCCACTTGGCGGTCAGCTCGAACGGTTCACTTGCCCCCCGTCGCGGTGGTGGTGGTTGACCTCGGTATCGGGATGGCCAGGGCGCTCATCATCTGGCGGGCGACAAACTCATTGCCCGCGTCTGACAGGTGCACCCCGTCAACGGTGAGCAGACCTTGAGCGGCATCCTCTTTGTTGTTCGCGGCCTCGTAGTCAACAAACGCCTTTCGGATGTCGCGCAGCTGCACCTTCATCTCCAGAGCCACCTTCCGCGAGACCTCGCTGTATTCCTCCAGTTCGCGATCGTACTGGTTCTTTCCGCCAGGCCGCTCGCCGCGCACGCTGGGGGTGCAGAGGATGACGCGGGCATTGACCTTCTGGATGCGACCGATGATATCCTTGAGTCCTTCCTCAAACTTGTCTTTCGGCGTGCCCCTGCCGCCGGACACGACGTCGTTGACGCCGATGTAGATCACGACGACCGTAGGCTTCTTGTCCAGCACGTCTTTCTGCAGCCGGGCCTGGAGATCCGTCACCGTGTTGCCGCCGACGCCGGCGTTGGTGATCGTGATGCGAGCGTTGGCAGGAAACGCGTTCTTTACCAGCGTGATGAAGCCCTTGGGCCGCGTCCCCGCCTGCGTGATGGAATCACCGAGGAAGATGATCTGGTCGCCCTGCTTCAGCGGCTGCGTGGGTGCCGTCGTCGGTGAAGGCGACGGCCCGGCTGCAACCAGGGCCCCAGCCAGCACGGCAAGCAAGGCGAGCATCATGTATCGGCGGAGCGTAGTCATGTCTTTCGCAGCCTCCAGAAGACCCCGCCGCCTTGGCCCTGTCCTGCGGGCAGCGGCGGCCGTGGTGTCATTGTACTGTGCCGTGTCACGATCAAAAAGCGGCGGCCCGGGATGGGCCGCCGCTTGTCGCTACCTTCTGTCGTCGTTCTTTGTGTTCCTCGCCGGGCTTATTCGTCCAACGTGCCCTTGGCCAGGCCCGCGGGAATGGCGGCGGGACGCTCGCAGGTGCTCTTGAGGTTGATGTAGCGGCCCTTGTCGCCGGCCTCCAGGCAGGCGGCCATGATGTCCAGCACGTGCATGGCCAGCGCGCCCGAAGCGCGGTGCTTGCGGCCGGTGCGGATGGCGTAGCTCATGTCGGCCAGGCCCGCGCCGCGCTGGTACTCGGGATGGCCCTGGGTCTCGGGCTGTTCCTTCCAGTCCTCGAACATCCGGTTGACGAAGATCTGCCCGCCGAAGCCGTTGGGATCGGGCACCTTCATCGAACCCTCGGTGCCGTAGACTTCGATCCACGAGTGCCCGTGGCGGAAGACGTCGAAGCTCATGACGACCGTGCCGACGGCGCCGGACTCGAATTCCAGCGTCGAGGCGATGTGCGTGGGCGTCTCGACGGTGATGACCTTGCCCTTCTTGGGCTCGCTGAAAATGGTGCGGTTGGGGAAGGTGGTGCGGACGGCGCCGGAGACGCGCTTCACCGGGCCCATCAGGTTCACCATGGCGGTGATATAGTACGGGCCCATGTCGAACATCGGCCCGCCGCCGATCTCGTAGTAGAACTCGGGGCTGGGGTGCCAGGTCTCGTGGCCGTGGCACATCATGAAGGCGGTGGCGGCGATGGGCTTGCCGATCGTGCCGTCATCGACCACCTTGCGGCAGGTCTGGATGCCGTTGCCGAAGAAGGTGTCGGGCGCGCAGCCGACGAGCACCTTCTTGGCCTTGGCGGCGGCCATCGTCTTCTTGCCGTCCTCGCGATTGGTGGCCAGGGGCTTTTCGACGTAGACATGCTTGCCCGCCTCGATGGCGCGGAGGTTGATCTCGGCGTGCGCCTTGGGGACGGTGAGGTTGAGCACGATCTCGATGTTGGGGTCGGCGATGAGTTCATCCACCGAGCAGGCCTTGGCGATGCCATGCTCCTTGGCCTTGGCCTCGGCGCGCTCCTGCATCAGGTCGGCGCAGGCAACGATGTCCAGGATCGGGAAGACATTCTTGGCCGTGAAGTATGCGTTGCTGATCGCCCCGCAGCCTATCACGCCCACTTTGACCGGTGTCACAGCCATCTTCAACTACTCCTTATTATGTTCATGCCCAGCGGCGGCCGGGCGGATTGTCGGGCACATGCCCAAGACGGCGATATTGTCGCGTGAGCGAAAGCGGAAGGCAATCGGGAACTTTCCCCGGTTTGAAGGGGCGCCGTCAGGGCGGCCGATGGCAGACACATGCCGCGGGAGTTGAACGTCCCGGGCGAGATGGCAAAAACAACGCCGGCGTCCTTGGAGGTCCAGGGACGCCGGCGTGGGGTTTGCCCGCGGGAAAGGGCGATCAGGCCTTACGCCTGCGCCAGCGGGTGAGGACCGCGCCGCCAACCACCAGCAAGATCATGGAGGCTGGTTCGGGCACGGGCATCTGTTTGAGATAGAAGACGCCGTTGGTGACGCTGTCGTGGGATATCCGGATGCCGCTGAAGTTCACGATCGAGTCGTTGGGGACGATCGCACCGTTGTAGTCGATATACCCGTAGTGGCCGGCGGCGTTGTTGCCGGCGGCAACGGGCAGGCCAAAGACATCGCTCACGACGTTCTGCGGGTCGACGAACAGCGCGTTGCAGTACGTGGGCATGAAGGTGGGTGAGTTGGCGAGGCGGAACTGGTAACCGTTCCAGCCCACCGAGGTGTTGTTCACCACCTTCTCATTGAGATTGCTGCTGTCGGCGTAGTTGACGATCCAGATTTCCTTATCGGTGTCGGCCGCCTGCAGGCGAAACTGCAGAACCAATGGGCTATCGACCATGCTGGCCGAATAGAACTCCTTGGTCAGCCCGACCTCGATGTGGCCATCCTTCTCGACAGGGGCAGTCCAGAACGCCTTGGCCCATGCGGCGTCAGGATCGGTCTGCGTAATGACCAAAGCATGGGCAGGCATGGCTGCCGCCGCCAGGACAATGGCTGCCAGAATCCCGAGTTTTCCATTTTTCATTGTGACCTCCTCCAGACAACAACAGCCCTCGCCTCCGCGTCGAGCTGAACAGAACTACATACCCTCATCTTTTATATCGCCGCTTTGGCAGCTAGCCGCCGGCGACGACGAAGCAGCAGGCCACTGAACCCGCCTGCGAGCATGAGCAGGGTGGCGGGCTCGGGGGTGGTCGGCCATTGTTTGAGCATGAAAGCGTCGCCCGGTTCGAGCTCGCTGACATCAATGAGCATCCCGCGTATGACCAACTGGTTGTACGGCGCGTCCCAGAACTCGCCGTAGGGCACCCTTTCCCCGGGATCGGACGTGTCCCAGTTGATGCCGACGGTATGCCCGTAACTATCGGTCGTATAGGAAATGGGGGTAAAACCGAGGCGATGAGCGCCGCCGGACATCTGCCACGCCCGGGGGGCGAAGGCCGAGTCGGCTGTCTTGAACCAGACGCGATCCGTGGGATTCACCGGGTTGTAGATCAACCGGATGTGATAGTCTTCCCAGGCTCGATGCTGGTCGGTCATCATATTGATGATGCTCTCGTCGACGATCTGGATGGTGTTCTGGTCTCCAGCCTGTTTGACGAACTTGAGGACGAGCGGGTATTCGTCGACCATGAAGTACTTGTGGATCTCGAACATGTCGATTCCCGGGTCGGTATCAAAGGGGATAACGACCGACTCGGCGATACCGGCACCCACAGCAGGTTCCTGCTGCGTGATAATCCACCCGAACGACGGCGCGGTGAGCGTCGCCACGAGCAGCATCGTTAAAACGAGCTTGAGCCTGATCATAGAACCGGACCTCCATTACGCTACCTGACAGTAAAGCGAGCGGGAGCGAGGCGCGCATGGGGATCGGCTTGGATGAAAACGAGGACGAGCAATAAGTCCAATGAGCCGAGCATGAGCAGAATCCTCTCTCCAGAAGGGCGGTGCACGGGTCGAGGGGGGGAGCTTGAGCGGAACCTCCTCGCGAGCTTGCACGTACCTTCTTCACGAACTGAGCAATTGAGCAAGCCACAATATACTGCACGCTGGGCTGATTGTCAAGCCGAGATTGAACTAAATCCATACAACCTTCGCCAGCCAAACGATATTCAATTAGTGCTTGACGGCCCTGCCGACGAAGGCTACTATTTGCGTCTTGTTCTTCAGGATTCCCGCTTCGGCGGGGTCAAAAGAGACCAAAGACGCCCCCATCGTCTAGCGGCCTAGGATATCAGGTTCTCATCCTGGAGACAGGGGTTCGATTCCCCTTGGGGGTAGTCATTAGGCGTGGCTTAAGCTGTTGCCACGC
>CAZTVF010000032.1:0-45757 GCA_964616985.1 uncultured Planctomycetaceae bacterium
TTATGCCCCATTGGACTCTCTCTGAATATCCGGCGGTTTATTGGGGGCAGGTCAAAAGGAGGCGAACGCCCCAAAGATCCCAAGGCGAAGTCGATTCTGGAAGATATGGGAGGCCGGAACACAGAAGGAGTAACCGCCGGCCAATTCCTCTGGGATTTGCCCGGGAACCAGTTTAATGACGACTACAGCTTGTCCTTCCGGAATCATTTGCGTGATCCGGTCAGGAACGTTGTCTGTCTCATTATCTTTCACGATGGCAACAGCGATCCCGTTGACACTAGCCTCGTGACTTTCGAGGGGCTTATACCAGCCGGATTGGCCAAGCGAGTGAAGGGAAAAGTGGACGGCAGTGTGAAGAAACTGACCTCTGGCAACGCTGATACGCCGCGCACCAAGCTCGAGTATCGCATCCTGTACTTCGAACTAGTTGCGGGGGATGAGCCCAAGGACCGTAGCCGCGATGCCACACCCGAAGGCACGCCTGCCACACCACCCGCACGCGGTCCAACCGGCAAACCGACGGCGCGCGATGCCCCGGGCACCGTCCGGCCCGAGGATGCCGAAGCGGCGCTTCGCGAGGCGGAGAAGAAGGTAGCCGAAGCCGCTGCTAAACTTGCGCCGGCGGGCAACGGACCAGACCTGATCGAATCGACCATCGAAGGAGAGTTCAGCGGATGGGAAGGCGAGACCATCTTCAAGTTATCAAACGGCCAGATTTGGCAGCAGGTTACGTATGCTTACACCTACCACTACGCATTTCGCCCCAAGCTGATGATTATCAAGACAAACGGAGCCTACAAAATGAAGGTTGATGGTGTCGCTGGCACAATCTTCGTCAAGCAGATCAAGTAGGCGGGGGCGACCATACGGGAAATGCTGAGTCTCAGTTGGCCGAAAAATAGCGACAATGCGTTTGCCCCAGACGTGGCGGCGAGCAAGAGAAGGAGACCCAGGCTAATGAGCGACCAGGGAAACTACGGGTACCCGGCATGGTGCCAAATGGAATCGGCTCTGGATTCCTATGAGCAGGAGAGGACGGCGTGCTTGGCGCGAGAGGCAAGTGAACTTGGCCCGATCGGGGAACAGCAATTGAGCAAGTTCAATGAGGCCGCCGACTCACTCGTGAAAGGAGCGCAAAACTTGGCGGATGTCGATGGTGTAGCCTGTTTAGAAGAACTTGCCAGTTCGACCAACTTCCAGCAGGCCAGACCATTTGAGCTCCTGGATGAACACGTCTGCATCACTTTCGGATGGGAAGCACTGGGCATGCTGTCCACAGCGCGCGAGCGGTTTCTCGAACTGATGCTACTATTGAAGGTCCGTAGACCATGCAGCCGGGCACTAGCCTTCCTACAACGGGGCGCTCGATGCTACCTGTTCGGCTTCGACGCCGAGTGCGTCGTTATGTGCAGAGCGGTCCTAGATCGAGAGTTTGAGGCCGAGATTCCCGGCGATGATGTTGAAAGCTGGTGGGCTTCGTACAAGATGACGGCGCAAGGCCAGAAAGACAAACGCAAGAACGCACAACACAACCTCTGGGGGCGAATCCAAACCGCGCTGTTCAAACACAGGCTCACGATGGAGGAGTTTGACGCAGCGGACGCGGTGCGAGATCGCGGAAATGAGGCAGTTCACAAAAGACCCCCCAGTGGAGAGGCCCTGGAAGGGATTCGGCAGACGGTGCATGTGTTGGATGCGCTGGAGAAGACCCGGCGGTAGAGGGGCCTAGGCGATTGGTGAGCGAAATCCTTCGATCAAGGGTGCGTCTCGGATCGCCCTGTTAACCGGAGAGCGCCCAGGCGGGGCAGAGAGTCCGAGAGTGCGGCCTAGGGCCGCCGCAGGGCGTCAGCGTGGTTAACAGGTCGAGAGCGACGGGTGGCGGACCGTCGTAACCGCCCCACCGCAACGTCCTTGCCCAAGCCGCGTTACGGTCGTGGCTTGGGCGGTCTACGCGAGGCCGACGGGGGCGCAAAAGAAAAGGCCAAGGGCTTGTTTGCCTTTGGCCTGACCTCCCCGACTAGGACTTGAACCTAGAACCTAGCGGTTAACAGCCGCTCGCTCTACCGGTTGAGCTATCGGGGAAAGTCTCGCCGGCAACGGTGCCCGGCGAAAGCATATAGCTTACAGAATCGGCAGATTCAGTCAAGGCCTTTGGAGGCGAACGCAAAAAATTCGGTGAACGCCCTCAGAACTCTACGCAAGGCAAACCGCAAAGACGCTGGCCCTATAGCGGTGTTCGCTCCCGGTGGGTCACACAGCTCTGACGGGCGACCGTTGGCCGTCTTGGCCTCTGCGCCTTCCATGCGTGCAGCTCAAACGCACCGGCCATAGAGGGCCCGACATAGGGGGAATTCCTACCAGGGCCATCGCATTCTTTGTTTGGCGTCTCACCCATGCGTCGCAGGACGGTCTCGGCGCTGCTGGCTTTAGGGCTTTCCACGGGCGAGACGCCCGTGCTACGAGAATGCAACTGCCCTGGAATTCCTACCGGGGGGCTTTCCAGGAAACGGCGTTTTTGTTATAATCCAGGGACGTCGTTCTCGCGTCAGTTCGTCAAGGGAACAGAAGGATTTCGGAGTTCAAGATGGCCACCACGTCGTATTCGTTTCCGCGCGCATTCGAAATGGAATCCCTCGAAAGTCGGCTGCTGCTGTCTCTTACGACTCCCAACCCGCTGGCCGACGTCACCGTGCTGAAGAATGCGGCCGCCACGCAGATCAACGTCAGCAGCGTTTTCAGCGACACCCAGACGGCCGTGCGCATCACCACCGATGTGAGCACCTTCGCCACCCAATACTTCGACGTGCTGCTGTACGACACGCAGACGCCGCTGACGGTGGCGAACTTCCTGAGTTACGTCACCAGCGGCGCCTATGACACGACGTTCATCCACCGGTCGATCCCGGGCTTCGTGATTCAAGGCGGCGGCTACATGTGGAGCACTCTCGCACACATCGCCACCGATCCGCCAGTGACGAACGAGCCGGGAATCTCGAATCTGCGCGGGACGATCGCGATGGCCAAGAGCCCCGGCGACCCCAACAGCGCCACCAGCGAGTGGTTCATCAACCTGGCCAACAACGCGGCCAATCTCGACAACCAGAACGGCGGGTTCACCGTCTTCGGATACGTGATCGGTTCGGGCATGACGGTGGTCGACGCCATCGCGAGCCTGACGATCGTCGATGGCAGTGACTATGGCGGCGCGTTCACCGACTTGCCCGTGTGGGGAGCAGGCAGCAACCAATACCTTGTGACCACCACCATGGCCAAGATTCCCAAGTGGGCCGCGACAGGCACCAGTTGGACGACCCTGTCCATTGCGGGCAACAGCAACCCCGCGCTGGTCACGCCCTCGCTGTCGGGGGGCACGCTGTCACTGAACTACACCAGCGGGGCCGTGGGCACATCGAGCATCACGCTGCGCGCGACGGACATGCTGGGCAACACGCGTGACGAGGTCTTCGACGTCTTCGTCCGCCAGCCCGCCTCCAACATCATCGTGACCACGTCGGGCGTGACGACCACCGAGGCCGGCGGCACGGCGAGTTTCACCATCCGCCTGGGTCAGGCCCCTACGGCGGACGTGACGATCGGCCTGAGTTCCAGCGACACCACCGAGGGCACCGTCTCCCCCGCCAGCGTGACCTTCACCCCGCTGAACTGGAGCACCCCGCAGACCGTCACCGTCACCGGCGTCAATGACGCCATCGTCGACGGCACGGTCGGCTACAACATCATCACGGCCGCCGCCGTCAGCGCCGACGCCGCCTACAACACCGTCAACGCCGCCGACGTGTCGCTCACCAACACGGACAACGATACCGCATCGGTGATCGTCACGCCCACTTCAGGCCTGGTGACGACGGAACTTGGAGGCACGGCGACGTTCACGGTTCGCCTGGGCACCCAGCCGTCGGCGAACGTGTCCATCGGCATCTCGTCGGGCGACTTGAGCGAGGGCACGGTCTCGGCCGCCAGCCTGACATTCACCACCGCCAACTGGAGCACGCCGCAGACGATCACAATCACCGGCGCGGATGACCTGATCGCCGACGGCAACGTTGCCTACACGATCATCACCCAGGCCACCAGCAGCGCCGATCCCTTCTACAACGGCGTGGCGGCGGCCGACGTCTCGGTCACGAACAACAACGACAACGACGCCGTCGGCATCACCGTTACGCCCACGTCGGGGCTGCAGACTTCGGAGTCCGGGAACACGGACTCGTTCACGATTGTCCTGGAATCCATGCCGGTGGCCAACGTGTCGATCCCGATCACCGTTTCGGATCCGACCGAGGGATTCGTGCTGACCAAGACGGTGGTATTCAGCCCGTCCAACTACAACATGCCGCAGACGGTAACGGTCTGCGGCGTCGACGACGTCGTGGGCGACGGGTCGGTGACGTATGCCATCTTCGTCGGGCCCGCCTCCAGCGCCGACGGGGGCTACAACGGCCTGCGCGGCAGCACCGTGGCAGTGACGAACTCCGATGACGAGTCGCCGGCCACGCCGGTGGGCTACTGGCCGATGAATGACGGCGCCGGGACACTGGCCACAGATTCGGGCTCGGGCGCGAGCTCGGGCACGCTGACCGGCAACGTGACATGGACGGCCGGGCAGATGCAGAGCGGCGTGAGCATGGCGGGCGACGGGGCATACATCAGCGTGCCGACGAACGCGTCGCTGGACATGACGGACACCATCACCATCGGCGTGTACGTCAAGCAGGACGCCGCGCCGACGGGCCCGCAGGTGATCCTCAAGCGGGCGATCGCGGGGCAGGCGGGCTTCACGGTTGAATACTACGCCGCCGGCGGCGGCTACCGCATGGGCCTGTTCATCAACGGCACATGGCGGTGGAGCAGCGCGGTGCCCATCGTGGCCGGGCAGTGGACGCACCTGGGTTTCACATACGACGGGACGAAGATCCAGGCGTACCAGAACGGGCTGCTGTACGGCGCCGCCGTCGCCCAGACCGGGGCCATCACCCCCGCCTCCGGCACCGATCTGTGGATCGGCCGCGACGTCGCCAATTCCGCCCAGGCAGCGCGTTACTTCAACGGCGCCATCGACGAGGCGATCATTTACGGCACGGCCTTGTCGCCGGTGCAGATGCAGGATCTCGGCCGGCTGCACGCGGCTGCTCAGTGGGACTTCAACCAGGGCTCGGGCGCCAACGTGGCGGACATCTCGGGCAACAACAACGGCGGCGTGATCAACGGCAGCACCTGGGAAGTCGGCTACGACGGGGCCGGCATGGAATTCACCAGCGGCGCCGCCTTCGTCAACGCGGGCACCAACAACACGCTGGACGCGACGAGCGCGCTGACGCTGACCACGTGGGTGAAGCAGAGCGCCCTGCCGACGGGTCCGCAGGTGATCCTCAAGAAGGCCACGCCCGGCGAGGCGGGCTACATGGTGGAATACAGCATCGCCGCCGGCGGCTATCGCATGGGCGTGTTCATCAGCGGCGCGTGGCGGTGGAGCAACGCGGTCTCGATCCCGCTGGACCAGTGGACGCACCTGGCCTTCACGTACGACGGTGCACAGATCAACGCCTACCGCAACGGCGTGGCCGTGGGCGCGGCCGTGGCGCAGACCGGCCAGATCGTCGCATCGACCAACGAATTATGGGTCGGCCGCGACGTCGCCAACCCGCTCGACGTCACCCGCCGCTTCCGCGGCACGCTGGACGATGTCCGCGTCTACACCCGCGCGATCAGTGCGGCGGAGGTGGCGGCGATCAGCGCGGGCAACCCTGCGGCCCAATGGACGCTGGACGCCGGCGCCGGTGCAACGGCTGCCGATGTCAGCGGCAGCGGCAACACGGGCACGATCATCGGCGCCACTTGGGGCGGCGGGCAAAGCGGCGGCGGGCTGTCCTTCAACGGCACGGGCAACTACATCGATGCCGGCAACGGCGTAGGCCTGCGGGCCACGACGGCGATCACGCTGGCATTCTGGGTGAAGCAGGCGGCGGCGCCGACCGGCCCGCAGACGATCTTGAAGAAGGCCGTGGCAGGCCAGGCCGGTTACACGGTGGAATACAGCGTGGCCGCCGGCGGCTACCGCATGGGCCTGTTCATCGGCGGCACCTGGAGATGGAGCAACGCACTGACGATCGACGCCGGGAAGTGGACGCACATGTCGTTTACCTACGACGGCTCGACGATCCGGGCGTTCAAGAACGGCTTGGCCGCCGGCAGCGCCGTGGAGCAGACCGGGCATATCGCCGTCGCGGCCAACAACCTCTGGATCGCCCGCGACGTGGCCAACGCCAACGACGCCAACCGCTACTTCAACGGCGCGCTGGACGACATCCGCGTGTACACGCGGGCTCTGAACACCGGGGATATCCTGGCGATCGGCGCCACGGGCCCGGTGGCCAACTGGAAGTTCGACGCCGGCAGCGGCACCACCGCGGTCGACTCCACCGGCCAGAACCCCCCGGCCAGCATCAACGGCGCCACGTGGATCGGCGGCATCAGCGGCAGCGCCCTGAACTTCAGCGGCGGCGCCTACGTCAGTCAGAGCAACAACGCACTGCTGAACCCGACGGCGGCGATCACCGTGGCGGTGTGGATCAAGCAGGCGGCCTATCCCACCACATCGCAGACCATCGTGAAGAAGGCGGTGGCGGGCCAGGCGGGCTATACGATCGAATACAGCATGGCGATGGGCGGCTACCGCATGGGCCTGTTCATCGACGGCGCGTGGCGGTGGAGCAACGCCGTCCAGGCCGTCGCCGGACAGTGGACGCACCTGGCGTTCACCTACGACGGCAGCCAGATCACGCCCTACGTCAACGGCCGCTGGACCGGCGGCGCGCAGGCCGTGACCGGCGCGATCACCCCGGCCAGCGCCGACCTCTGGATCGGCCGCGACGTGGCCAACCCCAGCGACGCCAACCGCTACTTCAACGGCGGCATCGATGATGTCCGCATCTACGACCGGTGCCTCTCGGCGGCCGAGGTGCAGCAGATCAGCCTGCCGCCGGCGATCGCCCAGTGGAACCTCGACGCCACCGGCGGCACGACGGCGACTGACTCCGCCGGCAGCAACACCGGAACGTTGACGGGCGGCACGTGGGTCAGCGGGCACCTGGGCAACGGCCTGTCCCTCAATGGCAGCAGCTACGTCAACTGCGGCACGGCCTCGGCGCTGAACCCCACTACCGGCATTACGTTGTCGGCGGTGGTGAAGCAGGACACGCTGCCAACGACGGCGCAGACGATCCTCAAGAAGGCGACCGCGGGTCAGTCTGGCTACACGCTGGAATACAACGTTGCGCTGGGCGGCTATCGCATCGGGCTGTTCATCGGCGGGGCGTGGCGGTTCTCGGGCGTCGCCACGATCGACGTGGGCAAGTGGACGATGATCACGGGCACCTACGACGGCACGACGCTGAGCATCTACAAGAACGGTGTGCTGGTCTCCAGCGTGGCCCAGACGGGCACAATCACGACGTCGGCCAACCCGCTGAACATCGGCCGCGATGTGGCCAACCCCAGCGATGCGACGCGATTCTTCACGGGCGCCATCGACGACGTGCGGGTCTACAACGTCGGCCTCACCGACAGCCAGGTGAACCTGCTGGCGCAGTAGTCGGGCGCGTCAACGAGAATGGCGATGGTGTTCGGTCAGCCGCAGGTCGGCGGTTCCGTCTGCCACACGTCGAGGCAGCAGAATTCGGCCGCCCCGCCGGCAGCCCATGCGTTGACGCCCACATCCGGCAGCGACTGCGGATAGCTGCGGGCCGTGAGGCAAAGGCCGCCCGTGTAGACCTCGATGACCGAGCGATCCACGAACACCCGCAGTTCCTGCGGGCCTTCCTTGTCGGGCAGCGGGCGGCTGATCTCGCCCTTCCACACGGCCTCGGTCAGCGAGGACCGCTCGCGCTGAATCACGATCCGCCGCGTCGGCTTGTCCATGAGCACGCGGGTGGCCTCCCGGCCGTCGGCGGAGGCAAGCACCTCCAGCCCCGCCTGCTGCCAGGAGCCCGGCGCGATGGTCGCGGCGATTTCAACGCAGCCGGCGTCCCGCGTCACGACCGCCCTTGTCTCGCCCGCGGCGACCGTCAGACCGCCGCTCGCCAGCCGCGGCCCGCGCAGGCCCGCCGTCTCGGCCGCGGGGTGGATCAGCAACTCGCCTTCGCCGTTCAGGGTGAGTTCACGCGGGATGGACTGGCAGCCCGCCCAGCCGGCGGCCAGGCACGGGGCCTTGTCGCGCGATTCCTTGATCCACATGAACATGATCCGCCGCCCGGCAGCATCGGCGAACACCTGGGGCGCCCACACGTCGCCAGCCTCCACCACGCCATGACGCTCGACGCCCATACGCCGGCCGTCAAAGCGGCCGGTGAAGTAGAACATGGTGGCGGGCTCGCCGCAAGCCGAGACGAGCAGCACCCATCGGTCGCCCATCGGGAAGAAGTTGGGGCACTCCCACATGCGTCCGAAACGGTCCTTGTCGCCCGTCAGCAGCGGGCCCATGTATTCCCATTGCACCAGATCGGTGGAGCGGTACAGCAAGGCCGCGCCCACGCCTTCGATGCCCGCGCCGACGATCATCATCCATGCATCGCCGTGCCGGAAGACGCATGGATCGCGGAAGTCGCCCCCGGCAACGCCCGGCGGCCGCTCATGCACGACCGGATTCGCGGGGTGCTTCTGCCAATGAATCATGTCCTCGCTGGTGGCCAGGCACTGCACCTGCGGGCGGCCGTCCGAAACGCCGGTATAGAAGACGGCGACGGACTTACCCGTATCGACCGCGCAGCCGGACCAGACGCCGCCGCTATCGTACGGCTGGTCGGGCGACAGCGCGATCGGCAGGTGCTCCCAGCGGATGAGGTCCTTGCTGCGGGCGTGGCCCCACCACATGGGCCCCCACCAGGGCTCGCGCTGGTTGTGCTGATAGAACAAGTGATACTCGCCGCGGTAGTGGATCAGCCCGTTGGGATCATTGATCCAATTCCGCGGCGGCATGAAGTGATAGCGGGGACGAAGAGGGTCCGCCTGGACGTTCACGTCTGCGCACATGGGCTCTCCCTTTGAGACGCCGGGTGGGGTTATTGCTTGGGCAGTTCGTAGAAGCCGTGGCCGATGTACTTGAGCTTGCCTTGGCGGACGAGTTCCTGCCAGACGGCGAGCGGCCATTCGTCGGGCGGAGTGATGGCGCGGGTGCTGGAATCGGCGGCGCCCTTGGACAAGGGGCCTCGCCCCAGTTTGGACTCCTCGTCCAGCACCGTCAGCGAGAGGCGCTTGCGGAAGGCGTGCATGGCCGCGCGGCAGATGTCGAGGCTGGGCGCATCGCCGGCGGGCGGCGCCTCGGGCGCGTGCAACTGGTCCAGAATCTCGGCCAGGCCGGCAACGTTGCGCATGCCCACCACGCCGGTGATGCGGCCTTCGGGGATCTCGGTCTTCTGCAGGAGCTTGTAGACCTGCTTCCACTCCTCCACGGCCCGTCGGGGATCGGGCTTGGCCCGCAGCGCGGCGAGAAGTTCGTCAAGTTTCGCGAGAATTGCAGGGTCGATGCTCATCGTCATTCCTTTGTACGACCGGCAGGACGCGCCGGCGGAGAGGACATGATACCACGATTCGCGTATTGCGGGCGGCGTCGATTCAGCGATCAGACCTGCGCCCGCAGCCGCCGGCTTCAACGGCCTCGTGTCACTTGTGGACGAGCACGCCGCAGGCCGCACGAACGCGTTCCATCGTCTTCTCGGCGACCCGGCGGGCCTTGCGGCCGCCTTCGGCGAGGATGTCCCGCACGGTCGCGGGGTCCTTCTCGAGTTGGGCGTACTTGTCGCGGGCGGCCGCGAATCGCTCGTTCACCAGCTCGGCCAGGCGCTTCTTCGCGTGCCCGTAGCCGTAGCCGCCGGCGCGGTACTTGTCGCCGATCTCCTTCGCCTCGTCGGCCGAGGCGAACAGCTTGAGCAGCGCGTAGACGTTGTCAGCGTCAGGATTCTTCGGCGCTTCCAGCGGGGTGGAATCGGTGACGATCTGCGAGCAGCGTTTCTGCGTCTCCTTGGGCGGGGCGAACAGTTCGATCGTATTGTTGTAGCTCTTGGACATCTTCTGGCCGTCGATGCCGGGCACCACGGCCACCTCGGGCACGATGTGCGGCTCGGGCAGGACCAGCACCTCGCCGAAGGCCATGTTGAACTTCACCGCCAGGTCGCGCGTCATCTCGATGTGCTGCTTCTGGTCGGCCCCGACGGGCACGAGGTTGGAGTCATAGATCACGATGTCGGCCGCCTGCAGCACGGGGTAGTCCATCAGCCCCATGTTGGCGACGAGGCCCTTGGCGACCTTGTCCTTGTAGCTGGTGGCCTTCTCCATCATGCTGACGGGGCAGAGGCAGTTGAGTATCCAGCACAGTTCAGTCACCTGCGGCACGTCGGACTGAACGAAGAACGTGCTCTTGTCGGGGTCCAGGCCCAAGGCCAGGTACGCCATCGCCACGTGGAGCGTCATGTCCTCCAGGGCGGCCTTGTCCTGCGTGCTGGTCAAGGCGTGGTAGTTGGCGATGAAATAGAAGCACTCGTGGCCTTCGTTCTGCATCTGGATGTGCTGACGAATCGCGCCGAAATAATTGCCGACGTGCAGCCGGCCCGACGGTTGGATGCCCGAAAGTATTCTCATGGCAGGAATGTAAGGTTTTGCGGGCGAAACTTCAAGCGGCGTGGCAGGGGCGTCAGGGCGATCCTAGCACGGCCGTCTCGGCCGTGCGCTGCCTGCGGCGGCAGGCCTGCTCGGGTTTCTTGCCCCCGCCACGTTTCTTGCCCACGCCCCCCGCCGGCGATACACTGCCTTCATGTGGTCACCCGGAAAGAGTCAGAACGAGTATACCCCCCATGTCTTCCTGGCCGCTGAGGGCGCGCTGCAGCGCAAGGGTCTTCCCGCCCCCGCCGTCGAACGGTTGGCGGCCGAGGCACAGGCAGCCTTGGCCGCTGGGCCTTGGTCGGTAATGAACAAGGCCAGCGCCGCGCCCAGCGGCGACAAGCACGATTACATCAGCCTCCGCACGTATGCCTCCGACGGCGTGATCGACCCCGACGTGGCCTTGTATGACCGCCTTCAGCTCAACGCCTTTGCCGAGGCGGTGGATGCGCTCTGTGCCGCGTGGGCCATTACGCGGGAACGCCGCTACGCCCAGCAGGCCGCCCAACTGCTGCGGACGTGGTTCCTGGCCCCATCGACGCGGATGAACCCGCACCTGGAATACGGGCAGTTCGTGCCCGGCGCCACGCGCGGGCGGGCGACGGGCATCATCGACACCCACTCGCTCGTCCTGGTCCCCCAGGCGATCGCCCTGCTGCGAGACGCCCGCGTTCTAGCCGCCGCCGAGCTGGCAGGCCTGCGCCGATGGTTCGCCGCGTACCTGCGATGGCTGCTGCAAAGCGACCTCGGCGTCGGCGAGGCCCTTGCGGAGAACAATCACGGCACGTGGTACCGCGTGCAGGTGGCCGCCTTCGCGGCCTTCGCCGGCCGCCGCGACCTGGCCCGCGCCGCGTGCATCTTCAGCGCCCCCTTGCTCAACGGGCAGGTCGGGCCCGACGGCGGCCTGCCGCTGGAGCAGCGTCGCACGCGGGGCCTGTTCTACAGCCTCTTCAACGTGCAGGGATGGTGCATGTTGTCGCTGATCGCCTCCAAGCTGGGCCTGGCCCAATGGGGCCCGACGACGCCGCTGGGGCGGCGAGTGCAGCAGGCGATGGATTATCTTCTCCCGTACCTCACCGGGCGCCCCTGGCCCCACCAGCAGATCGACGAGATGGACCATCGTCGTTCGGCCACCGCGCTTTGCTTCGCCGCCGCCTGGTGGCAGGACCCGCGTTACGCCGAGGCGATCACGCAGCTGCCCCCCGGCACGCACGATATCCGCGGGCGGCTGCTGTACAACATTACCGCGGCACCGGAGGCGCCGGTGCGTCGGCCGCCGGCAGCGTGAAATAGAACGTCGTGCCGTTCTGGGAGGAGTCCACCCAGATGCGCCCGCCGTACCGCTCCACGATCTTCTTGCAGATGGCCAGCCCGATCCCGGTGCCGGGATACTTGTCCCGCCCATGCAGCCGCTGGAACACCTGGAACATGCGGTCCACCTGGTCGGCCGGGATGCCGATGCCGCTGTCCGCCACCGACAGCCGCCACATCGCGCCGTCCCTCCGACAGCCGACGTGAACCTCAGGCGCCACGCCCTGGCGCCGGAATTTGATCGCATTGCCGATGAGGTTCTGAAACACCTGCGTCAACTGGATGATGTTGGCCTGCACGGTGGGCAGCGCGTCGTAGGTGATCTTCGCCCCTGCTTCCACCGCGGCATTGCGCAGATTGTCCATCGCCATGACGAAGGCCTCCTCGCAGGCGACGGGCTCAGGGTCCTGGGCGCGGGCGCCCGCGCGGGAATAGTCCAGAAGGCCCTTGATCAGGGTAGACATCCGCTTGGCCCCATCGACCGCGAAGGCCAGATACTCGTCGGCGTCCTGGTCGAACTTGCCCTGGTAGCGGTCGCGCAGCAGCTGCACGAATCCGGCCACCTGCCGCAGCGGCTCCTGGAGATCGTGGCTGGCGACGTAGGCAAACTGCTCGAGGTCCAGATTGGAGCGGCGCAGTTCCTCTGCCGCCTGGTGGATCGCCTCCTCGGCGCGCTTGCGCTCGGTGATGTCCACGATGGACGCCAGGACGAATGTGCCTTGGTCGGTGTGAATGGGGCTCAGGCCTATCTCCACCGGCACGTCGGTGCCGTCCTTGCGGCGGCCGAACAGGTCGCGCCCCGCGCCCATCGGGCGGGCCTGCGGGGCGGCCATGAATCCATGTCGGTAGCCCGGGTGGGGCCCGCGGAACCGCTCGGGCACCAGCATCTCCACGGGCTGGCCGATCATCTCCTGGCGATCGTAGCCGAAGCACCGCTCGGCCTGGGCGTTCACAAGCACGATCACTCCCTCATGGTCGGCCATCACCAACGCGTTGGGGGCAGATTCCACGACGTTCCGGAGCTGGTCCTCCGCCTGCCGCCGCTCGGCGAGCACGCGGATCGACCGCTGCCGCGTCTCGTGCATGCCCCCGGCCACCCACGTGATGAAGCCGCCGACGAGTACGAACAGCAGCATCGTCACAAAATCCAGCGGGTCGCGCGGCCACACCGTCCACCGGGGGGGCATGAACAGGTAGGTGCCCACCAGGGCGGCCAGAACGGTGGCCAGCACACCGCAGCGCCTTCCCCGCAGCGCTGCGGACAGCACGATGGCGGCGAAGAACGTGAGGAACTGCAGGCGGTCGCCCAGCAGCGGGTCGGCCGCCCATCGCGCGAGCGCGGCCCCGGCGGTTGCCGCCGCCGCCAAGGTGGCGTCATACGTCCATCGTGATCGTGTGCCCTCTGCCATCGAGGTGGTCCGCTGCCCAGCGGGGTTCGTCTGCGGCTGGGCCTAGCTATTCTACGCGTCCGGACTTGCCTGTAACGGTTCTGCTTCAGGCAGCCTTGAGGGTGAACCTGAACTCCGCCCCCTCGCCTCGGACGGATTCGACGGACATCCGCCCGCCGTGCCGCTCGACGATATTCTTGCAGATCGCCAGCCCGATTCCCGTCCCAGGGTATATCCGCCGCGTGTGAAGCCGCTGGAAGATCTGGAAGATCCGCTGTTGATATTGCGGCGCGATGCCGATTCCGTTGTCACGAACAAAGAACTCGCATTCCCCCTCTCCCATGCGGCAGCCGACGTGGATCTCCGGCCGCTGGCTAGGCGGCTGGAACTTCATCGCGTTGCTGAGAAGACTATGGAACAACTGCGCCAACTGGTCCTCCTCGGCCTGCACCACCGGCAACGGATCGCATGTGATGCGGGCCCCCGTTTCTTCGATCGTCCTCTGGAGGTTCGCCATCGCCGCCGCCAGTGCCCTTTCCGCCGGCACAGCCGCCAGGCCGCACGCCGCGCGACTGGCACGTGAATAGGCCAGCAGGTCCTGCACCATCTGGTTCATCAACTCCGCGCCCTGCAAGGCGAATTCAATGTACTGCTCGCCCTTGCCGCCCAGGCGGTCCTTGAACTCCTTGGCCAACAATCGCGCGTAGGCGATGACCATCCGCAGGGGCTCCTGCAGGTCGTGCGTGGTGACGTAGGCGAACTGCTCCAGGTCGCTGTTGGAGCGGGCGAGTTGCTCCACCGTGCTCCGCAGCGCCTCCTCCGCCCGCTTGCGATCACTGATGTCTTCGATGGTGCCGATGGAGCGGAGGAAGCGACCCTCCGAGTCGCGCACAGCCGAGACCGTCACGTGAACCCATACAACCGAGCCGTCGCCTTTGAGGTAACGCTTCTCGTAGTCGAGGCGGTCGTGGATTCCCTTATGCAGCCGCCCGTTCAACGTATCGCTGAGATCGCGGTCCTGCGGGGCCGTTAACTGGTGCACGTCCATCTGGAGCATCTCCGGGCGGCTGTAACCGAGGATCTCCAGGGCACGGTCGTTGACGGCGACGAATCGATCGTGCTCATCCACCTCGACGATGCCCATGGCGGCCCGGTCGAAGGTGGCGCGGAGGCGCTGCTCGCCCTGGCACAGTTCGGCCAGCCGCTGCTGCAGGCTGGAGGCCAGGACGGTGATGGCCTCGGCCACCTCGGCAAGTTCGCGGACTTCGTACGCGGGCGACGCGGCCCGGCCGATGCCGCCATGCTGCAGCGCCAGGGCATGCTCCCGGACGGCGACGATGCCCAGGCCCAGTCGCCGCCGGATCGCCCACACCGCCGCCAGCGAGCCGCCGATGGCCACGCCATTGAGGCACAGGATCGCCAGCATCCGCCACAGGTAGGCAGTGACCACCTCGCTCATGTCGCGGGCCGCCCCGGCGACCCACCCGTTGTCGATGGGCACACGGGCGGCGAGGCGTTCGCGGCCATCGTAAGGCAGGCGTTCCACGCCCACGGCCTCCCGGCCTGCCTGCGCCTCCTTCATCATGTCGTTCTGCCAGCCTGTGGCACGCCGCTCCCAGGTCAGGGGTTCCTTCAGCGCGGGACTGCGATAGACCAGGCGGCCTTGCCGGTCGAACAGGGTGATCGTGCCCGTGCGCGTCCGCGGGACCGACACCAGCGGGCCGATCTGCTCGGGATCGATCGACGCCGTCATGACGCCACGCAGGACGCCCTGGCGATCGCGCACGCTGCGGGCGACCATGAAGATCGGTTTGTCGTCGGCCCCGCCGAGGATGAGATCACTGACGACCCATTGGGGCGCCGCCAGCGCCTGCTGGAAGTAGTCCCGATACCCCACGTCGAGGCCCACCACACGATCGAGGCTGCTGGCGAGGATGATCCCGTTGGCGTCGATCCAGGAGAAGGCCCGCACGGCCTGGTACTCCTCATCGTGCTCTTTGAGAATATCAGTGACCTGTGGAAGCGAAGAGTCCAGCCACGGCAGAATTGCCTCGCCCAGCGTCAGGTCCTGGCGGCCTACGTCGGCCACAAATATGTTCAGGGTGGCCGCGACGGAGTGGGCCAGTTCGAGGTTGGCCCGCAATTCCTTTTCCTTCTCGGCCTGAAACGACAGATACCCCAGGACAATCTGCACCAGCAGCACCGGCAGTGCGATAGCCGCCAGAAGAAACATCAGCAGTCCTCGGGTGGTTCCCGGCAATCGAGGCCAGCGTTTTCGCTCCTTGTCCATGCACCGCTCCCGTAAGGCCCTGCTGTTACTACGTACGCCCGCCGGTCGCCGCCGGGCAGATGCTACGCTCGGGAATCGGCATACGCGCTCGCTGACCGCAAGAGGTTTCGCCGGAAGCCCCGCCGGAAGAGCGCTAGGATGATCGACGGACGCGCCCGTAGGTCTGCCGCGGGCAAGGGCCCAAGGCGAGCCACCACGAAACGATATCGGGGTCAGGAAGCACCGTATGCGGATGGACAAACAAGGCAACATGACTCCCTCGAATCCCATCTGCATCCGCACGGCGATGCTGCTGCTGCTGGCGGTGGCGATGCTGCCCTCGCTGGTGGTCCAGGGCGGGATCTACTACCGCTGGTTCCGCACCGACGAGCAGCGGGAGGTGCAGTCGAACCTGGAACTCGCCCGCGCCCTGGCCAGCACCTTTGACGCCTTCATTCACGACCTGGGCAACCATGAGATCACGCTGGGGGCAGCCATCGTTGCCAAGCGTTTTTCGTTTGAGGAGATGAACAAGCTGTTCGCCACGTCGGCGCAGAATTATCCCGCCCTGAACGCATTCATCTTCCTGGACCCCAACGGCAGGATCGCCGCCTCCAGCGACCCTCGACTCATCGGCGTCGTCGCCGGCGACCGCGAGTATTTCCAGCGGGCCAAGCGAAATGAGTCGTTTGTCCTCAGCGACCTGCTCGAGGGCCGCGCCGACCAGAATCCAATCTTTATCGTTGCTACCGGCATCTTTGACGGCAACGAGTTCCTGGGGGTTCTCGCGGGGTCAGTGAATCCCGATCGCCTCGGTGAGGCCACGCTGCGGGTCGACCGGGCCGGCGGCGGCGGGGTCTCGTTCTACGATCGCACCGGCTGCCTCGTCTACCGCTACCCGTCGCGAGGCATCACCTGGGCCGAACGCCGTTCCCGGGAGACCGGCGGCCTGATGGAGCGGGCCCTGGGCGGCCACGAGGCACAGGGCGCATTCCGAATGGAGGAGGACGAGCGACTGGGCGCACGCGTTCCCATTTCCAACCTCGGCTGGGTGGCCGGGGCCTCGGGGCGAAAGAAGGCCCTGATGTGGCCGCTGATGCAGAACATGCTCCAGATCATCGTGGTCAACATCCTGGTGCTCCTCGTGTCCGTTGGCGGCGCCTGGTACATCAGCCGGATGATCGTGCGGAGGCTCCGCCAGCTCCGCGAGCACGCGCTGGCCGTCGGGTCCGGAAAGCTCGACCGCACCGCCGAACAGTGCGGCATCACCGAGCTGCGCGACCTGGCCGCAGCATTCAACCAGATGGTGCTGCAGCGCCGGCGGACGGAGGAGGAACTGGCCCGCTCCAACCAGGACCTCGAGCAATTTGCCTACGTCGCCAGCCACGATCTGCAGGAGCCCCTCCGCATGATCCGCGGCCACCTGCAGATCATTCACCGCCACTTAGAGAACAAGCTCGAGGAAGACACGCGGACCTCGATGGGTTTCGTCGAGGACGGGGCCCTGCGCATGCAGACCCTCATCAGCGACCTGCTGGCGTATTCGCGAATCGACTCGCAGAAGAAGCCCCTGGAGGACACCGACGCCAACGCCGCCGCCGCCGAGGCGATCTGCCAGCTTCGCCCGGCGATCGATGAGGCCGGCGCGGAAGTAAAGATGGATTCGCTGCCGGTGGTGCGGGCCGACCCGCTCCAACTCGCGCGGCTGTTCCAGAACCTCATCGGCAACGCCATCAAGTACCGCCGGCCCGACGTTCGGCCGGAGATCCTAATCGGGGCGACGCGCGAACGCGACGCATGGAAGTTCTGGGTGAAGGACAACGGCATCGGCATCGACCCCCGTTTCAAGGACGAGGTGTTCGTCGTGTTCCGACGTCTTCACAGCCGCGACAATTACCCCGGCAGCGGCATTGGGCTGTCCATCTGCAAGCGAATCATCGACCGCCACCGCGGCGCCATCTGGGTCGAGTCGCAGCTTGGCCAAGGCGCCGCCTTCTACTTCACCATCCCCGACAAGCCCGAGGCTGAAGAGTAAACTCAGTCGCTTGTGATATGACAGGGCCGGTGACGCGGCGGCAGGATGGCTGCTACTTCGGAGGGCGGCAGCACCGTGGGCTATTCCTCACGATGCAGCAGGTTGATGTTCTTCCATCGCCCGCGTTCGAAGCGGATCGCCATCGTAACCCCCAGCACGATGACGTAGAGGCTGGCGGCTATCCAGGGCCCAACGCTCGTCAACTGCGGCAGGTACGTCACCATCAGATACCCGCCGCCGAAGATGAACCCCCAGCTCAGCGTCACCGTGCACACCATCGGCCACAGTGTGTCGCCCGCGCCGCGAAGGGCGCCGACGAAAACGATGCCCACGGCGTCGAACAGCTGGAACACCGCCGCGCACGTCAGCACCCAGCCCCCGATGTGAATGATCTCCGAACTCATTTGCCGCGCCTGCTCGGGCGACACCTCGCCCCCGGGCACGACATTCACGAACAGGCTGATCATTGGCCCGCGGAGGAACCAGAACACCAGCGCACAGATGCCCATGTAGATCAGCGCCAGCAGCACCGCCGCGTGCGTCCGCCGTTTCGATAGCTCCGGCCGCCCCGCCCCGATGTACTTGCCCACCAGCGCCGTCGTCGCCACGCCGATGCCCACCGCGGGCATGAACGACAGCGGCATCCACCTCATGGCCGCCGAACTGGCGGCGATGTGCTCGGGCCCGAACCGCCCCACCAGCACCGACAGCATCACGCTCCAGGGCAGCACGTCGGAGAAGAACTCCACCCCCGCCGGCCAGCCCACGCGAAGGATGTCGACCAGGTGCGAGAGCTTCACGCTCATCTGCCGCGTCTTGTACTGCTCGTGAACCTTCACCGACAGGAACATGACCGCCAGGATCGCCAGGTGAATCGACCAACTGGCGACCGTGGCGATGGCCGAGCCCTCGAGGCCCATCTTGGGCGCGCCGAACGCGCCGAAGATCAGGATGTACCCCATCACAATATTGTTGGCATGGGCAATCAGCGACGTCACCAGCACCACCATCGGGCGGTGGACGCCGTAGAAGAATTGCTCCAGCGGCCGGGCCGTCAGCGTCAGGAACACCGCGGCCACCATGTAGTGGAAGTACATCACCTCCAGGTCGATCATCTCGGCAGGCTGGTCGAGCCACTGGAAGATCGGGCGGGCCAGCAGCGCCAAGGGCGCGATCAGCAGGCAGCCCAGAATCGCCAGCAGCACGCCCCCCCAGGCATAGCGGCCGCACTGGTCGAATCGCTTGGCCCCGAGGTTCTGGCTGACGTAGGTGTTGACGATGGACAACAGGCCCGTGGCGAAGCTTTCGGGCACGAACGCCGACAGACCGGCCACCATCTGCGCGCCGAACGGCAGCGGGCCGATGAACGACACCATCAGGCCGTCCACGAACCGCATCAACTGGCTGTTGAGCATCGACAGGCTCGCCGGCCAACTCAGCCGCAGCACCTCGCCCATGCCCGAAGATGTCTTCTCCAGTTCCGCCTCTTCCATCGCTCCGCCAATCTTGAATGGCACATCTTAGCGGCGAGGGCTTGGCTAGCCTAGCGGTCTGTGGATCTTCAATGCATCGGGTGGCGGCCTTCCCAGGCGCCGCCACCCATTCAGCCTGCAATCCCGATGGGCAGCACTTGCCAGTTACCGGCGGCGCCGTCATAATTCGGCCTTGGGCGGCCGCGGCCGCACCCAACCAAAGGATGACGACATGAAAGAGTGGGCCAACCCCAAGTTCTTCGAACGCAACCGCATGCCCGCACGGGCGTATTTCTTCCCGTACCCCGACCAAGCCGCCGCGTTGGCCGGCTCGCCCGGCGCCTCGCCCTGGTTCCAACTGCTCAATGGAAACTGGAAGTTCCACTACGCCTCGGCCCCCGAACTGACCCCCGAGCATTTCCACGAGGAATGGTTCGATGCCAACGACTGGGACAACATCCCCGTCCCCTGCAGTTGGCAGATGCTCGGCTACGGCCGCCCGCACTACACCAACGTGCAGTACCCCTTCCCGCTGGACCCGCCCCACGTGCCGTCGGAGAACCCCACCGGCTGCTACCGCCGCGGCTTCGTCGTCGCCGACGACTGGACCGGCCGCGAAATCTTCCTCCGCTTCGAGGGCGTCGATTCCGCCTTCTACGTGTGGGTGAACGGCCAGCCCGTCGGCCACAGCCAGGGCAGCCGCCTGCCCGCGGAGTTCGACGTCACCGCCTTCGTCCGCCCCGGCAAGAACACCGTCGCCGTGAAGGTGCTGCAGTGGTCGGCCGGCAGCTATCTCGAAGACCAGGACATGTGGTGGCTCAGCGGCATCTTCCGCGACGTCTGCCTCGTCGCGACGCCCAAGGTGCACCTCTATGATTTCGCCGTCCACACCGAGCTCGACGACAGCTACGCCGATGCGAAACTCAAGGTCAACGCCACCCTCCAGAACTTCTCCACCGCCGCGGCCGAGAGCTACAAGGTCCAGGCCACGCTGCTGGACGCCCGCGGCGCGTCGGCCGCCCGGCCCGTCGTCAAGGACCTCGCCGTCGGCGCCGGCCAGGAGGCGAGGCTGGAGCTATCCGCTTCCGTCAAGGCCCCGCAGAAGTGGTCGGCGGAGACGCCTTACCTGTACACGCTGCTGCTGACGCTGAAGGACGCCGCCGGCAATGTCATCGAGGTCATCCCGCAGAAGGTCGGCTTCCGCCGCGTCGAAATGAAGGGCGGCAACCTGCTGATCAACGGCATGGCCGTCAAGTTCCGCGGCGTCAACCGCCACGAGCACCACCCCGACCTCGGCCGCGCCGTGCCGGTGGAGACCATGATCGCCGACATCCTGTTGATGAAGCGCCACAACGTGAACACCGTCCGCACGTCGCACTACCCCGACGACCCGCGCTGGTACGACCTGTGCGACAAGTACGGCATCTACATCGTCGACGAATGCGACCTGGAGACGCACGGCTTCTGTTTCGAGGCGTGGAAGAACAACCCCCTGGGCGAAGTGGACTGGGAGGCCGCCTGCGTCGATCGCATGATCCGCATGGTGCAGCGCGACAAGAACCATCCGTGCGTCTTCATGTGGTCTCTGGGCAACGAGGCCGGCTTCGGCCGCAACCACGAGGCGATGGCCGCATACGCCCGCCAGGTCGATACCCGCCCCATCCACTACGAGGGCAACTACGACCAGACGATCACGGATGTCGTCAGCTGCATGTACCCGCACGTCGACCACCTCAAGAGCATGGCCGAGGCCACCGGCGAGATGGAGTTCGCCAACCGAAAGATCCCCGCGGCGCTGCACGCCCACAAGCCGATCTTCCTGTGCGAATACGCCCACGCGATGGGCAACGGCCCGGGCAACCTGCAGGAATACTGGGACCTGTTCTACAAGTACGACCGCCTGCAGGGCGGCTGCATCTGGGAGTGGATCGACCACGGCATCCGCCGCAAGACCGCCGACGGCAAGGAGTATTTCGCCTACGGCGGCGACTTCGGCGACCAGCCCAACGACGGCAACTTCATCGTCGACGGCCTGGTCTTCCCCGACCGCACGCCCTCGCCGGGCCTGATCGAGTACAAGAAGGTCATCGAGCCCGTGAAGGTCGAGGCCGAGGATCTCCGCTCCGGCAAGGTCCGCATCACCAACCGCTATGAATTCCAGGACCTCTCGCACCTCCAGCTCAGCTGGAGCGTGATGGAAGACGGCGTGGCCATCGCCTCCGGCAAGGCCGCGATCCCGGCCATCGGCCCGCGCAAGGCCAAGTCGGCGACGATCCCGCTGGAGGCGCCCGCGGCGCTGCGCCCAGGGGCCGAGTACATCCTCAACCTGTCCTTCACGCTGGCGGGCGACACCCTGTGGGCGCCGCACGGGCACGAGGTGGCCTGGGCCCAGTTGCCCCTGCCGTGGAAGGTTCCTGCCGCCCCGGTGATCAAGACGGCCGGCATGGCGCCCGTCGCCGTGCGGACCAGCGGCAACGAGATCGTCATCACTGGCGCGACCTTCGCCGCCACCTTCGACAAGGCCCGTGCAATGCTCACGTCGTGGACGCACGAGGGCCTGGCCCTGCTGAACGCCGGGCCGCAGCTGAACCTCTTCCGCGCCACCACCGACAACGACCGCGGCGGCTGGGGCCCCACCACCCAGGCCGCCGAGTGGAAGAAGGCCTTCCTCCACCAACTGCAGCACCGCGTCGAGAACGTGGAGGTTCAGGAACTGGGCTCAGCCGTGCGGATCAAGGCCAGCGTCCGTTCCGCCGGGGCCGTCTCCAGCCGCTATGTCCAGTGCGAATACACGTACACGTTCTACGGCTCGGGCGACCTGGTCCTCGAAACGCACGGCGTGCCCGTGGGCAACTTCCCCGCCCAACTGCCGCGCATCGGCCTGCAGATGACGCTGCCGGAATCGCTCGATCACGTGATGTGGCTGGGGCGCGGCCCCGGCGAGTCGTACCCCGACAGCAAGCAGGCGGGCAAGGTCGGCCTGTGGCGGGCGAGCGTGGACGAGCTGTACACGCCCTACGTCTTCCCGCAGGAGAACGGCAACCGCGCGGACGTCCGCTGGGTCTCGCTGACCAACACGCGCGGCATGGGCCTGCTGGCCTCAGGCTGCCCGGAGCTGAATTTCAGCGCGCACCGCTTCACCACGATCGACCTGGAGAACGCCCGCCACACGCACGAGCTGCCCGACCGCCGCGAGATCACGCTGAACCTGGACTACCGCCAGGACGGCCTGGGCTCGTGCAGTTGCGGCCCCGGCGTCCTGCCGCAGTACATCCTGAAGCCCGAGGAGTTCCGCTTCAGCCTCCGCCTGCGGCCTTACTCCATCGACGCCCTCTGCCCCCGCCTCCTGGGCCGGCAGGCCCTCGAGACGATCTAGTGCGAGCGGAATAACTGCCTTGACAGTCTTCGCCGCAGCCGCTAAAGTGCTGAAATCGCTTGGGCCATCGGCCGCAAGCGGTTGGGGCCGTTAGCTCAGTTGGTTAGAGCGCCTGCTCGACACGCAGGAGGTCACTAGTTCGAGTCTAGTACGGCCCAGTAAAGAAAACCCTTGGAAACAAGGGTTTTTTTATGCCTTGACTCCCTCCCCATGCATCTCTAGAGTTCAATTGCAGTCATAATTGCAGTTGAACCGTCCTCCTGTACGGGAGAAAAGACCATGGCCGCGACGAAGCAAGATGAACTCACTGGCTCACTCTATCAGCGTGGCGACCGATGGTATTGGGGCGTCTATCTGCCGAATTCAACCAAGCAGAGTAACATCCCCATGCGGCCGCCCGGCAGTCGCATGGCTACGACCGACCGCAAAGTCGCCGAGATGATCGCCCGCCAGATGTGGGCGGCGGCTCTGACCAGAGCCGAGTCGCAAGCCGCCGGGATTGACCTGCCGGACTTTGATGGCACAGTTCGTGGCTTGGCTCTGGAGTTCCGCAAGTACGTTGCCACCCAGTACCGCCGCGGCGATGGCACCTTGACCTCGCAGGTAGGCAATGTCAAGGATGCGACCGAGCCACTCATATCCAACAAGGACTTCTGCGATGTTCCAGTTCTCAAGTTCGGCCCGGTACTGCTGGACAGGGTTCGGCAGACTTGGATCACACGCGAGAATGGAAAGAAACCCCTGTGCCGGTCCACGATCAACGCCAGGGTGAAGATCATCAGGCGGATGTTCCAGTGGGCCGGTGAAAAGGAGATCGTACCTGGCAGCCAATGGATGAACCTGGCTGCACTGAAGTCTCTCCGACGCCACACCACCAACGCCCGCGAACCCAAGACGGTGCGTCCCGTGGACCCGGTCATCGTTCGCGAGACAATGCAGCACATGACGCCGATTCTGCAAGCGATGGTCGAGTTGCACATGCTTACCGGCATGAGGTCCACCGAAGTCTGTTGCATCCAACCCCGCTATATCGAGCAGGTCAGCGAGAGCCGGTGGCTGTACCACGTCCCGACTGAGGCGAACAAGATGGAGTACAAGAACGACGACATCGGCAAGCACGACCGAACCGTGCCGCTAGTCGGACGGACCGTGGAAATCTTGACGCCCTACTTGTTGCGAGCCGACGATGCTTACTGCTTTGACCCCGCGGTGGGTGAGAAGCAAAACCGTGAGCATCGCCGGGCGAACCGCAAGACGCCCCTATATCCGGGCCACCTGGCACGATATCTCAAGCAGAGGAAGAATCGAGTTTACGGCGCCCGTTATGACAAGGACAGCTATGGCCGGGCGATCAGCCGGGCAGTCACGGCCACAAACAAGGCACGGAAAGCTGCCGCCGGAGACGCAGCCTTGGCCGCGGGCGAATACCCGACAGAAGCTACATGGACACCCATCAAGTGGCACCCACACCAGCTCCGGCATACGGCCGCCACGATCGTCAGGAAGAAGATGAAGGACGCCGGTCGTGATGCAGCCCGCGCCCTCCTGGGACAGAAGCAAGGCAACGTGATCGACACCTACGCGGAGATCGACCGTGACCTGGCATTTCAGGCTGCAGAGCAAATCACCATGTAGACCACGACTGGACGCGGGCCGGTAGCTTGAAGCTGCCGGCCCGTTTCATTTCAGCGTCGGCGCTTCGAACGCCCCGCAGTTTTACGAGTGGGCGAGGCGCCGGCATGGCCCTTTGGCTTGGCGGTCGGGGGCGGCCGGGAATCCAATATCCTTATGATTGCGGCCAAGATCGCGGTCAGATCAGCCTCCGTCATCGGCGTGTCGAGCAACTCGCTGATTCGCACCCGGAGCATGTTGGGTTCAACGTGATCTGAGGAGAGGTCGCTTCGGCGAACGCCGAACACGCCCGCGATCCGCTCTACAATCTCCAGGCTCGGCTGACGATCCCGCACCTCCATCATGCTCAAGTAGCCTGGGGTGACGTGGATCAGTTTCGAAAGATGGCGACCACTCATTCCTCGCTGGCGTCGCAGATCCCGCACAACCTGTCCCGAGAGAATTTTCATGGAAACCATCCTTTTTGCACAATCAGTTTACGCGTCGCTTCAGCGTCAGCCACTCTAAACTCTGAGTTAACACAGTCAAAACTATGAATTTAATCTAGTGTGCTCTTTGTTTGACTTAATACGTAGCATACATCCATACTCATTATGTCAGGTTCACACCATATCCTGCACCTGACATAACGACTGGAGTAGATGTTTGTTGCATAAAACCGCAGAGTTGTTGACCGCCGTTCAGGTGATGCAGATTCTCAATGTTTCCCGCTACACCTTCTACGGAAACGAAAAACGTGGGGTCCAGAGTCTCCGCATTCAGTTGCTCACCAAAGGCCTGAAGGTCGTGAAGATGCCGTCGTCGCGCACTCGTTACCTGGCATCGAGCCTTTACAGAATCATCAATTTCGCTGCAAGCCGGGAGGCTGTGCTGGCGTGACAGTCGGTGTGGTTTGGGTGCCGGCCGCCGAGGCGTGTTGCCCCGACGGTCGGCTTACAGCGGGATGGACTGGAGATGGTTCCAGCAGCGGCCTCATAAGCCGATGACGCAGGTTCGAGTCCTGCTCCCGCTAGTTGACGTATCACTCCTCACCCCCAATAGGAAATCCCACATGACAGAAAGTACTTCTGCGCTCACGCGCCAAGGCGACATGCCGTTGGCGCAGTTGGGCCAGGCGTTTGCCACGAGCGGCTATTTCGTAGATGCCCGCGATGCCGCACAGGCCATCGTGAAGATTCAGGCAGGCCGAGAACTGGGCTTTGGCCCCGTCGCCAGCATGTGCGGCGTTCAGATCATCAAGGGGAAGATCGGACTGTCGTCGGGGCTCATGGCCGCGGCGATCAAGCGAGCCAAGCCGCGGTACGACTACAAGATCATCGAGCACACCGATCAGGCATGCGAGCTGGTGTTCTTCGAGACCGCTCAGGAGCCCGGGCGCAGCCGCTTCACGATGGAGGACGCCGCCACGGCGGGGCTGACCAAGGGCGACAACTGGAAAGGCTACCCCCGCAATATGCTGTTCGCCCGAGCCATGTCCAACGGCGCCAAGTGGTTTTGCCCCGACGCCTTGAATGGCTGCATCGCCTACACCCCTGATGAACTGGGGGCGATTGTAGATGGCGCCACCGGTGAGGTGATCGACGTGCCCGCCGCCCCGTCGCGTCCCGTGCCGTCTCGGCCTCCAGCGCCGCCCGTTGCCGCTGCTCCTGCCCCCGCTGTGCCCGCGCCGGCCCCTGCCTCGCTGGACCTGTCGAAGCTCAAGGACTTGATCGAGGCGCACAATCTGACTGCGGAGGTGCAGGCCAAGTGGTGCCAGCACTTCAAGGTCGCCAGCCTAGACAAGCTGGCCCAGGAAGAAGTGAACGCCATCGTCAAACGAGTGCTCGAATCCATTGCTGGAAAGGTGGCGTGACATGGCCTACGACTGGACCGAACCTTCGCAGGGCGGGGAGAGCGAACGCCTGCCCGTGAACGTGGCGCTGGAGGTCGAGATCACCCGCATCGTATTCGCCAAGAAGGACGGCACGCCGTTCAAGAGCCAGGCGGGCGATCCCAAGATCATGGTCGTGATGACGGACGACGAAGGCCGGGAGTGCGCCATGATGGTGACGCTCTCGGCCAAGGGGTCGTGGGTGCTACGTGCCATCCTGTCGGCCGCCGGTGCGGACATGGCCAAGATGAAGGCCGACAACGTGGAGCTGGCTTGGTTCGCCGATGAGGCATTCGGCCGTGCTAACCTCGTCGGCCGCCGGCTGACCATTCGCGTCAAGAAGTACGTGAGCGACGACGGCAACTTGGCTGAGATCGAGGCCATCCGCCGCTCGAACACCACACCACCGCCGGCCACGCCGACCCCTCCGCCCGCTGCGACCGATCCGATGAGTGACATCCCGTTTTAATGGAGAGCCTCTGTAATGCGCCCAACGAACCTCGCCCTGAACCTGATTCGACTCGACGGCGGCACGCAAGTCCGTCTGTCGATGGACCAGGCCACTGTGGCCAAGTACGCCGAGCTGATGACCGACACCGAAACGCCGCACGAGTTCGATCCCGTGCAGGTGTTCTTCGACGGCGTGCACTACTGGCTGTGGGACGGGTTTCACCGCTTCCGCGCCGCTGAAAAGAACGGCGCCGCGTTCATCCGCGCCATCGTTAGGCCCGGCACGCAGGCCGATGCCGTCTGGGAGAGCCTGTCGGCCAACCGCAAGCACGGCAAGCCGCTAACGACTCAGGACAAGGCCAATGCGATCCGCGTGGCGGTCGCGGCACGTCCCGAGCGCAGCGACCGCTCCATCGCCGCTCACATCGGCGTCTCCGGACACACGGTTGCCAAGTATCGACAGGAGATGAAGGCAGGTGCGCAAATTGCGCACCTGGACGAGCGTCTTGGAGGCGACGGGAAGGTTTATCCCGCCCGGCCGACTCCAGACCCCAGCGCGATCCCCTTCGATGTTCCTGGGGCACCCACAGGCGAAATTCCGGCCATCGAGGAGCCACCCACCGCGCAACTGAATCTCCCGACCAAAGACGAGGCGGGCCACAGCCTGCCGGCCAGGCTGATTCCCGTGTTCGCCCGCCGACCGGACATCACACGGCTGATGGACCGGATCAGCGCGATCAAGGGAGAGGTGAGCCTGTTCATCGACGGCGGCAACGAGCTGTTCGCCGGGTTCATCGCCGCCGCCTTCGACGCCGACATGATGCGCGCCTACCATCGCCTGTCGAACGCCCGCCCGTACTCGGTCTGTCCGTACTGCAACGGCGACGGCTGCCAGCCGTGCCTGACTCGCGGATGGATCGGAAAACTCACCTACGACACCGCCCCCATAGAAATGAAGTAGCCGCCGCATGAAGCTCCGCGAATACCAGCAGCGCGCCGTGACGGGCATCGTCGAGGCGCTCAAGTCGCACGATTCGACGCTTGCCGTCATGCCGACCGGCACGGGCAAGACGATTGTATTCGCCAGCGTCATCCAACAGCGCCCCAGCGGACGGGCCTTGCTGATCGCCCACCGTGCGGAGTTGATCTGGCAAGGCGTCGATAAGATCGAGCGAATCACCGGCCGCCGTCCCGGCGTCGAGATGGCCGACTACCAGGCCGCATCGGGATTGTTCGGCGGCGACGACGTGGTGGTGTCCAGCGTCCAGTCGCAGGTTGCCGGCGGCAATGGCCTGGGCCGCATGACGCGGTTCAACCCGATGGACTTCTCGCTGCTGATTATCGACGAATGTTTCGCCGCCGGTACGCTGGTGGATGGCCGAAACATTGCCAGGTTGCGCCCTGGCGACCGCGTATCTTCCGTCAACAACGACACCGGTCAACAGGAAACGCAAGCGGTCGTGCGGACATTCCGCCGAGTGCCGTCTTCGCTGGTGCGGGTCCGAGTGGACCATGTCGCCGACATCGTATGCACGCCAAATCACCCGATCTTCTGCCAGAGGGGATACGTCCCGGCTGCCCGATTGCTGCCTGGTGATGTTCTGCTGCAGGCCGTCGATCAACCGGAGAGAGTTCATGAAACAGCAAATCTGCGTGATATGCGGAACAATCTACACCCCCAAGAGCTGGACTCCCAGCATGACGCCCTATTGTCGTCGAGCGTGTGCGCAAGAGGGAATCACACGGCGGCGCAAGACGATTGTCCGTGCGTGCTCGATCTGCGGCCGGGAACAGCGCCTGGCGGGACGCAATGGGCTTGCGCGTGCCAGGGCAGTGCGGATGATCTGCGACGATCCGGCCTGTCGGCAACGCCTGAGCTCTCAAACGATGGCGTCTACAAATCGCCGGCATGCAGCGGCTCGAATGACGGCTCGCAACCCGATGCATACAGAAGCCACGCGGGCCAAGGTGTCGCAAACGCTGCGGTCGATGGGTTGGCGGCCGCCGATTCGTGGTGGCAACGGGCATGTGACCATTCCGCAGGTGGCGTTGGCGGCGGCTTTGGGCTGGCCGATGGAACTGGCGATCCCGACGTTGATGCCCAGGGGCAGCGGCTATCCCAGTTGCTACAAGGCCGATGTGGGCAGCGAGATGCACAAGATTGCCGTGGAGATCGACGGACATTCTCACAACACGCTCATCTGGCGGGAACTGGACAGGAAGAAGACGGCGTTTCTGGAGGCCCGCGGGTGGCTGGTGTTGAGGTTCTCCAACCGGGAAGTGACGGAACATTTGGAGGCTTGTGTCCAGACGGTCATGTCTACAATCTCGAAGTCGCCTGCAACAACAACTACTTCGCCAACGGCGTCTTAGTCCACAATTGCCATCACGCGCCCGCCCGCACGTACGGCAAGGTGATCGACTACTTCCGCCAGAATCCCAACCTCAAAATCCTTGGCGTCACCGCCACGCCCGACCGCGCCGACGAAAAGGCGCTGGGCCGGGTGTTCAAGTCCGTCGCGTTCGAGTACGAGCTGTCCGACGCCATCAATGACGGCTGGCTGGTGCCCATCAAGCAGACGGCCGTTGTCGTCGAGGGCCTGGACTACTCCAAGGTGCGGACCACGGCCGGCGACCTCAACGGTGCGGACCTGGCGGCCGTCCTGGAGTTTGAGGAAACCCTGCACCAATTTGCCGGTCCGATAGTCAAGATCGCCAAGGGCCGCCGCACGCTGGTATTCGCCACGACCGTCGCGCAGGGGCAGCGCCTCGCCGAGATCATCGACCGACACCAGCCCGGCAGCGCCGTGTTCATCTGCGGCCAGACGCCCCCCGACGCCCGACAGGAGATCATCGCCAATTACTCTGCTGGCCGCTTTCAATTCTTGGTCAACGTGGACGTGGCGACCGAGGGGTTCGACTCGCCCGGCATCGAGGTGGTGGTGCTGGCCAAGCCGACCAAGAGCCGTGCAAAGTTCGCCCAGATGGTCGGGCGGGGTACTCGTGTCCATCCAGACGCCGGGATCGACCGGGACTCCAGCTCCACGCCCGCCGACCGCCGTTCCCTGATCGCGTTCTCCTGCAAGCCATTCCTGGAGGTCGTGGACTTCGTGGGCAACTGCGGCCGTCACCGGCTGGCGTCCGTGGCAGACATCCTGGGCGGCAAATACAACGATGACGTTGTGGCCAAGGCAAAGGCCAAGGCCGAGTCGGCCGCTGGTGCGCCGGTGGATGTGCAGGAGGCGCTCGACGACGCCGAACGGGAACTTCGCGAAGAGAAGGAAAAGAAGGCCCGTGCCCACCTGGCCCCGGTCGCCACCTTCCAGACCTACGAACTGGATCCGTTCGAGATACTCAAGATCGAGCCCTGGCGCGAGCGAGCCTGGCACAAGGGCAAGCCGCCGACCGAGAAGCAAGTTGCGTTCCTGCAGAAGAAGGGCATCGACCGCGCGAAGTATGAGACGTTCACGCAGGCCTCCCAGCTCATCGGGCAGCTGGTGGAACGGTCTGACCAGAACAAATGCACGTACAAGCAGGCGGCTGCGCTCGCCCGGAACGGTTACCCGACGAACCTGACCTACGATCAAGCCAGCAAGGCGCTCGACGCCTTGGTGAAGAATAACTGGCAGCCGCTGCCTGGCGGCGTTCCCACATTCGCCCCGCCTGCCCCTCGCCCCGTACCACAGAAAGTGACGGTGTATTAGTGGTCACCTGCTTCGCCCCCAATGACGACGAGGACGGCTATGCCCGCCAGCCGTGGCTGCGGTGCTGCTTCACCTGTGCCCACACCTTCAAACATGGGCGCCTGTGCAAGGTCCGCAAGAGTGCCGACGGCCAGTGGCGACAGGTCTGGCCGGTGTCTCTGTGCAAGCTGTACCAGAACCGCGACAAGGAGTACGCGACATGAACGACCTTGAACGAGGGCCTACCGCTGACCACTTCACGCCGATGATCGACGCCGCCTGCTGTGCCAACTGCTCCTGGTTTCAGCGCCGCCTCGACGGCCGAAGCTGCTGTTTCAACTGGCTCGGCGTGGAGAAGCAGCAGACGAACTCCAAGCCCGTGACGAACTACAAGGGCACGCCGATCTACCGGACCATCCGCGCGATGGGCGGCGGGTCGTGCTGCGGCAATCACCTGCGCCGAGCGGTGCCCGATGGCCGGTGACTGGCTTCGATGCCGCAAGGGCCGTTTGTGCCCGATCTGTGAACACTCCGACTGGTGCAGCGTGACGCCCGACGGGGCGCTCGTTCATTGCATGAGGGCCCAGAGCGACTGGCCCGTGGCCAAGGGTGGATGGATTCACCGGCTCACCGATCGCCCCGAGAACCTGCCCACGCCCCGTCGCGTGGTCCCGGCCCAGGCGTCCGACGCCCGCGTTGACTTCGAGCGGATGCTGACCACCTACAGGGAAAAGACCGACCTGGAGGCCGTCGCCCGCCACGCCGAGCACCTGGGCGTCCAGCGTGGCAGTCTGTACACGTTGGGCATCGTGTGGGCAGCCCCGCATCAGGCGTGGGCGTTCCCTATGCGCGACATCAAGGGTGTGGTCGTGGGTCTGCGGCTACGCAACGAACGCGGCGAGAAATGGGCCGTCCAGGGCAGCAAGGAGGGGCTGTTCACTCCCATGGACATCGCCCCGGCCGTGGACGAACCCGTCTTCGTGTGCGAGGGGCCGACCGACACCGCCGCCATGTTGTCCCTTGGCCTGTACTCCCTTGGCCGGCCGAGCTGCACCGCTTGTTTGGATCTCTTGACCAAGATGCTCCGTCGCCGGCCGGTCGTGATCGTGGGCGATCGCGACGAACCGAAGATACGACCCGACGGTACCACCTGGCTGCCGGGCCAGGAGGGCGCCGAGCGCCTGGCCGACGCCCTGGCGCTGTCCGGTGCCGCCAGCGTCAAGCTGATCTACCCGCTCAAGGGCAAGGACGCCCGAGCCTGGCTGGCCGCCGGCGCAACGGCTGACATCGTTAAGACCCGCGTTCGCAACGCGAGCCTCTGGAAACCCAAAACAAGGAGTTCATCGTGAGTGACTGGTTTGCTGACGTGCTGGCGTTCAACCTCAAGTTCGGTGCGGCCGTCGCCCCCCTGCCGTCGATGCCCGATCCTGACGTGGCCGAACTCAAGGTACGACTGGTCATCGAGGAGTCGCATGAACTGACCGACGCGATCCACCGCTCCGACTTGCCCGAAGTCGCCGATGCCGTGGCTGATCTGGTGTACGTGGCGTTAGGCCTCGCCCAGGCGTTTGGCATCGACATGCGGCCGGTGTGGCAGGCGGTTCATGCGAGCAACATGGCCAAGGTCGGCGGCCAGCGCCGCGACGATGGCAAAATCCTCAAGCCCGCAGACTGGCAGCCGCCTCGCATCGAGGGCGTGTTGGCCCGGCAGACGCCACTGCTGGCGAGTAGCACCCAATGAGCGGCTGGATCGCCTGCACCGTGGACCTGGCCGACAAACCTGAGATCAGGTCGATTGCTAAGACGCTCGGCGTTCCCCGCGCTCACGCCATCGGCATGTGCGTGATGGTCTGGGCGTGGGCGGATCGACAGACAGCCGACGGCTTTGTGCCCTTAGCGGACTTGGGCGACGTTGATGACGTGTCGCAGATGGCTGGCTTCGGCGCGGCCATGCGCGACGCCGGCTGGGCGGCCTGCAAGGACGGCGGGGTCTTGTTCCCGAACTGGGACCGCTGGAATCGGGCGAGCGCCAAGAAGCGACTGCTGGATAGCGAGCGGAAGCGGAAGGCACGGGGACACATCACGGACAGCAAGCGGCCGCGTCCGCGATAGGTCCGCTTCCTGTCCGGGTCCTGTCCCGACTCTGTCCGGGTTCTGTCCCAGTCTTGTCCCGGTTCTGTCACACTTGAAGTGTGACCACAGAACAGAACAGTACAGTACAGAACAGTACAGAACCTTCTAGCATAGAAGTTATATCTTTTAACAACGATGTAAGACTAAGTCTTAGATCTGTGAGTCGCCCATGCCCACTAAACTCCTCGAATTCGTGTTCGCGTTGCCGCCCAAGGAATTGTCGCCCAATGGCCGTGTGTGCTGGCAAGCCAAGGCCCGCGCCGTCAGACATGCCCGCCAGGCAGCTGACATCGTGGCTCGCATTGGCATCGGCCGCCGAGTCAGGCCGCAGTGGAAGCTGGCCTGGGTTCAAGCGACCTTCTACTTTCGCCGCCGGGGCATCCGCGACGGCGACAATCTGAACGCCATGCTCAAGCCATACCTTGACGGCCTCGCTGACGCGGGGGTGGTGGGCAACGATAACGCCTTTGTGCTCTGGCCGTCGCTGGTCGAGCTTGACGCCGATCACCCGAGGATGGTCCTTGCCGTCCTGCCGGCCGCTGGTGACACGATCAGGCACTTGAGAGGCCCGGGGAGATGACGTGCCACCTGCGATCGATCCTAGGCCCGACGAAAACGAAGAGTTTGCCGGATAAACGTGGACATTGGACCACCCTGGAGGATCGTCGTTGGAGATTCCCTTCGATGTCACTGTGCTCCGCCACTGCCGATGCTGCGACTGCCGGAACTGGATCGCCTCCCCCTACTGCCTGTGCCGCTCGGGCATCAGTGTCCACGACCCAGGCGTCGATCCCTCCCTGTGGTGGCACTACTGCAGAGACTACGGTGGCCCCAGGATCAGTGCCGAAGTGTGGCTGTGGTCAAACTCCGAGGGATCCCCGCCAGTCCGCGCTTGTGCTGACAGTGAGGGTCTTGTATAGTGCCTCTGTCCACCCACCCATACCCACACCGACCGGAGATTCCCTGTGAACAACGACCGCATTGCGTTCGTCGGGTTCGGGTTCGTGGGCAAGGCACTGCACACGCTGTTCGCCGCGGCGCAGCCGGCGATCTACGATCCCGCCCTGGGCGCCCTGGACAAGGCCGGCGTGAACCGCTGTGATTTCGCCTTCGTCTGCGTGCCCACGCCGACCAAGGGCTGGGGCGAGTGCGACACGTCCATCGTCGAGGAAGCCGTCGGCTGGATCGAGTCGCCGATCATCGTCATCCGCTCCACCGTGCCGCCGGGCACCACCGATCGCCTGCGCCAAAGCACGGGCAAACACATCGTGTTTCAGCCGGAATACGTGGGTGAAACCGTGGCCCATCCGCTGCTGGATCACCAGGCCCAGGGCTTCTCGATCCTGGGCGGGCCCATGGCGGACGCGTCCCTGGTGGCCGATCTCTACAAACGCTACTACCACGCCAGCCACCGCTTCTACTTCACCGACTCCACCACGGCGGAGCTGGCCAAGTACATGGAGAACGCTTTCTACGCCGTGAAAGTCACGTTCTGCAACGAGTTCTACGACATCGCCCGCACACTGGGCGTGGACTACAACGAACTGCGGGAATGCTGGCTTGCCGATCCCCGCATCAGCCGCGACCACACCTTCGTCTACCCCGACAACCGGGGCTTCTCTGGCAAGTGCCTGCCCAAGGACACCGCCGCTATCATCAACAGCGCAACCTCACGCGATATGGAGTGCCATCTTCTCAAGGCCACGATGAGGGCGAACTGCGAGTATCGACCTGCCAACGATCCGATCTGGCAGCAGTACGCGGACCTGTTCAACGCCCCGCGGACATAGGCCACATGGACGGCCGGCAGATGGATCGTCCGCACATGGATCGCCCCCGATCGAGGCCCACGCACAACGGCCGACGAACGCCGAATATGAAAAGTTTACACATGGATGGCCCGCACATGGAACGCTCGCAGATGGAACGCCGGCGAGGGATCGCCACATGGAACGCTGGCACATGGACCGCTCGCCGGAGCCGCCCGCGACATGGAGTGTCACAGTTGGATGAACACATCGAACGTAAGCAGATGGAACGCCAGCACATGGAACGCTGGCCTATGGATGGTCGGCAGGGGTTGCACGGATCCTTCCTGTGCAGAGCTGTGATCCACCCCACATGGACCCCTACCGGGACAGACTAATCTTTCTTTCACTGGAGAAATGGCATGGAAAAGACACCCCCGCCGTTGCGGTTGGAGTGGGTCGAGGCCGGCTCGCTTGCTGAAAATCCCCTGAACTGGCGGAAGCACAGCGAAGCGCAGTTACAGTCGCTCCGCGAGCTGGTGTCGGACCCCGACATCGGCTGGGCAGGTGCCTGCTTGTTCAACGAGCGAACGGGCCGGCTGATCGACGGCCACGCCCGCAAGTCGGTGGTCGATTCCAGGACGCCGGTGCCCGTGCTGGTGGGCAACTGGTCGCCCGAGGCCGAGGCGAAGATTCTCGCCACGCTGGACCCTGTTTGCTCGATGGCGACGGGCGACGCGGAGGCATACGCCGAGCTGTGCAAGATGGTGCAGGCCGACGGGCTGTGGGTCCGTGACCTGTTGCACAACACCGCGGCCGAACTCGCCCAGCAGGCGGTTGACGACGAGGAGGATGAACCGGCCGAGGACGAGGGCAACCCGCTGCCTGAGATGGAGTGCCAGCCGTTCGAGCACCACGACTACATCATGCTGCTGTTCAAGGACGATCAGGATTTCCAGCAGGCGTGCGAGCTGCTTGCGATCCAGAAGGTGCAGATCGCCTACCCCGGCGGCATGAGGAAGATCGGCCTGGGGCGGTGCGTCGATGGGGCGAAGGCTATCGAGCGATTGATGGCCGCCGGCAAGTCTGGGGGTGAAGCGTGATCCCGGTTACTTCAACAAAGACCCGAAGTTCGTATCGGCGACCATCACCGCGAACTCTTCTGGCGACAGAGTCCGACCGGTCTGCCTGGCAATCTGCTGATTGTTTCCCCACATCCGCCGAAGGTCGTCGTCAAGGGCCTCGCCTAGGCGCAGCGTTGCCCGCAACGTCGCCTTCCAGTCAGGGCTACCGCCGTAGACCCGTTGGACGGCCATCTGCATTGTCGCCTGCTTCTCCGGGGACAGCGCACCGATGCAGTCGAGGACATAGTTTTCGAGCAGTATCAGCAGCGGCTTTCCCGCGTAGCGGTCTTGCGATGATCCTGCCGACACGGCCGGCTTCTTCTTACCAAACCACCCAAACATTACCACTTACCTCCCGCATTTCGCCTCTATGGCCAAGCATTGTATGTCGCTTGGCTTCGAGCCGCAACACTGAGGTGCCAGTATGAAGATCGTCATCCCCACGAAGAACCGTGCCGACATCATCGGCGACAAGGCCCTGCGGCTGTTCCCGGACGCCACGCTCTGCGTCGGCGCCGCCGAGGTGGACGCCTACGCTCCGCTGTCGGACAACCTGCTCGTCCACCCCGACGACGTGGTGGGCATCGGGCCGCTGCGGCAGTGGGTGCTGGACCACGTGGACGATCCGTGCGTGGTGATGGTCGATGACGACGTGACGCACGTCTACAGCCAGGTCGGCTTCCACAAACTCCGCATTCAGGACGCCGACACGGCCCGCTGCATGGTCGAACGAATGGCGATCCTGGCCGCCGACTGCGGCGCCCGCGTGTTCGGCTTCAACCAGGCCGCCCGCCCGCTTGCCTACGCCAACTTCCGCCCGTTCTCCCTGAACACCTGGGTCGGCGGTGTGGTCGGCATCATCGGCCGCGAGCTGCGGTACGACACGACGCTCTGGCTGCGGGCCGACATCGACTTCTGCCTCCAGTCGCTCCTGCGCGACCGCATCGTCCTCGTGGACGGCCGTTACTCGTTCATCCACACCCGTTTCGGCGGCTCGGGCGGCAACGCCGCTCAACGCTCCAGTGAGCGCCACGAACGCGAGATTGCCTACCTCCGCCGCAAGTGGGGTCCCTACCTCGACGTGGTGCAGGCCAAGGGCACGACCCGCCTGGTGCTGCGGGTGCAACGATGATCACAGCAACCACGGTGACCACCGAACTCTCCCCATCTCAAGGCAGAGACCATGCGGGCCGGGTGGCCACTGGTAGCGTGGCGGCGTCGCCTTGCCGTCTTTTCTGGCACCAGCCGATGATTCGCTTGAGGTCCCAGGCGAGGATGGTGCTGTCCCCGCTGCCGGTGTAAAGGGTATCGCCGCGGCGAACCATGGAGACGGCTGGACCGCGATGGCCGGTCAGGCGTCCCACCGCTCGGCCGCTTCGGAGGTCCACGATGTCGATGGAGTCGCCTTTCCATGTGCGGCTAATCAACAGCAGGCCTTCCTCGTCCAGCCAAAGTATGGAGTTGATGTCTTCATTGGTCTCCTGGGACCAGGGGAACCGGATCACGGCGGCGGGAGAGGCGAGGTCCTCATCTTTGGAGAAATCCCAGATCGCCGCGCGGCGGTAGCCCGCCGCCAGCAATCTGTTGCCATCCGCCGAGGCTGCAATCGCAATGGCCTTCATCAGGGGGTTAAACGAACGGTGAAGCAACACATCGCCAGCACTCCAGTTGTACTGGTGCAGCTGGACTACACCGTCACCCCCCACGACGGCCAGTCGGGCCTCGTCGTTCTTGGGCGCCAGCAACACCGCTTGGTCCCCGCGAAGCATCCTGCCCACCCCGGAGCGGGAGATGGGCCTCTTGAATTCCTTGTCCCAGACGCACAACGTGCCGTCGCCGCAGAGCACCAGGGGCGAGAACATCGAGCGGGGCGGCCCGACGAATAAGCGGCCGCCGCCTGCCTGCGGCAGCTCGATCTCGGCCTGCGGGGCGCCCGATTGCAGATCCCACACCTTGAGCCAACGTCGGGTGATGGTTCCCATGCCCTCGGGATTGGGGATGTCCGTCCCGCCCTCCGTGACCAACATGTTGGTGCCTGGGCTGATGGCGGCGGTGTAGACGGAATCGCCGATCGGTTCGGGCAGCAGTTCCCCGCTCCGCACGTTCCAGCGAAAGAGCTTGCCCGAGACCAGGGCGTGAAGGACGTTCCCGTCCCGAGAGAGCCCCACCAGGTTCACCGGCCCCTGCGGCTGGCTGGAAGCGAAGAGCCGCTGGGCGGTGGCCAGTTCCCAGACCTGGATCGCCGGGCCCCTGCTGAAGGCGATGTGCTTGCCGTCGGCCGAGATAGAGGCCTTCTCTATGCCTTTCTCCGCTATCATCGGGCCCAGTGGCTGCAGCGTCTGTGCATCCACGCGTGCGATTCCCTTGGGGCCCCCCATGACGAAGAAGTCGTTGCCATCGGCCACGACCCGGCGGAGGCCCTCCGGCGGGGCGACCCTCTTCTCCATCTTTCCCGTCTCCAGATCCCAGACTTCGATGCCTTCGCGAGCGTTAAGAAGCTTCTTGCCGTCGCGGCTGGGGACATAGACATCGGTTAACTGGCAGACCATGGGCAGGGTCTTGAGGACTCTGCCGTCAGCCAGGTCCAAGATGACGGCTCTATGGTCATGGGCGCGACAGAGGATCGTCCGACCGTCCGGGCTGAAACGCAAGCCCCCAACGGAGCCTGACACGTTATCCACCGACGTTTCGCTGGACCACAACGGCTTGCCGGAGGGGAGTTCATACAACGTGACTTCGTCGCGTGTCGAGTACGTGCCCACGGCCAGAAGACGCTTGTCGCTCGACACCGCCGGGGAGGCGAAATGCTTATCCTTGGGGGCGTCGATTCGCAGGATCGGCAGGGCGGTGGCCAGGTCCCAGACTTGGATCGACTTTCCGGCCTGGGTCAGCAGTTGTGCATCGCCGAGGAAGATAATGCGGCTGCAATAGGAGACGGGCAGGGCCTGCTTCTGCTGACCGGTCTTGAGGTCCCACAGGCGGACGAAATTATCCCACCCGCAGGAGGCGAGCGTCAGGCCATCGGGCGAGAAGGCGGTGTCCTGCACGTCAAGCCCGTGGCGAAGGCGCGTCTCGCCGTAACGCATCATGGCGCCGGGAGGGAGCGCCCCGTCGTGGTCCTGCGCCGGCAGCTCATCCTCGCCGAACGCCGGCTGCGACGCCGCCGCCAGGGGAAGCGGCGGCACGGCCCAACCGCACTGGCGAAGGATTCGCCCTGCCTCCCTTCTGTCATGTTCGCTGGGGTCAAGGTATATCCGCTCCAGCCGCTGGCGAAGCCGGTCCGAGCGCTCGCCCGCCGCCGCCAACGCCTCGCAGGCCTCCAGGGCCATGTAGCTATTCCAGCTCTCCATCAACAGCAGCAGCCGCCAGCGAATCTCCTTGTCGTAGACGGACCGATCCTTCCGAAGAAGATCTCCGAGGTGGCTTCGTTCCTGGCCGAAAGCGAACGAGATCGATCGGCAGGCCTGCGGGGTTCGGTTCGCCCAAAACGTTTCGGAGGAGTACATCATGGCCATGGAGAAGTCGTCGACGGGAATCCGATTGGAGACATTGCCGTCGGGCGAAATCTCTTGCGGTTGACGCTGGGTTCCGTAAGGATACACGTCCTTGATCCCATGGAAGGCATACGCTTCGAAGCGAATCCGGCGGATACGTTCCACAGTCGCGTAATCGAAGAAGATCGCCTCGGGCGGCGCTTTGAGGTCATCGATGATTTGACGAAGCTCCTTCTGCGTCGCATCCAGCTGCCGCTGCTCCTCGAACGTCAGGTTGCGTTGCCCCTTGAGCCAGCCGTAGCTCCAGATCAAGGCTGCGATCGTCACCACGCACACCAGCACCATGATGATCGGACGCTTCATGAACAGCCCCTAGAACGATGCCTATCGAGATGAGGTTCTCTGGCGACCACCGCCAACAGTCGCCTAAGTCTACTTGGCTTGCTCGCCCCGACAAGACAATTCCGATACTTCAAACACTTGGCCAAGGACGCCATATCTCCATCGTGCCCAGCCGGCGCCTGGTTGGTTGACCTACATGGATGCTCGTAGAGCCGTCCGCAGATGGGCAATTTGCCCAACAGGGCCACCGGCACCGGCTTGGCCGGGTGGTCATCCTGGCCGCACGGGCCTGGCCCAAACGCCCGAAAACGCCCCCTCGCCTGCTTTTCTTTCTTGGGAAAACGGACCGATTCTGGGCCCGCTGTTCATAAACGCCGACCCTCCAAAGTCTTGACAGGCCCAAATCTTTCAGCATTCAGTAATTGACATAAGTTGTTGTCTGTTATAGACTTACACTCACGATGATGATAGATCATCGGGAACGAACGGATTGAAAACTGAACCGGGAAACGACCTGAAAGAACCGAAAGGGCGAAGTGGCCCTGCCAGGCTGGTAACCACCCAAGTGCAGTGCGAACGGGTGGCTAATCCATCGGATGACGGTGAGCCGAATGGCGGTTGACGAAGGAGTACGCCCCGACGATATGGGCCGGACAATCACCTGTGAGGGGGTAGCCCTCTTGGTGGAACGCCGGCTGCTGAAACATTCATCCTCACCGACACCGACATATCACGATTGACCGCCGCCCCTGGGGCGACGGCCGCAGGAATCGTGGGGCACCAGACAGAACCCCGCATGGCGATGCCGGCAACGGAGCGATTGCTCCCGGTGAGGACGGTATGGAATAGGTGCTGCGAAGTAAACTCCGTTCGCCCTTCAGACACAACCTCTTACTCTCCCCAAAGGAGCTGCCCCATGAGTAACACCCTGCCTGCCACACCTTGGACCGCCGACCTGATCGCGTTTGGGCTGCGTGAATGCCTGGAGAGTCCGGTCAGTCGTGACTGCGTGCCTGCGGAAGTCCGCAACGTGCAGTCGTTCCAGGAGGCCGGGATGCTCCCCGGCTGCGAGGGCCTGGTGCTGACGATGTACGACGGCACCGAGTTCAGGGTGACTGTCGTCCGAAGCCGCTAACCAACAAGTTGGGCCTGCCGGTGCGACTAACACCGGCAAGCCCGCGACCACGAAAGGGTAACTTCCATGATCGCATCCGATACTACTGCCGCTGCCGAGAAGTACCAAGACATTTTCAAGGGCTTGGCGTCCGCGTTGAACGAGCACATGGACGGCAACGTGGACGAGGCCAAGGTCCGCGAGATCGCCGCCCAGGAGATCTCCAAGGCCCGCCTGCCCCAGCCCATCGAGGTTCATCTGGCCGACAAGGTGGTGCAGCTCGAAGGCACCGTCCACGCACAGTTCACCGAGCTGCTGGACCTGATCGCCGAAGGGCACAACAACCTGATGATGGTCGGCCCGGCCGGGAGCGGTAAGACGACCCTGGCAAAGAACGTGGCCAAGGCGCTCGACATGGACTTCGCGTTCATCTCGCTGTCCTCCGGCGTCACGGAAACGCACCTGTTCGGCCGGATGCTGCCGCAGGCCGACGGCACCTGGGGCTACGTGCCCAGCCGCTTCGTCGAGGTGTACGAGAATGGAGGCGTCTACCTCCTGGACGAGATCGACGCCGCCGACAGCAACGTGATGGTGGCCATTAATGCCGCCCTGGCCAATGGCGTGCTGGCCAACCCGGTGAACGGCAAGGTGCATGTCCGCCACGCGAGCACCATCATCATCGCCGCGGCGAACACCTGGGGCCGTGGGGCCGATCACCAGTACGTCGGCCGCAACCAGCTCGACGCCGCCACGCTGGACCGCTTCGTGCTGGCCACCTTGCACGTCCTCTACGACGGCGGGCTGGAGACGCAGATCGCCCGCTCGATGCTGAGCGAGGTTCAGGCCGACGAGCTGCTGGCCTGGGTGAACGCCCTCCGCGAACGGATCACCGACAATCGCCTTCGCCGTGTGGCCTCCACCCGCCTGGTCGTCTCCGCGGGCAAGGCCCTGGCCAAGGGCAAGAGCCTGGCTGACGTGAAGCGTCGCTTTCATCAGGACTGGTCGCGTGACGAGCTTGTGAAAGTTGCGGGGGTATAACGATGACCTCACGATTGATCCCCGCCCGATTCGCTGGCAAGTGCCGCGTGTGCGGCAAGGCCGTGGCTGCCGGCGACAAGGTCTGGTTCGCCAAGCATTACGGGGTCCGCTGCGAGGCGTGCGGCGCCCACACCGCCCAGGACGCTCCCTTGCCGTCCAAGCGTGGCGCCAAGGCCCGTACGCCTTTCCGTCCTTCCCCCTCCATCCCGGCCGGCGGGGCGAACAACGGCGACCACCGAGCCGACCGCTGTGCCGACGGCACGACGCGGTTTGAGTTCGACAGCGTGACCGAGGCCGTCGAGGACGCCCTGGACGACTATGCCCAGAACGACACGAACCGCGAGAAGATTCGCGGCCAGATGGCGGCGGCCTTGTCGGGCCGCTCGGCATGGGGCAACCACTTCACGAAGGATCGCCTGCTTGCCGAGCTGGCCAACCCGAACAAGTCGCTGCTGGAGGCCGTGGACAGGATGCGGGAGAAGCTGATGGGCGAGGTGCCCATCCGCACCGCACCACGGCGGAAGATCCGCCGCGGCCAGGAGTCGGGCGAGGAGCTGGACAGTGACCGCTGGCTGGCCCGCGTCCCGGAGTGCTGGGACCGCAATGTGCGAGAGCCGCAGCCCAAGCACACCGTGACCATCGGCTGCAACCTGTCGATCTCCGGGTCGATGACGGCCGACCGGCTTCTCTATCGGGGGGCCGCCGCCCTGGCCCTGGCCGACATCCTGGCCACGCAGGGGTACAGCGTGGGGATCACCCTGTACCACGCCGCCCGCGGAGTCACCACGACATCGGGGCTGTCCCTGCAGAAGTACAACGTGAAGTCGCCCGACATGCCCCTGGACATCAGTTCGATCGCCTTCGCGATGTGCGAGATCGCCTGGTTCAGGGTTGTGGCTGTGCTCGGCGGCGCCCGCCACTTCGATGGCATCCTCCACGACGGTCTTGGCACGGTGACGCGGATGCCCGCGGCCGATGCGAAGGACGTGGACTTCCTGATCGACGCCGACGTGCTGAACGAGCAAGCCGCGGTGTCCTGGCTGCAAGGTGTCTTGAACCAAGTCCTGCCCGCCGAAAGCAACGAAAAGGAGTTCGCCCGTGAATGACAACGTGAAACCGAGCAAGTCCGGCAAGTACATCGATATTGACACCTGGGACGCCCTCAAGGCGCAGGGCTACACCGAGGATGACCTCCTGGCCGACCAGCCGTTCGGCCCGATGATCTCCAGCTACACCCGCCAGCAGGCCATCGACGACGGCGTGCTGGTGGACATGGCCGCCGACGGCGACATCAAGGCAATGGTCGCCGAGGCCGGGTTCAGGATGCCCCTGGTCCTGACCTCGGCCGCCTTCCACGACACCGTGCTGGCCGGCACGACCGAGACGCCCGAGGGCGAGTTCGTGTTCCCCTCCGGCCAGTCCTGCAAGGGCCGCCTGTGGGACGTGCTGATGGTCCTCAAGTATTCCATCCGGGGCCTGCCCGATGGCGAGGATCGAGTGAACTTCTCGGTGGACGTGGACACGCACGGCGACGGCCGGCACACCACCGTCAAGCTCTGGTGCCTGTGCGGGCCTGGCGACGACGGCGAGGCGGTCTTGACCGTCATGCTCGAAGGGGAGGATTGAACCATGACCCAATGGTGCATCACCCGCGACTTCCTGGCGGAGCAACTGGCCGCCCCTGGGCCGACAGGAACCAACGGAAATGCCGTTGGCTTGGTGGGGCCCAGGGGCACCCGCCCCACCGCCCTTCAGATCAGCGGGCATCCCGAGGCCGTCAAGTTCCGCATGTTCGACGCCGACGGCGAGCTCTATTACGAAGGCTTCGTGATCGGCGACGAGTTCGCGCCCCTGGACGACTTTGGCACGCCCAACGCCGGTGCGACGACGATCAAGATTCTCGTCGATGGCGCCTGGCGGGGAATCTGACCCACCACCGTCAGTGCTTCATGCGTTTTTGTGAATCATTGCCTCTGCAAATCATCAACCGGAGAAGAGTAACCATGATCGTAATCGTTATCGAAGGTGGCTGCGTCCAGTCCGTTTACTCGGATGAACCCGACGTGGACGTGAAGGTGCTGGACTATGACAACGCCCGGGAACCCGGGGCCGAGGCCTCCCCGAAGCAGTTGGATCGGGAAATCAAGATGATCGAACGTGACATGCACCAGGTTCTGTGAAAGGAATGAGCCATATGACTGACAACGGCAATAGCGAGATCGTCGAACGCAACAAGGAACTTGCCCGTGACGCCGAAGCGGCCATGACCGCCTTTGTGCAGCTGAAGGAGCCGCGTGCCCGCGATCTGGAAAGCATCATCGGGCAGTCGCTCCAGGAATACCTGGTGGACGTTCTGGCTGACCTGCGGCATTGGGCTTTGCAGAACGGGCTGGACTATGGCCAGGCCGACCGCCTGGGCGCCGGTCACTTCTCCGAAGAGATCAATGAAGAAGCCGAGGCGGCAATCGAGAGCGGCGGTGCCGCATGACCACCACCACCCCACTCACCGCCGAGTTGCTTCTCCTGCTTCGCCAGCGTCGGTCCGCGGGCGCCCCGCTCAAGAGCCTGGCCGACGAGATCGGCCTGCCCTGGCAGAGACTCGACAAGGCGATCCGCAACGGCCTGCCCAAGCACGGCCGGCCGCGGCCCGTGCCCCCGCCGCCCGCTGATCTCCCAGGCCCCTCCATCACGACGGCCGTCGAGGCGACCCCGACACCGACCCCCGCCGACGGGTGCAAACTGGAGGCTGTTACGGCGGCCGGATCGCTGACCGACCGATACCGACCCCGGACCTTCGCCGGGGTGTTCGGCCAGCCCAAGGCCGTCAAGTTCCTCCGGTCCTTCGTGTCCGATCCGTACTCCACGGCGATGCTGCTGGAGGGCGAGACGGGCACCGGCAAGACATCGGCCGCCCTGGCCCTGGCTGCCGAGCTTGGATGCGACCTCGACCAGAACGAGTTCGGCGGTGTGTGGGTGATCGCCTCGGGCGAGCAGACCGCCGACGCCGTCCGCGAGACCTGCCGCAACATGCACACGACCCCGTTCAACGGGACCGGCTGGAAGGTCGTGATCGTGAACGAAGCCGACCGCATGCACGCCCAGGCCGAGACGGTCTGGCTCGACCGCTTGGAGGGCCTGCCGCCGCGAACGGTGGTCGTGTTCACCACGAACCACGCCGGCAAGCTGTCCCAGCGATTCCTTGACCGCTGCACCCGCATCGCCTTCGACGCCGACGCCGGGCGGATGGGCAAGGCCGTGCGGGGGTTGCTCCTGCAGCTCTGGACAGCCGAGACGGGCCAGGCCAGCGGCCCCCTGGACCTGATCGACAGGATCGTGGCCGACTCGATCATCGACGGCAAGGTCTCCTTCCGCCGTGCGATCCAGCTCATGACGCCCGTGCTCGCCCTGGAACGCGGGTCCGCCCAGTAGCACCCTCACACCACAAATCCGACCCACACCGGATAAAGGATTGTCCCATGTTCCAGATCAAGACCAAACGCGGGTACGTGTTGCTCGAAGTCGCGTCGGCGCTCCAGAAGGCGATCCGCCGCAGCGATGCCCGCCTGGCCGGGTATTGGGCCATCGAGCTGTTCGCAAGCGGGTTCACCGACTACATGTGGCGGCGACTGCTGACGATCTCGGCCGAGGATTGCTGGGGCGTTATCACCCACGAGGTCGAGGCGCTGTACCGCTCCTGGCAGACCATCGACCGACAGAAGAAAGGCGGCGGGCGGATCTTCGCCGCCAAGGCGACGATCCTGCTGGCCCAGGCCCGCAAGTGCCGCGACGCCGATCACCTGACCAACCTGGTCTACGACCGGGCCGCCGTGGACCCCATGCAGCTCGACGCCGACCTGGCCGAGGCGCGGGCGCACGTCGAGAAGATTCCCGACTACGCCTTCGACTGCCACACCCGCGTCGGCAAGTGCGCCGGCAAGACTAAACGCCAGTTCTTCCTCGAAGAGCAGGACGCCCTCATGCCCCGCCTGCCCGGCCTGTTCGACGCCGACCTGGAGAAGGTTCGGGATGAGGAGGCCGGCAAATGACCGCCGCCGAACCGACCGCCGAACAGGTTGCCGCCCTTGCTCGCTTCCGCATCCAGCACGGCCGCCTTTGGAAGGGGTGGTTGCGGGCGGCCTGGATGAATGGAGTGTACCCCATCTATGCCCGCGACAATGGCGATGCCTGCCTGCTCCAGCAGGTCCGCAACGCTCTGGGACCGTCCTGGCTGGTTCGCTACCGACCCTGATCCAGGTGGGCAATCTGCCCAACTGCCGCCGTCGCCCTTTACCGGGGCGGGCGGCGTTTTTTATTGCCGTTGAACGTCAAGGCGTGGGGCGAGTATTCCCGCATCCGCGATGAGGCGATGCAGTCCGACAGCCAGGCCCATCCCGAGACGACGTACTATGCCGAGCGTCAGGCGTCGATGGACCTGGGCGCGCAACCCGCCTGGCCTGCCCGCTACCTGGCCGACAAGGGCGAGATAAGCGCCACCCAGCACGCCATGAACCTCAAGTTCGACAACGAACGCACGTTCATGGCCGCGTATCAGAACGAGCCGCTGCCAGCGTCGGGCGAGGCCGAGGAGACCCCCCTGCCCATCGAGG
>CAZTVF010000033.1:0-45443 GCA_964616985.1 uncultured Planctomycetaceae bacterium
TGAGGGGTGGCGGCCTTCCCAGGCCGCCACCTGCAGACGGCTGTGGTGGCGGCCTAGGAAGGCCGCCACCCCTTGAATGACACGAGACAGAGCACCACGGGCTCTTGACGGGCTTGAATCGCCGAGCGTCCGGGGGGTACACTGATTCCAGCAGCGGCTTGTCCGTCATGACCGCGACCCGACGAACAGCCGCCGCCACTAACTTATCGATGCACAGGAGCCCTATGCCGATTTACGAATACGTCTGTGAGTCCTGCGGCAAACCTTCGGAGATGCTGGTCTCGGCCAGCCAGAAGGTGAAATGCCCCCACTGCAACTCGAGCAAGCTGAAGCGTCAATTCTCGGTCTTCGCCGCACACAACAAGGCCCCGGCGGCCTCGCCCTGTGCGGCGGCCGGTTGCCCCGGCGCCAAGCGAGGCCGCTCATCCGCCTGCGCCGCCGGCGGCTGCCCGCTGTCGAAGTAATCGCACGGCCCCGATGCAATAGTATCTACACAAGTATGAGGGGTGGCGGCCTTCCCAGGCCGCCGCCAGCGTGGTTAGGGGCGGCGGCCTGGGAAGGCCGCCACCCAGGACAGTTGTGTAGATACCTCTGGCCCCGGTGCGCGTCATGTCCCCGCGCTGATCATGACGGCCGCGGACAAACCACGACGTCGAGGTACCTCACGCCCCACTGCCGCGCCTGGCGGTGCGTCGGGAAGAACACGTCCAGGCGGCCGCTGGCCCCCGGGCCCATGCGGTCCCACACGGGCACGGCCGCCCCGCCGCTGTAACCCGGCACGATGACACGTGAGCCCATGGGCACAGCCCCGGCGGTGGCCACGAACCTGCCCCCGTTTTCGCCCACCTTCCTGCCGCTGGCCGTCACGCCGTCGCCATCTCCGCAGCACACTACGCAAGGGCAATACGCCGTCACCTTCACCCGCAGCACCCGCGGCTTCGATGGCGCCTTGGCAAGATCTCGCCGGTCCGCCGCCGGCGACGGCCTGGCCTCGAGCGCCGGCCCCTGCGGCATGTTCACCGCGGCCGGCACAATCGCCCGGTGCGTCGCCTGGGGTGTCTGCGCAATCGCAGTGGACGGAAGGTCTTGCATGCCCGCAAGGACCGCCCAGCCCGCCACCGCCAGCACGTATCTTCCCAATCGCTTCATGTGCCTTCAAAAAGGGCGGAAATACCTCCCGGCCCTGTGCGTTGTTCTGGTATATTGTAGGCTCAGTCGGTTTATCGTCATCGGCCGGTGCGCGCGGCCGCGGCCGTACTTACGTCGGCCTCGGACGGTTTAGCATCTCGCCCAGGACGCACGCCGACGGCGGCCCGCGAGGGCTGCACCCGCGACAAGAAGGTTACTCCCGGTCACGGCCGGAGAATTGAAGCGATGGCCAAGGCAGCAGTCATAGCCACCATTCTTCTAAGCCTGTCCAGCATAGCGCTGGCGGACCGGCTTATTCTCAATGACGGCCGGACGTTCAACGGCGTCGTGACGTACGACGGCGACGTCGTCCGCGTCGAGACGCCCTTCGGCTCGATGAAGTTCACCCGCGATGAGGTCCGCGAAGTCGCCGTCGGCGACCTGCCCGAGACCGAGTTCAGCCGCAAGCTCGCGGCCCTGCCTGCCGACAACGCCCCCGCCCTGGCCGAGCTGGCCCAGTGGGCGGCCCGGAACAGCCTGCCCCGCCAGGCCGAGGACCTCTACACCCGCGTGCTCAAGATCGATCCCGAGAACGCCTCTGCCCGCCTGGCCCTGGGCTACGTGAAGGTCGAGGGCAACTGGCGAACGTTCGAGCAGGCCCTCGAGATCGCGCGCAACAAGCTGGACGTCGGCCAGCACCAGCAGATCACCGACCTGCTGCCGGCGCTGGAGCCGCTGGCGGTGACCAAGGAAAAGCAACTGGCGATCCGCGAGATCCAGGGCCTGACCCACCTGCGGGGCGGCAAGTTCGCCGCGGCCCAGAAGGTGTTCGAGGACCTCGCCGAGAAGTCCACCGGCGCCGCGGCCATCCGCGCTGCCGCCATCATCGAGATCATCAAGGAAAGCCCCGACGGCATGTACCTGTTGACCGAGGCCTATCCACCCGCGGCCGAGCTGCTGGGCGATGCGACTGCACCGGTGCTCAAGCCCGGGCCCGCCTCGCTGGCCGAGCCCATGGTGCTGCAGGCCGCCCTGCGCGATCGCGCCCGCAAGGACATCGAGGCCGGGCGCAAGGCCATGGACGAGGCCCAGAAGATCGAGTCGACCGACGCCGACGCGGCCAAGACGAAGTATTCGCTGGCCGCCAAGGCCTTCGACCGCAGCGACGCCCTGGTGCCCAACATCGCCAAGAGCTACCGCATCGAGATCGCCCGCCGCCGCATCACGGCCATGCGGAAGGACACCGACGCCGAGGCCAAGGAATTCGACAAGGAAATGTCCTCGCTGGGCAAGCGGGGCATGTCGGCCGCCGACTACCGCAATAAGGTCTTGCGGTTAATCTACCTCGTGGATAACCTACGTCAGGATCTCAAAGAGATCATCGCCGTTGCGAAACCCTTTTCCCGGGAACTGGTCCTCGAAATGAAGTGGGCCGAGCTGGACCTCAAGAAAATTGAGGAGATGCGCCAGGTGCTCACTGGGGAACTTGATGGCAAGAAATAATCGAGCCGTCGCAGCGTTTGTCGTGGCGGGCGCCGCCCTGTGCGCCTCTGCCGCCGTCACCGTCGTTTCCAACGACGGCACGGCCGAGATGCAGCAGGCGCTGCAGTGCCTCCGCGGCGGCGACTATGCGACGGCCGAACAACTCGCCTCCAGCCTCGCCAGCCGCACCGACCAGCCCAACCCGCGCGCGTGGGCCATCGTGGCCTCCGCCCGCCAGAACCTTCAGCAATACGCCTCCGCCGCCCGCGCCTACCGCCTGTACCTGGCCAGCGGCGACTCCGGGGCCCACCGCCAGTTCGTGATGCAGCAGATCCAGGCCTGCCAGGCGGCCGAGCAAGCCTCCTCGCCGCGCCAGGCCCCCAGCGCCCGCCTGGGCGAGAAGGACCGCGCCGAGCTGGCCGAGGTGGCCGAGCAGACGTTCACCGAGTCCTCCGAACACTTCGTCGTCAAGGCACGCAACGCCCGCCTCGCCCGCCTGACCGCCGACGAGGCCGAGATCGCCCTGCGGCGGATCTGCGGCCCGATCCTCGGCGGCCAGGAGTACCCCCAGAGCGTCGAAATCCGCGTCTGGGCCGACCGCAAGGAATACCTCGCCGGCACGCTGGAGGCCCAGCAGTGGTCCGGGGGCAGCTTCAGCTTCCACGCGCAGGACGGCGTGATGATCCGGCGGATCGACCTGGCCCAGCGGGACGACAACGGCAACTTCTCCGTCAGCATGCTCGACCGCGTGCTGCCCCACGAACTGTGCCACCTGGTGGTCAAAGAGCAGTTCGGCGACGCCGGCTGCCCCCTGTTCCTCAACGAGGGACTGGCGATGATGGCCGAGGCGCAGCTCGACACCGACCGCCTCGCCCTGGCGGGCGTGGCGCTGGCCGGCAAGGAAAAGATCGCGCTCGAAGACATGTTCGTCCGCCAGCGGTACGGCTCGACCGACATGGCCGCCTTCTACGCCGAGAGCCTCAGCTTCACCCTCTATCTCCAAAGCCACCTCAAGGGCGACCAGTTCCGCTCGTTCATGGACAACCTCAAGTCCGGCTGCACCGTCGTCGATTCGCTGCAGCGGGCCCTCTACATCCCCCACAGCGAGGACTTCCTCCCCCGCCTGGCCGAATCCTGGGAAGAAGCCGCCACCACCGACGTCCAGTTCCTCCGCGCCCTCCAGCAGTAGTCCCCGCCATCCGGGGAATCAACCGCAGAGAACGCCGAGAACGCGGAGAAACAAAGCCAACAGCGGCGGAGCGTTCCTTAGCCCTAGCAAGTCACGCCCGAAAACGCCGATTGCAGTGAAATGGGGCTGCCCATTTGGAGTGCGGCGGCAACGACGCCGCTATGGATTCTGGCGCCAGTGCGTGCGATAGATCCAAAGCGGCGTCGCGGCCGCTGCGCGGCCTCTGCCGCCGCACTCCAAAAGGCCGTCGCACCCGGGCAGCGGGTACTGCCGGGCCCGCGAACGCATTGAATCACCCTTCGGTTTCTGCTATCGTATGAACTTCCATGCGTTGCGCGCCCGTCTGGGATGAGGCGCAGCGGCGTGCGGTTTTGAGAGAGATCAGAATGACCAAGAGCAAGCTAGCCGTCGTAGCTATATTCATTTTCGTGGTCGCAGCCGTCGTGGGCATGCAGAACCTGCAGGGGCAGGCCGAGAAGCCCTCCGCCGGCCCGGCGGCCATCGACCCGGTCAAGGCCACCGCCAGCGGCGAGTTCCGCGGCGTGTCCATGACGATGCATCACCGCGATCCCAACCACCCCTACGACGTCCTCATCGATGAAATCGCCGCCACCGGCGCCAACATGCTCAGCCTCGTCGTCACCGGCTGGCAGGAGAACTGCTCCTCCACCAGCATCTTCGTCGACGTCCGCAAGGCCCCCACGCCCGAACTCATCAAGCAGGTCATCGCCACCGCCCACAAGAAGGGCCTGGCCGTGTCGCTCATGCCCATCGTGCTGCTGGAGAACGGCCGCGAGGGGGAATGGCGCGGCAAGATCAAGCCCGAGAACTGGGACGACTGGTGGGAAGACTACAACGCCTACGTGCTGCACTACGCCAAGATCGTCGAAGAGGCCAAGGCCGACGTCTTCATCATCGGCTCGGAGCTGGTCTCCACCGAGACGCAGACCGAACGCTGGAAGCAGCTGATCGCCGAGGTCCGCAAGGTGTATCACGGCCGCCTGAGCTACTCGTCGAACTGGGACCACTACCGCGTCGTGAACTTCTGGGACGACCTGGACCTGATCGGCATGACGACGTACTACGACCTCACCGGCGGCAAGAAGGCCACGCTGCCGACGCTGCTGGAGGCGTGGAAGCCGATCAAGAAGGAGATCCTCGAGTGGCAGGCGAAGATCAACCGCCCGCTGCTGTTCACCGAGGTGGGCTGGCCGAACCAGATCACCTGCGCCCAGTTCCCGTGGGACTACTACCGCTCGCCCAAGGACCCCGACCCCATCGCGCAGGCCAACTGCTTCGAGGCGTTCTTCCAGACGTGGGCCGGGGAGAAAAACGTCGCCGGCACGCTCGTCTGGGAATGGCGAAGCGACACGTACCAGAAGTGCGACGAGAGCGACACCTCCTACAACCCCGCGGGCAAGCCCGCCCTGGCCGTCATCAAGAAGTACTTCAACGTCAAGAGCGACGCCAACGCGCCCAAGGTTGAGATCGCCCCCGCGCCGGCCCCCACGCCCGACGCCGCCCCAACGCCGGTCACGGAATAGCCCAGGCCGCCGGCGGGCCTTTCCATGCCGCCGCCAGGCAGGCCCGTTTGGGTTGCGTGGGCAGGCCTGCCCACGGCGAACCTCAAGCCGTTCGCACATACGCTTCCCCGTTCTGCGGGCCCCTGCCCGCACCTGGGAGGAAGCGAATTACTCCGCTGATTTATCCGTTCTTTGTCGTATCATTTCGGCGAGGAGGACATCAATCGTCGGATGAGCAGTTTATTGCATGCCACCTGGCGCAGCCCGGTGCTAGAGGTGATCTACTTCGGCCAGATTATCTTGCATCTTATGGTATCGCCCTCCACTTCCATGTGCACTAATCGCCGCTCACGGGGATCATCCTTCCTATGAAAGTAAAGTGCGCCACTTCTGGGATCATATCTATGGAGATAGGCATCGGCCTTGCCATCGGGCCTACGGTCGATCTCCTCGACCACCCATTGTGCTGCATCGTACCCATCTGCCGAAAGGGCCGCGATTGCGGATTTCATTGCCAAGGGCTCCGTCAAAGACGGCGAGCGATCGTTTAGCTGAAAACAGTATTCACTAGTCCGATGCCATACAAACAACCATTGAGGAACTACAACAAGTGCGGTGAGCAAAAGGGCCACCGCCAACGTGGCTATTACCCACAGAAGGACACGTCTTAGTATGATGACATTGACCATCAGTGACTCTCCCTACCGAGCTTTTGCAGTTGTGCTCCTCAGGTAATGTTGCGACAAAACCGGGACAAAATTGGTGGAGGAATTCGCCGCCTCGGCACCCAAAACACGCGGGGCAGGCCCGTTTGGCGTAGGGTGGCCACGGCGAACCTTAGGCCGTTCACACATACGCTTCTCCGTTCTGCGTGCCCCTGCCCGCACTTGGGATCATTTAACCGCTCGAAGATGGTCCGCTGCAGTCACTGCCTCTTGGTGGGACACCGATGTCGTTGGTATCCGGGCGATCCTCCTCAACAGGCACTCCACTAGACACTGGCGAAGCCGGTTTTGCGGATTGACTTTTAGCAGAATATTGGTGGCAAGGCTCTCCGCATTGACAACCAAACCAATATCCGAATCTCTTTCACCCGAGTGCTCCGGCGTTAATCTGACCATGGCTTTGTGTCCCTGGGAGGCGTAGCCGTGGAATGTAAAATCCGTCAAACCCGTAATCTGATACCCATCTTTTACAAAGATGTACTCGATCTGGCTCAGCTTGGTCCTCATCCCATCACTCGTCCAATGCACGACGTTTGATTTCTCTGGCTGAACGATCCTGTGGCCTGAAGAGATGCGTTGTATATCGGCAGTAACTACGCCAAACCGTGTATTCTGTGCATGGGCAATTATATGCGTCGCTATTTCTTGACTCTCCTCCTGACAGGTTATCAGCAAGACATCCTGCAACTCCATACCCGTACTATCATCCACGATCGACACCGTGCCTACCACGGCCTTCTGTTGGAGCTCAACCCAAGACACAGAGGGGCGGATGACAAGCAGGAGTAGCACGCCTAGTGCAAGCGCCGTGCATATCATCAACACTTTCCCCTTGGCAGTCATAGCGCCAGATCCTTGACAGGTATGTCCAATCCCTCTAATGCTGTGTTCACGTCAATAACATATTTGATCTCGCCCGCAAAACCTTCCCATCGCATAGCCCGCTACCCTTGCCACGCTTTGACCCGCCGAACCCAGCCGGCCGTGACGCATATCCTACGCCCATCGGGCTCCTGCCATCAATCACAATCGCGGCCGAACAGCCGCTGTGAGCGACATGATCTCCTGATAGTGGCAAGAGCCATCCTGTGTACCGTGCGACGACCTTGTGGAGTGCGGTGGCAAGGCCGCGCAGCGGCAGCGACACCGCTTTGGATCTATCGCACGCACCGGCGTCTGAATCCATAGCGGCGTCGTTGCCGCCGCACTCCAAATGGTTGTCGCGCACCAACCGCTGGCGACCGCCCCCGCCGCCGTCGACAAAACTCTCCGGCCGCCCGTTTCGCCTTCCGCTTTGGGTGGGTTCTGTGCGTACCGTCGTCTTAAGGGCTGCCGTAGGTGGGCGGGCTTGCCGCAGGCGAGACTCGCGGTGGCGAGCTTGCCCACCATTCGCGCGACCGACGCTAAGGCACAATCAATGTCGGGTTCGATTTTCCTCCTTCGGGTTCGATTTGCCGGCGGACAAGGATGGACTCGGTGCCGCCTTCGCACCCCCAAACAAGTTTGGGGGTGGCACCGATTTGGCCACGTCAAGGCTTGGTCATTGGGCCTTGGTCATTGGTCATTCCCGCCGAAGGCGGGCTGGGGTTCGTTTTTCACGAACGTGGATGGTATTCAAACCAGTCGAAGTCGGCGGGGGTGGTCGAGGGCTTTCCGTTGCCGGTGGCGTACATGCCGAGGTAGACGCCGGTGAAGCCGCCGGCGACCTCGGAGGAAAGGTAGCGGGCCAAGCCGGTGGCGACGGCCTGGGGCGGGGCGTCGTTCAGGGCAAAGGCGAACGTGTACGTCCCGTTGTCGTCGGCGATCTCCAGCGTCACCGGCCCAGCCGGGATATCACGTTCGAAGACGACGCCGGTGAGGTCGCCGATGCGGCGGCGAACCAGGACGCGACGCCGGCCATCGTCGCCGCCGCGGATGGCGAGGTCGTAGTGGTGCGAGTCGTTCATCAGCACCGTCAGCCCGGCCTCTTCGTTGGCGGCGCCGGGCGAGAAATCCAGACGGGCGGCGGCGCGGCATTTGACGTGCTGCTGACGCCGGCCGACGAAGGCGGGCGAGTCCGCCTCGTCCAGCGTCACGGCCGAGCCGTTGAGCCGCAGGAACCCCGGCCGGGCCGACAGCGACCCGTCCGCCGCACGCGGGTTGCGGAGGAAGTTCCAGCACAGGCGCAGGCGCGGCGAATCGAAATCGTCCCGCGCCGACTCGACCGGCCACGGGTGCGGCGGCAGGGCGTGGTCGACTTCCACGTTGATCTCGTTGGTGCCGGCGATGCAGCCGGGACTCTTGCGGCCACAGAGGGCGTGGCCGTGCATGGCGGACTGGCAGTACGTCCGCTCGCTCTTGCGGGGGAAGACGACGGGCCAACCCTCGGGCGTCCACTCGACGGGGGCCAGGAACGTCTCGCGGCCGAGATGGTGGTACCTGCCCCCCACCGTCCGAAAGCCCAGGTGCATCATCCACCAGCTGCCATCGTGGGCCTGCACGAGCTCGGCGTGGCCGGTGCCCTGGATGCTGTTGCCGCCGCAGTCGCGGTGCGAGAGGATCGGGTTGTGCGGGCAGGGCTCCCACGGCCCCCACGGGGTCTGCGAGCGTGCGATGGTTTCGAAGTGGCCGTACTCGGTGCCGCCCTCGGCGATCATGAGGTAGTACAGGCCGTCGATCTTGTACAGGTGCGGGCCCTCGGGGTAGCGGCCGCCCGTGCCGGACCAGATGACCTTCTTCTCCGACAGGGCCTTGCCGGTCATCGGGTCGATCTCGAACTGGACGATGCCCGTGCCGGTGAAGTACACCTTGCCGTCGTCGTCGAAGAACAGCGACGGGTCGATGCCGCCCTGGTCCACCCACGCAGGCTGCGACCATTCGCCGGCGGGGTCCTTGGCGTGCACGATGAAGTTGCCCCCGCCCGACACGTTCGTGGTGATCATGTAGAACATGCCGTCGTGGTGGCGGATCGTCGGGGCGTAGATGCCGCCCGAAGCGCGGCACTTCTCCAGCGGCAGCTGGCTGGCGAGCGTGAGGCAGTGGCCGATCTGCCGCCAGTTCACCAGGTCGCGGCTGTGAAAGACCGGCACGCCGGGAAAGTATTCGAAGGTGCTGGTGACGAGGTAATAATCTTCGCCCACGCGGCAGACGCTGGGGTCGGGATAGAAGCCGGGCACGACGGGGTTCGTGTATTTCATGCGGGAGATTGTGTCCACGAATTGCACGAATTTCACGAAAAAACACGAGGCGAATGTGCGGCGGGCTCGCCCCGCAGCGTCAACCGGGGACGGTACGCCGCGCCGGTGACTCCGTCGCCGCTCTCGGCCGGGAACGCGGAGAGAAGTTTTCCCCGTGACAAACGCTGGCGAAATGCTAAGATGACTCCCCGTGACCGCGTGAAGCAAGCGGGAAGGCCACCGTGGCCGCTCTCCTGTTAAAGAAGAAACCGTAAGGAACACGAGGAACTGCATGAGTAAGCCAAGACGCCGCCGCAAGATCGGCTCGAAGAAGCGCCGCGAGCGCCGCAATCGCCGCAAGCGCTAAGCCCGATCTAATCATCCCCTGGATTTGTTGACACCGCGTGTGCGCCGATGGTGCACGCGCGGTGTCACATTTTTGCACGGTTCCTGGGGCGGCGGCGATTCCCTCTCCCTGTTACGCCCACACGCCTTCGATCTTCTCGCCGCAGGCGGGGCAGGAACCGTCATTGAGGCGGGCGCTCTGGATGTGGAAGCCCACGCGGTCCACGAGCAGTTCTTTGCAGCGGGGACAGTAAGTCCGCTCGTCGGCCTGCCCGGTGATGTTGCCGCAGTAGACGTACTTCAACCCGGCCTCCAGGCCCATGCGGCAGGCGGTGTGCAGCGTGCTGATGGGCGTCGCGGGCGTGCCGGTCATGCGGTAGTCGCCGTGGAAACGCGTCACATGCCACGGCACGAAGGTGCCCAGTTCCCTCGCGATGAAGCCGGCCATCTCCTCGAGTTCCGCCGGCGAGTCGTTCATGCCGGGCACCACCAGCGTGGTGATCTCGACCCAGACCTTCGCGGCCACCAGGGCCCGCAGGCAGTCGAGCACGGGATCGAGGCGGGCTTTCATGACGCGGCGGTAGGTGTCGTCGCGGAAGCTCTTGAGGTCGACGTTGATCGCGTCGAGGCGCGGCGCGATCCGCTCCACCGCCAGCGGCGTGAGGAAGCCGTTGGAGACGAAGCAGTTTCGGATGCCCTTGTCGTGAGCGAGCGAGCAGGTGTCGTAGGCGAGTTCGAAGAAGACGGTCGGCTCGGTGTACGTGTAGCTGATCGAGGGGCAATCGTAGTTGAACGCCGCCGTCACGATCTGCTGCGGGCTGACGGCCTCGCCCTTCATGTGCCCCTCGCGCGGCGACTGGGAGATCTGCCAGTTCTGGCAGAATTCGCACTGGAAATTGCAGCCGGGCGCGGCGATGGACAGGCTGCGAGACCCGGGCATGAAATGAAAGAGGGGCTTCTTCTCGATGGGGTCCACGTTCAGCGCCACCAGCGAGCTGTCGTTCAGCGTCTTCAGTTCGCCGCCGATGTTCTGGCGGACCATGCAGACGCCGTACTTGCCGGCCGAGATCACGCACCCGTGCCCGCAGAGCTGGCAGCGTACTTTTTCGCCGTCCAACGACTCCCACAGAATGGCATCGTGTTCCTTGGTCATTGCGTTGCCTGACATAAATCAACCCGCTGGTTTGGCCCCCGCTGCTTCCTGATTCATTATACGAGCGGTGTCCGTGGGGTGAATGATCCTTCCGGCGGCCAGCGCAGGCGGCCGCAGGGCACGGCATCACCGCAGGCGAAGCCTCCACCCGGCGAGCCACAAGAGCATCGCGGCGGCCGCGAGATACGGCCAGAACTCGACCCCGTGGCCCAGGGGCAGCGGAGCGGGCAGCGAGAGCGAGGCGATCGTCTCGGCCGCCGGCGTGGGCGGGGCCGTGGCGCGCAGGCCGACGAGGCTCACCGCGACCGGCTGCTTCGATGCGTCGGTGTAAAGCCCCGGCCAGGGGTGCGGGCAGTCGGCCGCGAAGGGCGGATTGCCCGCGGCGCCTTCGCCCCCGCGCGTCGCGCACGCCTGGAGGCCGCCGGCCCACAACTGCAGCGGGCGGCAATACTGGTATTCCGCGGCCCCCGCCGACGCCAGCGCGAGATAGGCGAACGCGCGGGCCAGCAGCTGCACGAACTCCGGCGTGAGCCCCAGGTTGGTGTTCTCGGCCGCAAGGCTGAAGGCCACGTATACCCGCCGGGGCGGGCCCGCGCCGGCGACCATGATCGCCTGGCCGTCGACGCAGAGCGAGTCCAGGCCGTCGCCCGACCACGTCGGCAGCAGGTGCACCGCGGGCGAGCCCAGGGGGCCCCACGGCGGTTGCGGGCCGTCGGTGCCCGAGCGCCTCGCGGCGACGGCACGACCCCCGAGCACCACGTCCTGCAGCGAGGGGCCCGGCGTGAAGCCCGGCGGCGGCGCGGGAGGTTGGATCACCAGGGCGGCCTTGCCCGCCGGCGGCGCGGCGCCGCTGCAGACGAGGACATCGGCATCGTTCGCGTCGGCCACCAGCGACAGGCCGCGGTGCACGCCGATGAGACGGCGGACGAGCGGCTCCTGGCCGCCCACCATCGCCACCTTGACCTTGGGAACGGACGGGCGCGAGAGAAACGCCTCGGCGACCGTCGCCCCGCCCTGCTTGATATGGACGATCACGCATTCGATGAGCGGCAGGTGCATGACCGTCTCACGCCGCTGGCCGGCGGGCACTTCGGCCGCGGCGGCCCAGGCCCCCTCGCCCGGCCAGGTGGAGACGGCGATCTGGCCGCTGAACGCGCGGGCGGAATGGTTTGCCAGCGTCACCAGCAGATCCGTGCCGTCGCCGGCGGGCCGCGGCACGCACGAGGCGGCCACCGTCTCGATCGTGACATCCGGCAGCGAGGTTGGCAGTTGAATGAGCGTCTCGTCGGGGCCGGCCGTCACGCCCGCGCCCGCGGCGGCAAGGCGGTACACGTGCTGCGCCCCCGCCGGTGCGGGCAGGACGATCTCGCCGGCCGCGGCGGGGAACGGCGAAAGCCCCGCCAACTCCGCCTTCGCCTGCGAGCGGGCGGTCCACTGGCCGCTTCGCCCCGGGGCCAGCAGCATCACGCGGTCCGCGTCGTCCAGGCGGTCGAGCAGCGCCCCTGCCGCCTGCCGCAACGATTCCATGCCGGCCGGCGAGGCCAACTCGGCCGAGGGGTAGACCGCGACCGCGACGGATCGCCCGGCCGCGGCTGAGTAATAGACAGGTTGTGACGCGGCGAGCACCGCGGCCGCCGCCCCAGCCGCCAGCAGCAGCCAGTGCAGCGTGACGCGTCGCGTGCGGGGATGGGAGGTCGATGCGAGCGACTGCAGTGTCTGCCGCCACAGGGCCAGGCTGCCGACGACGACCAGTTGCCTTCCCGGCCGCAGCAGCGCCAGAACCGCCGCCGCTGCCGCGATCGCCCCCGCCAGCAGAAACCATGGATGAAGAAATGTCATTTGTGCATCAAGGAGGCGAGCGAGTGTAGTGGCACGAAAGTATGCCTGCCTATCCGCGCGTCAAACTCCGAAACTCCAAATACGAAGTCCGAAACAAATTCAAAACAACAAGACCCAAGAGATCGTCTTTGCCTTGCGTGCCTTGCTGTTTTCAAGGTTTTCGTTTGCTTGCTGCTTTGCCGTTTGCTGTTTGTTTCGGATTTCGTGTTTCGGATTTCGAGTTTGCGATCGCGACATAAATCAGCATCAGCGTGAAACACTACACTAGAACTGCCCCAGATCTTTGTACGGCAGCAGCTTTCGGAGGACCAGGTACCGGCGGCCATGGTACTCGGTGATCTCGCCGGAGACGCGGAAGCGGACGTACAGGGCCTCGTTGTCGCGGATGTAGTCCTCGGCCTTCTCCAGCAGCCTGCAGGGCATCAGCCGCAGGGGCGGCTCGCGGAGGGTGTTGTCGGTCTCGAAGTTGACCATCCACCAGCCGTCCTTGGTCTCGGGATAGATCCGCACCAGCCGGTCGACGACCATCGCGCCGCGGGCGGAGGCGACCGGCCTGGTCGCCGGCTTGGGCGCCACCGACGGCACGTTGTCAGTTTCCTGCGCGGTCAGCACGGGCACGGCCACGTGCTTGCCCGGGCGGTCGCGAAGCAGATCCTTGAGCACGTCCTCCGAACTGGGGGGCTTGGGGTCGTCGGCGGGCGCGACATTGGCGTCGGCGGGCATGGAGACGGGCATGACGGCCGGCGTCTGCCGCACCGGGCGTGGCGAGGGCGAAGGCGCCGCCGCGGCCTCAGTGCCGCCGATGGCCACGTCGTCGAGCAGGATGAAGCTCCGCCCGCGGTAGACCATGGTCTCGCCCGAGACCTTCAGCACGGGCGGCGGGTTCTGGCCGGCCAGCGATTCGATCTGCTCGAGGTAACTGTTCTGCAGCACGAAGCGCGAGTACATCGGCAGGTTGCTATCCTGGTTCTCGAACCGCAGCAGGTACCAGTTGGCCGGCTGGAAGAACTGCAGGCGGCAGGGCGTCTCGAGGACGCGGCTGCCGCCGCCGGGCAGGCTGGCCGGGCGGGGCGTCGGTTTGTAGTTCCGGGGACGGATCACCGGCGGCGGCGACCGGTCGCCGCTGTGGACGGGAGCGGGCGTCGGCTGGACCATTGGCGAAGGCGCGGGGGCGGTGGCGGCCTTCTGCGGAGGCAGCAGCGAAGGCTCCACCGGCGCGTCCGCTGCCAGCGCGCTCATCGCGAGCGCCGCCGCCAGCATCAAGGCTATACCTATGCGCGTCATGTGTACCACTATAACCGCTCTCGAGGGGCAAAATAAAGCGAGAGGTCTTGCGGCCGCTCGATGCAGGCGACGAATTGCTCGCACCCCGCGCGGGCCCGCGACATCATCTCCACCAGCGGCGACCAGAAACCCGCGCACACCAGCGGGCGGCGGGCCATCAGCTTCTTGCACATCATCTCCCACATCGTCGCCAGTTCCACCAGCGTGCCGGTCGCCCCGCCGAGCACAACGTAGCCGCAACGGCCCAGTTCGACAAACGCCGCCAGACGGGCCTCCATGCTGCAGGTCTCGATGCGACGGTCGACGAAGGCGTTCGGCTGTGCGTTCCAGATCGAGCACAGGACGCCGACCGTCGTGCCGCCCGCTTCCTTGGCGCCGCGGCAGGCCGCCTCCATCGCCCCGCCGTAGCCGCCCGTGGCGACGACGTAGCCCAGTTCCGCCAGCTTGTGCCCCACCTGGCGGGCGAATTCATACTCGGCGCCGCCCTCGACGGGGTCGCACGACCCGAACACCGCGACGACGTTGTGATGATGTGTGGCCATCTTGCTTCTCACCCTGTGCGAACTCCGCCGCGGCGGCGGATCCAGCCTTACTGCCCGCCGTCCCGCGTGTAGTTCAGCAGCCCGCCGGCGGCGAGGATCTTCCGCTGGCGCGGCGCGAGCTTCAGGTTGCACACGAAGTCGAAGCCCTTGGTCGCGTTGCGAACGGTCACGCGCTCGGCCGAGCCGATGGCGCCCGCGACGTCGTCGATCGCCAGGCTGTCGCCCGCCTCGACGCGGTCATAGTCGGCCGCGTCGGCGAACGTCAGCGGCAGGATCGCGAAGTTCACCAGGTTCGCCTGGTGGATTCGCTCGATCGCCTTGGCGATCACGGCCCGCACGCCCAGGTACATCGGGCACAGGGCCGCGTGCTCGCGGCTGGAGCCCTGGCCGTAGCTGTCGCCGGCAACGACGACGCCGTGGCCGCCCTTGTCCTTCATCGCCAGGGCCCGCTGCGCGAAGGTGGGCTCGCCCGCCTGGTTGAGCGGGTTGAAGACGTACTTCGCATATTCGGGCACGTTGGAGCGGTGCTTGAGCAGTTCGCCCGCGGGCATGATGTGGTCGGTGGTGATCTTGTCGCCCACCTTGATCAGCACGCCGCCTTCGAGCTTCGCTGGGGGCGTCTGGCCGCGCGGGGGCTTGACGATCGTCGAGCCGCGGACGACTTCCAGCGTCGCCGCCTCGTCGGGGGCCGCCGGCGGCTGAAGCATGCCGTCGTCCAGCAGGAACTGCTTAGGCTTGCCCACGGGCTTGTAGGCCACGCCGAGCTTCTCCGTCAGCACGCGGGGGTCGGTGACCTCGCCCGTCAGCGCGGCCGCCACGGCGGTCTCGGGCGAGACGAGGTACACCTGGTCGCCCGTGGTGCCGCTGCGCCCGGCGAAGTTGCGGTTGCACGTCCGCAGGCTGACGGCGCCCTCGGCCGGCGAAAAGCACAGGCCGATGCACGGCCCGCAGCCGGATTCGAGGATTCGCACGCCCGAGCGGACCAGGTCGGCCAGCGCGCCGTTCTCGGCCAGCATCTCCAGCACCTGCTTGGAGCCCGGCGCGATGCCGGCCTCGACCGCCGGGTGCACGGTGCGGCCCTTCAGCGAGCGGGCCACCAGCATGAGGTCCTGGAAGCTCGAGTTGGTGCACGAGCCGATCACCACCTGGCCGACCTTCTTGCCGGCGGTGGCGGCGACGGTGACGATGTTGTCGGGGCTGGAGGGTGCCGACATCAGCGGCTCAAGCTTCGACAGGTCGATCACGATGCGGTCGAACGACGCCTCGACCGCGGCGCCGTCTTCCTTGATCTTCACGCCCTTGCAGAACGCCTTGATGTTGGCGATGACGGCGGCGTCCTTCTTCGCATCGAGCTTCTTGGTGATGCGGTCGTACGCGGCGCCCTCGTCGGCCGCCAGCGGCACGAACTGATCGCCGCGGCCCTGGGCCTGGAGGAACTGCTGCGTCACGTCGTCGGCCGGGAAGACGCTGCACGTGACGCCCAGCTCGGCGCCCATGTTCGTGCACGTGGCGCGGGCGGGCACCGGCAGCGTGGCAACGCCCTTGCCGTAGTATTCGACCACGCAGCCGACGTTGCCCTTGGTGGTCAGGATCGACAGCAGCCGAAGGATGATGTCCTTGGGGGCGACCCACGGCTTGAGACGGCCGCGAAGCTCCACGCCGATCACCTTGGGGCAGGTGGTGTAGAACGCCCCGCCGCCCATGGCCACGGCCACATCCAGGCCGCCGGCGCCGATCGCGAGCATGCCCATGCCGCCGCCGGTGGGCGTGTGGCTGTCGCTGCCGACGAGCGTGCGGCCGGGGCGGGCGAACCGCTCCAGGTGCACCTGGTGGCAGATGCCGTTGCCCGGGCGGCTGTGGTACGCGCCCAATTTACGCGAGATCGACTGGAGGTACAGGTGGTCGTTGTGGTTCTCAGGCCCGAACTGGGCCATGTTGTGGTCGACGTAGCTGACGGAGACCTCCGTCCGCACGCGTGGCACGCCCATGGCCTCCAGCAGCAGGAAGGCCGTCGTGCCCGTCGCGTCCTGCGTGAGGGTCTGGTCGATGCGGATGCCGATCTCGGTGCCCGTCGTGAGCTCGCCCACCACGAGGTGCTCGGCGAGAATCTTGTGCGTCAGTGTCTGTGTCATATCATTCCCTTACCTTTGTTCCGTGACGAAAGGTCCAAGATATCAGAAACGTTTTCCCTCTGCAAATGGGCTTGTGCGCCTGGAGTGCGGCGGGTGCATTCTGCTTGAGCGCAACAGCAGAAGCTTCCAATATCCAAGGGGCTGACTGCCGCTCGCCTTTTGGCGATGTTTGAGCATCTGCCGCCATCGAACATCGCCAAAACGCGAGCGATGCCCAGAATCAGCATATGCGAAGCTCTTTCTGTGCCGCTGACGACCGAATGCACCAGCGCCGTCGTTGCCTGCGGTGAGCTTGCCGAACCGCCGCCGCACTCCAAAGGGCCTTGCTTTCGATGACACGGAGGCGGACAATCTCGCGCCGTTGGACCCCAATCAATCGGAGACGAATCATGAAGAGCATAGCGGCCCTGTTGACCCTCGCGATCCTGTTCCCCCTCGCCTGCTCGCCGCAGACGCCGGAGCCCACGCCCTCGCCCACGCCGCCGGTGCGGGCCATCCCGCCGCAGGGAGAGTTGAGGCTGCCCAGGGTCTTTGACAGCGGCATGGTGCTGCAGCGCGAGATGCCCATCCCCGTCTGGGGCTGGGCCAAGGCCGGCGAGAAGGTCAGCGTCTCGCTGTACGCCGCGGGAGCTACGTCGCAGATCGCCGGCGCCATCACCGCCACCGCCGACGCCAACGGCCGATGGCGCGTCAATCTGCCGGCGCACAAGGCCGGCGGGCCTTTCGAGCTGCGAGTGGCCGGTGAAGAGAAGACGATCAAGCTCTCGGACGTCCTGGTCGGCGAGGTGTGGATCTGCTCGGGCCAGTCCAACATGGAGTGGCCGCTGGCGAACTGCGTCGATGCGGACAAGGAAGTGGCCAACGCGAAGTACCCGATGATCCGCGAGTTCAAGATCCCGCGCGGCCAGGTGAACCTCTCCCCGCAGGACGATCTAGACGGCAAGTGGACCACCTGCTCGCCGGCCACCGCCAAGGGCTTCACCGGCGCGGGCTACTTCTTCGCCCGCAGGATTCACCAGGAACTGGGCGTGCCCGTGGGGCTGATCAACAATTCATGGGGCGGCATGACCATCGAGCCCTTCACGCCGCGCGACACGCTGGCCAAAGTTCCGGGCATCGGCCCCAAGCTGGCAGACTACGATGACGCCGTCAAGATCGCCCCGCTCACCAAGGCCGAGTTCGAGGCCAAGAGCGCCGCGGCCAAGAAGTCTCTCGACGAGGCCATGGCGATCGAGGCCGATGAGGCCGCCGTCAAGAAGATGGCCGACCCCAACCTCGACACCGCCGACTGGAAGCAGATGAAGCTGCCCATGGACTGGAAGAAGTCCGCCCTGCCAAACTACGATGGCGTGGTCTGGTTGCGCAAGACGGTTGATATCCCCTCGGAGTGGGCAGGCAAGGACCTGCTGCTGCAGTTGGCCCCGGTCGACGAAGTGGACGTGACGCTGTTCAACGGCGTCGAGGTCGGCCGCACGGGCAACCTCAAGAAGAACGATTATCTCAAGTACTGGAACGTCGCCCGCACGTACAAGGTGCCCGCCGCGGCCGTCAAGGGCGGCAAGGCCGTCATCGCCGTGCGCTGCATCAGCGTCGCGTACGCCGGCGGCCTGTGGAGCGAGAAGCCCTTCGATATGCAACTGCTGCCCACCGACGTGCCGGGCGCCAAGAGCCTGTCCCTCAACGGCCCGTGGCAGTACAAGGCCATCCACCAGATCCTCCCGGCCCCCGAAGACAAGACCAAGAAGGTCTTCGCCACCACCGTCTGGAACGCGATGGTGCGGCCGCTGGTGCCGTTTGCCATTCGCGGCGTGCTGTGGTACCAGGGCGAGTCGAACCTGTTTGAGAGCGCGACCTACACCGCCAAGATGCAGGCCCTGATCGCCGGCTGGCGGCAGGCGTGGGGCCAGGGCGACTTCCCGTTCTACTACGTGCAGTTGGCGCCTTACCGCTACGGCCCGGCCACGCAGGCACTGCCGCTGCAGTGGGAAGCCCAGACCGCGGCTTTGAGCATCCCCAACACGGGCATGGCGTGCACGGTGGACATCGGCGACCCCAACAACATCCACCCCAAGAACAAGCAGGCGGTCGGGCAGCGGCTGGCCTTGCTGGCCCTGGCCAAGACGTATGGCCAGGACAAGCTCGTGTGCAGCGGCCCGATGTACAAGTCGGTCGAGTTCAAGGACGGCAAGGCGATCCTCACGTTCGACGGCGTTGGCAGCGGCCTGGTCTCGCGCGACGGCAAGGACCTGACGTGGTTCACCATCGCCGGCGACGATTCGCCGACGACCATCCCGACGTCGTTCCCCGGCACGACGCAGCCGGCGCCCAAGGAGAAGGTCTTCATCCCCGCACAGGCGAAGATCGTGGGCAACACGGTCGTGGTCTGGGCCGAGGGCGTCGCCAAGCCCACGGCCGTCCGCTTCGCCTGGCGGCAGGACGCCGAGCCGAATCTCTCGAACAAGGAAGGCCTGCCGGCGGTGCCCTTCCGCACGGACAAGCCGGCGAGCAAATGACGCTCTCGATTGAAGGGTGGCGGCCTTCCCAGGCCGCCACCAGACCTGGCTGGAAGGTGGCGGCCTGGGAAGGCCGCCACCCTGACCGTGAGTAGAAAACGCACAACGAGGAGCTTCGATGTCGCTACTGCACGTGAGATTCGACAGCCCCACGCTGGGGCGGCCGGCGCAGATGAACGTCATCCTGCCCGAGGGCGATGGCCCGTTCCCCGTGCTGTACCTGCTGCACGGGCTGGGGGGCGACTGCAACTCGTGGCTGGAGACCTCCATGCCGCGCCGCACGCGGGACCTGCCGCTGATCCTCGTCATGCCCGAGGGCGAGCGAGGCTACTACTGCAACGACGGGCGGGCCGGCTGCAACGAGTACGAAAACCACATCGTCAACGACGTGCTCACGTACGTCGACCGCAGCTTCCGCACGATCCGCAGCCGCTCGGGCCGGGCCATCGCCGGCAACAGCATGGGCGGCTACGGCGCGCTGACGCTGACGATGCGGCACCCGGACCTCTTCTGCGCGGCCAGTTCCATGAGCGGCTCGCTCTACTTCCAGCATGAGAAGCACCCGACCGATTCGGAATACCCCACCTCGCTGATGGCCGTGCTGCCGCGCGAGGACTACGACTGTTTCCGCCTGGCCGAGAGCTTCGGCCGCACCGGGCGCGAGCTGGCGATCCATTTCCACTGCGGCACAGAGGACTACCTGCTGCAGTGCAACCGGGACTTCCACGCGCACCTCGAAAGGCTCAAGATCGCCCATCACTACCGCGAATACGCCGGCGAGCATGACTGGGCCTACTGGGAACAGCACATGCAGGAGACGGTCGATTTCATCATGGCCAGCGTGGCCCATTGAATGAAGCAGTAGCCAGTAAACAGTAAAAAGTAACCAGTAAAAGGATGTTCTCTGCGCCTGGTCACCGGTTACTGGTTACTGCTTACTGTTTACTGTTTACTGCTTACTGCTTACTGTTTACTGTTTACCGGTTACTTGACCACCGGCCTTGAATGAGCCTCGCCGCTGACGGTATCCTCACGGTATGACTGAAACGAAGAGCACATATTATGCGACGTGGGCAACGGCGTGGGGGCCGATGGGCGGCGTGTGGGGGCCCAGGGGCCTCTGCCGCGTCGTGCTGCCTCACTACATGATGAAGGACCTCGAGCAGCTGCTGGCCTGGGAGCACCAGGAGGCCGTCCGTGACGAGAAACCCTTCGCCTCCATGATCGATTGCTGCCGCGCCTACTTCAACCTCAAGCCGGCCGACTTCGCCGCCATCGAGTGCGACCTGCCCGCACCCACGACGCTGGGCGGCAAGGTGCTGCGGGCGTGCCGCGAGATTCCGTGCGGCCAGACGCGGAGCTACCTGCAACTGGCAACGCTGATCGGACAGCCGGAGGCCGCCCGCGCCGTGGCCGCCGCCCTGGGCAAGAACCCGATCCCGCTGGTCATCCCCTGCCACCGCGTCACCTACGCCGACGGCCGCAGCGGCGGCTTCTCCGCGCCCGGCGGGGTGGAACTGAAGAACCGCATGCTGTCGCTGGAGGCCAAGCTCGCGCCCAAGCCCTGATGTCCCGCGCGGCCGATCCCATCGTTGCCCCCGCCAGCCCCGCGGCAAGGGGTTCTTGCGGGACCCAAACAGCATCCAGAAATCCCGCGTCTCACGCCGATACTACTCATTGGCGACGGACGCGACGCCTTGTGGCGCTGCGCCCGACTGGCCTCAAAGGGTGAAACGTATGCAGAGAACTTTCTCGTTCACAATGGCGGCGGTCGTACTCCTGGCGGCATGCAGTGGGACGATGGCCAAAGATCTGTTCGTCAAGAGCGGCGCCGAAGGCGACGGCTCGGCCAAGGACAAGCCGATGGGCCTGCTGTGGAAGGCGCTGGACAAGGCCGAACGCGGCGACGTGATCCACGTCACGGGCGGCATCTACGAGGGCAAGGGCGGCAGTGGCTCGTTCCTGATCAAGGTGCCCAACCTCACCGTCACCGGCGGGTACGCCGACGACTTCTCCAGCCGCAACCCCTTCAAGAACTTCACCGTTCTGCAGCGGGCCAAGGACTACAAGGGCGGCGCGACCGGCCTGCCGGATGGCATCATCTCCGGCGACGAGCGGGCCGACCACGGCGGGCTGATCCTCGACGGCGTGGTCCTCAACAGCCAGACGCGCAACACCTACGACGCCACCGGCAAGCTCAACGCCAAGGACTCGTGGAACGGCTGCATCCTTCAGGTCCGCAGCAAGGACATCAAGATTCGCAACTGCATCCTGCTCAACAGCTACGGCGAGGGCATCTACGGCAGCTGGCAGGGCAAGGACAACGAGATCAGCAATTGCTTCGTGCTGAACACGTTCCGCGAGGGCATCTCCACGCGGTCGGCCCAGCCGGGCTCGCAGGTAACGATCAAGAACTGCACCGTCGCCTTCTGCTGGTTCAGCCCGGGCAAGGGCGGCGGCATGGGCGTCTTCGTCGGCCGCCAGGGCAAGACCGTCATCCAGGACTGCGTCTTCGCCTTCATGCAGACCGAGGGCGGCGAGGCCGGCTACGCCGTCAGCAACACCTTCGGCAATGACGCCACCGTCATGAAGGGCAACCTCTTCAACGGCTGCGTCGGCGGGTATTACGCCTACATGGACGCCGACAAGAAGAACCTCCTGGCCTGGAAGGACAGCGACCTCAAGGACATCAACAAGGACCCCGGCAGCTACGTGCTGGCCGAGGCCGGCGGCAACGCCGAGGCCGACACGGGCATCAAGCCCGACAAGGACTACTTCGAGAAGTTCTCCAACTTCGTCGCCTCCGAGCCCGGCAAGCTCAACATGGACTCCATGAACCAGATCCGCCAGATGCTGGGCCTCAACCTCCAGGCCGAGCCCGGCAGCCCGCGGAAGAACTGGGGCATGGTTTACCCGCTGACGGCCGTGGTGCCAAACCTGTGCTGCTCCGCCGCCGGCAAGGGCGTGCAGACCGAGGCCAAGTTCGAGACGTATGCCTCCGCTTCGGGCGGCAGCGCCCCGGCGGCCGGCGACGGCGAAAAGCCCGCGGCGGCCAAGGAATACGCGGCGGTTGAGTTCGACTCATTCAAGAAGGGCTCCGAGGGCCTCAAGGACCTCGCCGGCAAGGCCGTCGCCTTCAAGTGCTCCATGGGCGACTCGGCCACGACGTATCTCCTGAAGAACGCCGCCCGCGACGATTACGCCTGCTACAAGCTCCAGGCCCTGACCGATACGGGCATGAGCACCAAGGTCGTGTACGCCTACATCCAGAAGGGCAGCGCGGCCCACAAGGAATACGAGAAGCTGCTCAAGAAGAAGGCCGATGTGAACGCAGCCGGCATCACCGTGCAGGGCACGGCGTGGTACGCCGGGGCCGACACGTACGCCTACCCCGTCTGCGTCATCGTCGACAGTGTCGCCAAGAACTGACGCGTCGTCGCAGCGGATTGCATGCAGAATCGCGGCGTCGGAGAATCGCTCTCCGGCGCCGCTCTATTTCGCTGCCCGGGGTGCTCCCGCCAACGCCCCCGGGACGGAGACTGGCCCCATGCCATTTGCCGGGACAATCCCTATAGTTAAATCAGCCGTTGGCTGATTGCATCCGTTGACATGAATGCTCTAATAGGGGTCCACTTTCTGACCGGGTCCATTAACTGTCTGGGGTGACCCATGGACATGCGAATGCGAATTGTCGCCGATGACGGTAAGTACCACGTCTGGTGCCCTCACTATCCCGGCCAATGGCTTGCGCACGCGGGATCCTGCGACGAGGCCCTGAGGCAGTTGGCCGACAGCGTGCTGGCGTACTACGACATCTACCTGGGCCTGCCCAAGCACGTGCTGTGGGTCAACCTGCCCCCCGGGGTGTCGCTGCCGGGCTCGCCCCGCGACATGGTGGCGGTGACCGGCAAGGCGGATCGCCCGGTGGTCTTCCGGCTCAAGGCCCCCGCCGACGCGCGGACCGTCGCGGTCGCCGGGGACTTCAACGATTGGCAGGCCCAGCCGCTGGAACGCCGCCCCGACGGCCAGTACCGGCTCATCCTCCGTCTGCCGCCTGGGTTTTATGGATACAAATACATTATTGATGGCCACTGGTCGGCAGACCCGATGAACGACTTCCTGGCCACGCCCCGCACTGCCAAACAAGTGATATTGCCTGCTGCAACGAACTGAGCCGGCCCCCCCCTTCCGGCTCCGTTCTGCCAGGGCCCGTCCCCGCGGCGAGCCCTGGCCTTTTTATTCCGACACCCGCCGCACTTCCTCGCGGGCGATGCGCGTCCACTGGTCGAAACGTTCGGGCTGGCCGTCGCAGGTGTGGGTGTCCTTAAGCACCATCTCGATCACGCAGCCGCGCGTGGCCTCCAGCGTGTGGCGGATGTACTGGCGGACGCGATCGGCGTCGAAACGCCCCGCCAGGTGCGCCGGGTGCGGCTTCCACGAGAAGATGTACTTGTTATGCAGCTTGGCCGCACAGGCTTCCACGTCGGCCCACGGCGAAATCGAGATTCGCCGGATGTGCGGGATCGTGAACACCATGTCCAGCTTCCGCGTGAGGTCCTCGCAGCACCCGTACCCGGTCAGGCCGAACGGGGCCAGCAGCCGCCTCTCGTATTGCAGCGAGAATTCCTCGTGCATCTCGGGCGAGACCTGGGCCAGTTCCTGCGCCTCGGCGCTCGACCACACGTCGGCCGGGCGCACGCGGGCGGGGTCGAAACCCGCCGCCGGCAACTCGTCCGTCCAGCCCACGCCGCCGGAGTTGTTGTAGGAGTTGTCGTGGTTCACGTCCAGCAGGTTGAGCTTCACGTGCTGCCGCAGAAGGTCGTGATGGCAGGCCTCCAGCCGCGACATCGCCGCGTGCAGCATCCCGGGGTTCTCGATCATGTCCATCATCACCTGCTCCAGCCCGCGCAGGGACGTGTACTGCGACATGAGGTGATAGGACAGCCGCTTCACCTTCGTCGGCTGAACCCTCAGCACGCCGTCGAAGAGGTCATGCGAATCGGCAAGGGACTTGTCGGTGGCAGCCTGGTCGACGGAGATCTGCGGGCAGCGGATCTTCTCCAGGTCGTCGGGCGACTGGATGACCGGGTCGAACGTCCGCGCCCCCAGGGCGTCGGGCGAATAGCGCCAACGGGCCGCGACGCCCCAGCCGGTGGACTGCACGACGGGCCCTACGTGCCACGTGTCCTCGATGACCGTGTCGTCGTTGAACCGCTCGTGCGTGTAGATACGCATGCGGAGTTGCTGCTCGATCCACCGCGCGGCCTTGCCTTCGCACGCCAGCGCCGCCTCGGGCAGCAGTTCTCGCCACGCGCCCTCGGGGAAGACCAGGATCATCGGCCGCGGCCGCTGCAAGGCGTTGTGCTGCTTCCACAGCCTCACTCGCTCCTGCATGACCGGCAGCGCCGCGATCTCGGCGACGCGTCTGGCCAGCTCGCGGATGATGCCGCGGTCCGCAGTGGTGATCAACGGTTGGGGGGTCTGCTCTGCCATGGCTTAGCCTTCTTTCAACCACCGCACGTCGGCGGCGGTGAGCTTGACGTTCACCGATCCCAGGGCGTCCTGAAGGTGGTCGGTCTTGGTGGTGCCCAGGATCGGCACGACGGGGAAATCCAGGTGCATCAGGTACGCCAGCGCCACCTGGTTGGGCGTGCACGACAGCCGCTGGGCCAGTTGCTTCGCCCGGGCCAGACGCTCGCGGGCGACGGGGCTGTCGAAGGGCGCGCCGCTCTTGCCGTCGGTGGCGAAGTAGCCGTTGGCCGTCGGTGCGTACGCCATCACCGGCAGCTTGCTCTGCGCGTGCCACGTGCTGATGCCGTCGACGGGCGTCTTCTGGGCCGCATCGGCCGATGGCTTGCTCGCGTAGGCCAGGTTGAACGACGGTTGCGAGATGGCAAAGCCCCGCAGGCCGTGGGCGGCGGCGTAGGCGTTCGCCTCAGCGATCCGCTGCACGGACCAGTTGCTCGCCCCGAGATACTTGAGGCGCCCGGCCGCGACGTGCTCGTTGAGCATGCCGACGATCTCGCCGACCGGCACGCGCGGGTCGTCGCGATGCAGGAGGTAGACGTCCACGCACGCCACGCCCAGCCGCTGGAGGCTTTCGCGAACGTCCTTGTCGATCACGTCAGGCCGCAGGTACGTTTCGGGCCTCTCATAGCCCTGCCCGGCCGGGTGACCGCCCTTGGTGGCGATGACGATCTTGCCCTCGTCACCCGCGCGGCGCATGCACTCGCCCAGCATTCGCTCGCTGGCGCCCAGGCCCTGGGGCATCCAGAACGCGTAGCAGTGGGCCGTATCGAAGAAGCTGCCGCCGGCCTGGCGGAACGCATCGTAGAGGCGGTAGGCGTCGTCGCCCTTGACGTGCGTGCCGAACGACGCCATGCCATAGCAGAGTTGGGAGACGGTCAAGTCGGTGCCGGTGATGGACAGGGTCTTCATGCGCGGGTCCTTTATTATGAGCAGATCGTCTCTTGGTTAGCTGGTCTTCTTGATCTCGGCCATGCCGGCGTAGATTCCGGGGATGCTGCCGGGAATTATGACGGCGCCGCAGGCCTTGGCGTAGAAGTCGGTCGGGCCGGCCCCGCCGATGATGGCGTAGCCATAGCCCGCGAGTTTCATCTCCATCAGGCACGCCATCAGCAGGGCCTTGCCGATGCCTCGCCCGCGGCAGCGTTCCAGCACGCCGGTGGGGCCGAAGAAGCCCGGCGCCGTCGAGTTGTGGCACGCGAAGCCGATGATCTGCCCGGCCTCCATCGCCACCCATGAGTTGGCCCGCTCGCCCGGCAGCGACGCCGCAAACTCGCTCGCCCACCCCTCGCTCCAGTTCTGTCTCACCCACTCGACGATCGTCGTCTTCTCCGGCGAGATCGGCTTGCGGATCGTCACCCCCTTCGCCGCCTGCTGCGCCACGAAGTCAAAGCTCAGCGGCAGGTCGTACAGTTTCACCAGCATGTCGGGCATGGACGATCTCCTTCGGGAATGACGAGTGTTTTACGCGGTTGCACGGCGATTGGCAATTGGCAACTCGCTTTGGCGGCGGTATCTTCCTCCCAATCTGTGTGGGAGAGACTATGGGTTGGTTCAGACCGACGTGCCCGGTGGAAGAGCAAGCCAAGATATGGATCGAGGAGCGGATGACCTGGCTGGTGGGCCAGTACGGGCGCCTGCCGATGCAGGGGGCGACAGTTCTGCCGACGGATGAATTCTTCCCGGATGAGTTCGCACCCACACCCGAGGCGATCACGACGATGCTTCATCGTGTCTGCGGGTACATGAATATCGACTCCGCACAGGTGGACTTGTCGTTCTACGCTGAACTGCGGGGCAACGACGTTAACCCTCTCGGTGGTGGGACTGATTCGGGCACCAGCGGCCTGTATGGTCAGGACGGCGGTCGAATCCATGTCGCGATCGAGATGGCCCACTGCTCAGATCCGACGGCGCTGGTGGCGACGATGGCACACGAGCTGGCCCACGCACGGCTCATGGGCGAAGGCCGGGTAAAGCGGGAAACCGTTGACAATGAGCCATTGACCGACTTGGCGACAGTGTTCTTCGGGTTGGGCATCTTCACGGCCAACGTGTGCCTGCGTGATACGCAATGGTCACAAAGCGGTTGGCATGGCTGGTCGGTTTCGCGCAGAGGCTATCTCGGTGAGCGGCAGTTCGCATACGCCCTATCGCTTTATGCCTGGGGGCGGGGCGAACTCAAGCCCGCCTGGTTGGAGCACCTCAGCACCAATGTTCGCGTCTACACCAAAGAGGGATTGGCGTACCTGGCCAAGACCCGCGATACGAAGTTTGTCTCCTGACCGGGGATTCGGCCGCTACTCCGGGCCCGATTCCTTCTGCAGCGATTCCATCAGCTGGTTCAATCGTGGGGCATGATGACCAGCGGGCCGCTGGCCCAGGCGATGGTGTGGGGTTGATTCTTGGGATTGTGGACTTCGAGGTGTTGCCTTGCGCCCATGAGGGTCTCTATCCATGCCGCATCGAGACCCTCGCCCCGCGCCGTCAGTTGATCGGCCTCCTCGGCCGTCAGCGGGGCCAAGGCCCAGAACTGCGGATCCTCGCCGTCGACCCAGTCGATGGTCTCGGCGAAGACCTTCACCCACCGCTGGCCGCATGCCTCGCAGGCCATCAGGACCACGCGAAAATGAAGCTCATCGACAAGCTCCCGCAGCAGCTTCGGCGGGCGTTCATTCCAGAACGCCTCGGCCGTGGCGCGATAGCATTTGTCGCAGCCGAAGGAGTCGTCGGTCTTGATGGGGTGATCGGAGTAGGTCATCGTGAACGATTGTCGCACGCGGGGGCGGTGGTGTCCACGGCCAGGCGAATGTCGCTGCCGAAGTGCCGGTGGATCGAAGATGGGGGAAGACCGACCCACGCAGTGGGCCGGCTTTGAGGGAGGCGGTCTGGCGTGTTGATTGCTTCCCCGCCGTTGACGCCTTGGGGCACGGGTGTATAATTCCAGTGCCCCAATGAACCTGCAGCGGGGCACGCAGAGGTGAACGTCTGCGTGTCTTAGGGATTCGTCGGACTACCCTCTGGCCCTGAGGCCGCACCCGATGGCTTCAGGGTTTTTCTGTTTCAGGAGCGACCATGAGCGAAGACAAGAACGTGTACAAGGACTCGTTGAACCTGCCCAAGACCAGCTTCGACATGAAGGCGGGGCTGGTGGCCAAGGAACCCCTCATCCAGCAGCGCTGGAAGAAGGACGACCTGTACGGGCAGATCCGCAAGGCCCGCGAGGGGGCCGAGCGGTTCATCCTGCACGACGGCCCGCCGTACGCCAACGGCAACATCCACATGGGCACGGCCTTGAACAAGGTGCTCAAGGACCTCGTCGTCCGCATCAAGAACATGACCGGCTTCGACTCGCCGTATGTGCCCGGCTGGGACTGCCACGGCCTGCCCATCGAACAGAAGGTGGCCGACAACCTGGGCTCGGCGGCCGCCACGATGACGCCGCTGGACATCCGCCTGCGCTGCAAGGAATACGCGGCCAAGTTCGTCACGCTGCAGTCGGAGCAGTTTCAGCGTCTGGGCGTGATGGGCGAGTTCGACAACCCGTACATCACGATGAACCCCAAGTACGAGCAGTCGGTGCTGGAGGTGTTCGCACGCCTGGTCGAGAACGGCCTGGTGTACAAGCAGCTCAAGCCCGTGCACTGGTCCATCGAGAACCGCACGGCGCTGGCCGACGCGGAGCTCGAATACAAGGACCGCCAGGACACCAGCGTCTACGTGGGCTTCGCGTTGGATGCGGCCTCGGCCGCCCAGGTGCCGCACGGCGAGGGCGACAAGGTCTACCTGCTGATCTGGACGACGACGCCCTGGACGCTGCCGGCGAACCTCGCCGTCGCCGTGCACCCCGACATCACCTACTCCTGCGTGCACCTCGACACGACCGAGGGGCCCATCACGCTCGTCATCGCCGACGGCCGCGTGGAGACCGTTCTCAAGGGGCTGGCCGCCCGGCGCGGCGAGTGGCTCAAGTCGCACAAGGTGGCCGGGCAGATCCTCGGCCGCCAGCTCGTTGACAACAAGCTCTCGTACGAGCACCCGCTGGTGCCGCACAAGGCGTGCCCGGTGGTGGCCGCCCCCTACGTGACGCTCGAAGACGGCACGGGCCTGGTGCACACCGCGCCCGGCCATGGCATCGAAGACTACGGCACGGCCCTGAAGTGCGGGCTGGAGATCTACTGCCCCGTGCTGGCCAACGGCACGTTTGACGACACGGCCCCCGACTGGCTGCGCGGCGTGCACGTGTGGAAGGCGAACGGCAAGGTGGTGGACTTCCTCGCCGGCCAGCACCGGCTGATGATGAAGGAAACGATCACGCACAGCTACCCGCACGACTGGCGGAGCAAGGGCCCGACCATCTTCCGGGCGACCGAGCAGTGGTTCATCGCCGTCGACCGCCCCATCGCCGGGCGGGCCGTCTCGCTCCGCAAGCTGGCGCTGGACACGGTGGCGCAGGACGCGGCCCAGTCGACGGTCGAGGCGGTCGCGCACAAGGTGGTGCAGAACACCGCCCCCACCGATGCCGGCGGGGTGACGTTCATCCCCGCCTGGGGCCGCAACCGCATGACGGGCATGCTGCAGAGCCGCCCCGACTGGTGCATCTCGCGCCAGCGTGCCTGGGGCCTGCCGATCCCCGCGTTCTACAACGCGCAGGGCAAGCCCCTGATGACGCCCGCCACCGTGCGGGCCGTCGCCAAGGTTGTCGGGGCCCAGGGCTCCGACGCGTGGTTCCGCCTTTCGCCGCGCGAGCTGCTGGCCGGCTACGACATCGACAGGGACCCGGCGGTCAAGGACCCCGCGGAGTTCCCGCTGGAGGCCCTGACGGCCGGCAAGGACATCTTCGACGTGTGGTTCGATTCGGGCGCCAGCTGGTTCGCCGTCGCCGTCGCCCGCGGGCTGGTGGACGACATCCCGGTGGACCTGTACCTCGAGGGCGCCGACCAGCATCGCGGCTGGTTCCAGCTGTCGCTGCTGCCGGCGCTGGGGGCCCGCGCCCTGCCACCGTTCAAGACCGTGCTGACGCACGGCTACGTGGTGGACGAGGAAGGCCGCACGAAGATGTCCAAGAGCCTGGGCAACACGATGAACGTCGTGGACCAGTTGGCCAAGCGCGGCGCCGACGTGCTGCGCCTGTGGGTGGCCTCGCAGAATTACCAGGACGACATCCGCTGCGGCGAGGGCCTGATCGCCCAGGCCGAGGATTCCTACCGCAAGATCCGCAACACGCTGCGATTCTGCATGGGCTCGTGCGCCGACTTCGATCCCAAGCACCACGCGGCTGAGCCCGCCGACCACTCGGTGGACAAGTGGATGCGGATGCAGCTGCACATGCTGATCCGCGACGTTCGCGAGGCCTTCGACGCGTACGAGTTCCACAAGGCCACGCGGCTGATGTACGAGTTCTGCACCGTGCAGGCGTCGAGCATCTACATGTCGGCCGTGAAGGATCGGCTGTACTGCGAATCGCCCAACGCCAACCGCCGCCGCGCGACGCAGACGGTGATTCATGAGGTGCTGCTGGCCCTGGTGAAGCTGATGGCGCCCATCCTGCCGCACACGTGCGAAGAGGCGTGGGAGCACATCCCCTTCCGCCCGGCCGAGGAGCCTCACAGCGTTCACCTGGCCGCCCTGCCCGACTACGACCCCGAGATCGCCGGGGCCGACACGATCGCGCCGGTGACGCCCGACTCCTGCACCGCCAGCCACGACCAGCTGCAGCCGGGGCCGGGCTGGGTGTGGGACCGCCTCATGGAACTGCGGGCCGCGGGGCTGGTGAAGCTCGAGGCCCTCAAGAATGCCGGCGTGAAGAACAGCCTCGACGCCGAGGTCGTCTTCAAGGTCCACAAGGGCAACGCCGACGCGATGGAGATGATCGAGGATTATCACAAGGAACTCGAGGACCTGCTCGGCGTGGGCTGCGCCCGCATCGAGGCCGTCGATGACCTCCCCGAAGGCGTGGCCGTCGACGTCGAAGTCTTCGACGCCCGCGAGAAGTACAAGCGCTGCGCCCGCAGCTGGAAGCGCCGCCCCGACGTCGGCAGCGACGCCGAATACCCCGAGCTCTGCGCCCGCGACGCCGCCGTCATGCGAGAACTCAAAGAAAGGTCGTAGGCAGCAGGTCGTAGGGAAAGAGCTTCGCAGATCGAAAACCGGTGCCACCCCCAAGCATACCCGCTTGGGGGTGTTCTTTTGATGGGGCGTGACTCTCGCTGCGTCTCTGGTGTCCGAGAGGCCGCAGCCTACTCGATCATCTTCACGCGCCAGCCTTCGGGATCGATCTCGAAGCGGCTGTTCTCGCGGGAGACGCTGGTTTCGCCGCGGTCGATGATGGGGTGCTGCACTTCGTGGAAATCGTTGTCGAGCAGGAACGTCTTGCGAACGCCCGGGGCGACAGCGATGCCGATGTTGGTGAACGAGACGTGATTGTCCACGATGATCGCGTGCGACTGGCTGGTCCGCTGGGGCCGCTTGCCGGGCTCGCCGAAGTGCCCCACCCGGATGCCGCCCAGCGCCGCCGCCGGCCCCTCGAAACCCGTGCGGTGCATGTGCGGCTGGCGGACGCGGTTGCCCGCAATGTAGTTGCCGAACATCGGCAGGCCGGTGTTCACGCTGCTGGCCCCGGCGAACGAGTACAGGTGGGCCATGGACCCGTCCATCCAGCCATCGAGGATCATGTTGTACCACGAAGGGAAGAAGTGGTCCGGGCGGTGCACGCTGCCGTCTTCGCCGCGGCGGCTCCAGTCGGCGCCCCAGATGTCGATGCCCTTGGCAAACTCGTCGCGATGGCGGTCCACCACGGTGCAGATGCAGTCCAGCCACAGCGACATCCGCAGCGGCGTGTCGTTGAGGTTTGCGAAGAAGTCGTTCTCCATGTACATCCGCCCTACCACGTACTCACTCGTGGCGTCGGGCGCCACGCGCCAAGGCCGCTCCACCGTCAGCGTGTCGGCGGTGTTGTCCATCACGCGGCGGTACTGGCCGAAGCCCCGCCCGCCGGTGATCAGCACGACCGAATCCTTGTGCATACCGTCGGGCCACGATTGGCCCGAGTCGCTCAGTCGCGTCGCGTCGCCGGCGGTGGCGCGGCCGACCGTCTTGCGATGGCCCTCGCCGAAATAGTCGCCGTACGAGCCGTGGACGAGGTACACCTCCTCGGCGTTCGTCCACGTGCCCTTGAACGCCCCGTGGATCTCGTTGTAGCGGATGCAGCAGTGCCGCACTGGGTAGAAGCACAGGCGGCCGGGCGTGTCGATGAACAGGTTGGAGTCCAGCAGCGAGTCGGTCGCCCAGCCGTGGATCGCGACGACGATCGTCGCCGTCGTGTCGCGCCACGTGTTGCGGACGATCTCCATCCGCTCGGCCCGCCAGAAGAACAGCGACCCGTGGATCTCGTTGTTGTTGATCTTCACCTGGCGGCAGCGGCCGAAGCAGTCGCGGCCGACGTAGATGGCCTTGAGGTACAGCGTGTCGCGGCGGTCGGGGTCTTCCTCCAGCGCGCGGATGCGGCAGTCGAGGATGCGGACGTTGACGACCTCGTCATCGGCGGAGTTGGCCTCGATGCGGACCATCGCGTCGGACGACATGTCCGACCGCGGCTGCACCACCGACGCCAGGCCCTTGCCGACGGCCCCCGTCAGCGTCAGGCCACGAAGCTCCGTATTGTCCGTCAAACGCACCACGGCCGCCGGCGGGGCGCCGGCTGCGCCGTCGTAGCCGAAGCCTTGAACCACCGTGTTCTCGCGGCTGGCGCCGCGGAGGGTGACGCCCGCGGGAACATACAGCGTTTCATCGATTCGATAGGTGCCCGGCGGCAGGAACACCGTGCCGCCCGCCTCGCCGCCGGCCGCCGACAAGGCCGCGGTGATGGCCGCGTGGTCGTTGGCCAAGCCGTCGCCCTTGGCGCCGTACGTGCGGACGTCGTAGATCGCCTCGGGCGCTTCGTGCCGCGGCAGCACCTCCATCTCACCCGCCTTGGCCCAGCCGAAGGCCCCGCCGTAGCCGTTGTGCACCCACACCGCGTAATGCCCCGGCATGCAGCCGCCCGGCAGGCGGAAGTACACCAGTCGCGAGTCGGTCACCCATTGCGTGCTGCGGCCTTCCACCAGCGGCGGCACCAGCGTAGCGCCCCCCGCCCCCACCAAGGCGATGCGGCAGGGCGGCTTGGGGTGGCGGTCGTAGTTCGGCAGGCCGCGGATCTCGGGCCTCACGCCAAAGCCGTACAGGTGCATCATGTCGCCCGCGCGGGCCGACCGGTCGGAGATCCAGAAGGGCCTGGCCACGTTGAACAGGCAGGGCTTGGACCAGCCGCCCCGGCTGCGGATCCACAGCACGTTGCCCGTCAGCGGCGCGACAATCGCCTGGCGTTCCACGTCGATGGGGTCGATCCTCACCGCGTCCGCCGGCGGGGTCGCGGGCAGTTCGTCCACGCGGGGCAGCGTGGCCGCCGCCTGCACGGCCGCGTCATCAATCGGCGGCGCCCAGGTCCACAGTTCCAGGTCGGGCGCATCGAAGCTCTCGCCGGTGATCAGGTGCGGCACAGCCACCGACACCGGAAAATCCGGGTGAATATTCGCAATCTCTGGCACGGCCGATTCAGTCATCGCAATCCTCGCAGTCAGCGTTCTTCACGGTTCGTCACGGGGGCGTATTCTAGACGTTGGGGACCGCCTGCCTAGCGGAATTTTGAACGCGTATTGGAACGCCGGCCGCCTCCGTGTAACATCTCGGCCCAAAGGAGCACGCAAATGCAGAAGCGAGATTGGGAAGATCCGGCCGTCTTTGAGCGCAACCGTCAACCCGCCCACGTGCCGCTGGCGGCGTACCCGGACGTGAAGGCCGCGATGGCGTGCGACCGCATGGCCTCGCCGCGCGTGCGGCTGCTCAACGGGCAGTGGAGCTTCCACCTGGCGGCCTCGCCGGAGGCGGCGCCGCAGGGCTTTTTCGCCGACGATTTCAACGCCTCCGCCTGGAAGTCCATCACCGTGCCGGGCAACTGGCAGTTGCAGGGCTTCGACGATCCGCCGATCTACACGAACATCCATTATCCCTTCGACCCCACGCCGCCGCGCGTGCCCGCCGCCAACCCCACCGGCTGCTACCGCCGCACCTTCACGATCCCCGCCGACTGGGCCGGCCGCGAGGTCTTCATCGTATTCGAATCGGTCGACTCGGCCTTCTACGTCTGGGTCAACGGCCAGGCCGTCGGCTACAGCCAGGACAGTCGCCTGCCCGCCGAATTCCGCCTGACCCCCTACCTGCGGGCGGGCGAGAACACGCTGGCCGTGCAGGTCATGCGCTACAGCGACGGCACGTACCTAGAGGATCAGGACTACTGGCAGATGAGCGGCATCCAGCGCGACGTCTATCTCTACGCCAAGCCCGCCGCGCACCTCGCCGACTTCACCGTCCGCACCACCTTCGACAACCGCTACGAGGACGCCACGCTCACGCTGTCCGCCTACATGAGCGAGGTCGCCGACGTGGCCGCCCACAGCGTCCGCGCGACGCTCTACGACGCCGCCGGCGCCGCCGTGCTGCCCGCCCCGCTGGCCGCCCCGCTGGCCGCCCCGTTCCACCTGCATACGTTCATGTACTGGAACGGCGGCCGCGAGAAGTGCTGCGCGAAGGTCACCGCGACGATCGCGCGCCCGCGGCAGTGGTCGGCGGAATCGCCCTGCCTCTACACGCTGGTGATCGAACTGCTCTCGCCGTCGGGCGAGGTGCTGGACATCGAAAGCTGCCGCGTGGGCTTCCGCCAGGTGGAGATCAAGGACGGCATCGTGCTGATCAACGGCCAGCGGCTGGTCGTGCGCGGCGTCAACCGCCACGAGAGCCACCCCGACCGCGGGCGGGCCGTGACGGATGAAGACATGCGCCAGGACATCCTGGCGATGAAGCGGCTGAATTTCAACGCCGTGCGCACCTGCCACTACCCCGACCACACGCGGTGGTACGAACTGTGCGACGAACTGGGCCTGTACGTCGTGGACGAGGCCAACCTCGAGACGCACGGCGTGGACGGCGACCTGTCGCTGGACCCACAGTGGGCGGCGGCGTACCTCGTGCGCGCCACGCGCCTGGTGCAGCGCGACAAGAACCACGCCAGCGTCCTGTTCTGGTCGCTGGGCAACGAGTCGCACCACGGCCCGCACCACGCGGCGATGGCGGCGTGGATCCGCCGTCACGACCCGACGCGGATCGTGCAGTACGAGAGCAGCGCCCCGGGCCCCGACATCAGCGACATCATCTGCCCCATGTACCCGCCCGTGGAGCAGATCAAGCACCTGCTGAGCGACAACCGCGAGCGGCGGCCGCTCATCCTGGTCGAGTACGCGTACGCCAAGGGCAACGCGTCGGGCAACTTCAAGAAGTACTGGGACCTCATCGACGCATGGCCGCGATTCCAGGGCGGGTATATCTGGGATTGGCAGGACAAGGCCCTGACCAAGGTGCTGCCCGACGGCCGGCGGGTGTGGGGCTACGGCGGCGACTTCAACGAGAAGTACGATTACCCCGCCAACCGCGAGTGCCCCAGCATGTGCCTCAACGGCGTGGTGGCGCCCGATCTGACGCCGCACCCCGGCGCCATCGAGGTGCAGAAGGTGCAGGCGCCGGTCGGCTTTGTCGCAGGCGACCTGGCCGCTGGGAAAATCATCGTCGTGAACAAACACGCTTTCATCGGCCTGGACCACCTCGTGCTCGTCTGGGAGGTCTGCCAGAACGGCCGCGTGATTCAGAGCGGGCGCCTCACGCCGCAGGTGGCCCCGGGCCAGCGGACGGAACTGGTCCTGCCGATTGAGAAGCCCGAGGCGCTTTCGGCCGGTGCCGAGTACTGGCTCAACGTCCGCGTCGAGCAGGCCGCGGACACGCCCTGGGCCAAGGCGGGATTCGCCGTCGCGTGGGAACAGTTCCGCATGCCGTGGTACGCGCCGGCGATTGCCGCCGCCCCCGCCGCCGCGCCGGTGGAACTCACGCGACAGGGCGACACCATTACCGTCGCGGGCAAGGGTTTCGCCGTCGTCTTCGACGCCGCCGCCGGCAGGATCACCAGCTGGAAGTCCAGCTCGCGCGAGCTTCTGCTGGCCGGGCCGGTGGAGAACTTCTACCGCGCCCCGATCGACAACGACTGGATCACCGGCAATGCGATGGGCTACATGTTCCGCTGGAAGGCGGCGGGGCTTGATAAGCTCTCGCGCCGCGTGACCAGCGTCGAAAGCGGGATGTTGAGCGGCACGGGCGGCTCGCCTCTGGCCGTCGTGCGCGTGGCATCCTCCCTGCGGGGCACCGACGCCGAGCGCGGCATCAAGTGCGTGATCGAGTATCGCATCACGGGCGATGGCGCCGTCGCGATCGACTTCACCGCGGCCGCCGACGCCTCGCTGCCGCTGCTGCCCCGCGTGGGCCTGGAGATGACGCTCGGGGGCGAGTTCAGCCGCCTCCACTGGTATGGCCGCGGGCCGCATGAGAACTACGCAGACCGCAAGACCTCGGCGCTCGTTGGCGAATACGAGAGCACCGTGGCCGAGCAGTACTACCCGTACATCGTCGGCGGCGACTGCGGCGGGAAGGAAGACGTCCGCCGCCTGAGCCTCACCGACGCCGCCGGCAAGGGCCTGGCCGCCACCGGCTCGCCCACCTTCCACTTCGACGCCCTGCACCACCGCGTGGCCGACCTGGCGGGCGTGAAGCATTACTGGGAGCTGACGCCGCGGAAGGAAGTCGTGCTGCACCTAGACGCACTGCACATGGGCGTCGGCGGCGATAACGGCTGGACCCCCAACGTGCACGAGGAATACCTGATCTACCCGGGCACGTACCGCTTCGGCGTGACGCTCAAGGCACTGTAGCGTCGGGAATAGTCTGGCATCGCATTAGTTGTCTGCATACAATGAATGCCGAAGAGTGAACCGTAGTCTTCACGCGACGATGCGCTGACGCCAGCTTCACCGCGACACGCACCCTCGCATCGCCCTCACCATCGCATGTGAGCGGTGACTGGAGCCTCTGCGATCTCTCAGGGCAGACCTACATGTGGGCCAGCCGGAATCGTCCTTACGCACACCCGCGAAACTAGCTTGGATTAGATGATGACAGTCGTAAATCAGCCGCTCGTGTTCAAGACCCCCCGCCACAGCCAGCCCGTCAGCGCCTCACCGGACGCCGTTCACCCGCTGGGCTCCAAGGCCCGCGTGCTGCTATGCAGCGTTTTTGGCCCCTATGCACAGGACGACGAGTTCGGCAGCCGCTCCATCAACCCGATGGAGTTGTGGCACAACCAGGTAACCCGCGTGCAGGGCGCGTTCTCGCTGCGGATGTTCCACCGGTCGTGGGGCCTGATGCTGATCCAGGCCAACATCTCCGCCCGCTGCACGTGCCTGGACTTCCCGACGCTCGAGCGATTCATCGCCGAGATCCGCGACAACGAGTATGACGTCATCGGCATCGGGGCCATCATGCCCAACCTGCCGAAGGTGCAGCACATGTGCCGGCTGATCCGCCAGCACGCCCCCAAGGCCCGCATCGTCATCGGCGGCCACATCGCCAACGTGCCCGATCTGAACGAGCGCCTCGAGGCCGACCACATCGTCCGCGGGGACGGCGTGCGGTGGTTCCGGCGCTTCCTCGGCGAAGATGTGAACGCACCCATTCATCACCCGGCCGTCTGGTCGGGCATCCAACGCCGCTCCATGGGCGTCAAGCTCGCCGCCGGCCCCAGCGCCTCGTCGGCCACGCTGATCCCCTCGGTCGGCTGCCCGATCGGCTGCAACTTCTGCGCGACCTCGGCGATGTTCGGCGGCAAGGGCCACTTCGTCAGCTTCTACCCCAAGGCCGAAGACCTCTTCGCCGTCATGTGCCAGATCGAGGAGAAGCTCAAGACCCGGTCGTTCTTCGTGATGGACGAGAACTTCCTGCTCCAGCGGCCCCGCGCGATGGCACTGCTGGAACTGATGAAGAAGCACAACAAGCCCTGGGCTATGTACGTATTCAGCTCCGCCAATGCGATCCGCCAGTACACGATGCAGGAACTGGCCGAGCTGGGCATCAGCTGGCTGTGGCTGGGCCTGGAGGGCAAGGACAGCCAGTACAACAAACTCAACGGCACCGATTCGCGCGACTTGGTCCGCGAGCTGCAGGCCAACGGCATCCGCGTGCAGGGCTCGAGCATCATCGGCCTCGAAGAGCACACGCCGGAAAACATCGACGAGGCCATCGCCTACGCCGTCAGCCACGATTCTGATTTCCACCAGTTCATGCTCTACACCCCGGTGGCCGGCACGCCGCTGTACGCGGAGCACGAGGCCGCCGGCACGCTGATCGGCGAGGACGAGCTCTCTTACGAAGACACGCACGGCCAGTACCGCTTCAACTTCCGCCACCCGCACATCAAGAACGGGCAGGAGACGGAGTTCCTCCTGCGGGCGTTCAACGAGGATTTCCGCGTCAACGGCCCCAGCATCCTGCGGACGGTTCGCACCGCACTGAGCGGCTGGCGCAAGTACCGCACGCACCCCGAGGCCCGCGTCCGCAACCGCTTCGCGTGGGAGGCCGAGGGCCTGGCCAGCGTGTTCCCCGCATCGCTGTGGGCGGCCAAGAGGTTCTTCAAGGACAACGCCCCGCTGGCGGCCCGCCTTGACGCACTGCTCAAGGAGCTCTACCAGGAGTTCGGCCTGCGGGCGAGGTTCACCGCCCCGGTGCTGGGCAGCCTGCTCCTGGGCCGCATCCGCCGCGAGACCAAAAAGCTAGCCAATGGCGGCACCTACGAGCCCCCTACCTTCTACGAGCGCAACTACGTTGACCCCACCGCACCGGCCGCCACGCTGATCCAGTCCGTTCCGGGGCTGGCCAAGGCGCCCGCCACGGTTTAGCGAAGGCTCGCGGATTGGCGGCATGCGGTACACAGGCTGAACGGCGGCTTGTCCGTTCGGCGCTGCTTCTCATTGCGCCAAGACGCCAAATCGCCTGAAGCCGCCATCTGCACCGACCATGGATTGGGCTCACCTCATCTGGGGATAATCTACAGCGCTTCCCCGATCACCAGCACCGCCGCCGGATACCAGACGTTGCCGGTGTATTTCGCGGGGTCATCCATCTTCGCGCCCTCGGCCTCAAAGCAAGCCGCCTTGTCCAGCGGCGCGGGGTCAAGCTCGAACCGCACCTCGTGCTCGCCCGCGGGCAGGTTCTGGACGGGCACGATGTAGTAGCAGCGGTAATACTGGCAATGGCCGTCGAAACGCAGCACGGGCTCGACGGCCTTGCCATCGACGGTGATCCGCAGTTGCCCCGCATCGGGGCCGATGGCGTCGTACACGCCGACGCCCGTGCCGTTGAACCGCACGCACACGCCGCCGCCACCCTCCACGTGCCACAGGTCCGGCAGCATCTCGGCCAGCCACGCGATGGGCGGCCAGGTCTTGCGATTGACCAGCCGGTGGTGGTCGCCGAAGAACATCTCCTCGCGCAGCGGCGTCAGCCGGGCCGTCTGCCAGTTGTCGTCGCACAGCGCCGCGGCCAGCGTGCGGCCGGCGGCCTTGCTCGCGGCCTGCAGGGCCGGCATCGACCGCTGGATCGCCTGCGTGTAGTACCGATGGCCCTCGGGCGTCGGGTGCGCGCCGTCGAAGGAGAAGATGATCTTGTCCGTCGGCAGCGGCTTGTCCTTCGACTCGTGCCAACCCGGAAAGAGCAGTTCCCCCGCCGACCAAAGGCGGACGACATCCAGGCCCAGGTGGATCGACGGGATGCCGTAGTGCTCGGCCACTCGCTCGTGGGCGTTGACCGTGTGCGAGACCTCGCCGGCCGCCAGTCGCTTCATCATGCCCGACGACAGCGTGTAGACGAAGCAGATGTCGCAATCTGCGTCCTGCCGCCACAACTTGCGGACGATGCCCTCCATCGTGCACAGGATCTCGGGCGTCGACATGTTGCCGTCGTTGACGGCGAACTCGACGAACACCAGGTCAGGCCGCCGCGGCAGCACGTCCTGATCCACCCGGAACACGCCCAGGTCCGAGCCCGTCCCGCCCAAGGCCGCGTGGATCATCTCCAGCTTTGCCCCGGGGAACTGGGCCGCCAGCCACTCGTGCGTCTGCACGCGCCAGCCCTCGGCCTGCGTGATGCTGCCGCCGAAATAGGCGACGCGGACCGACTTGCCCGCCCTCAGCTTGGCCAGGACGTTCGGCAGCCCCAGCCGCGGACGACACTCGAGAAACTCCGTGGCCGGCACGACAACTTCTGCAGCGTTCACAGCAACTCCTTCGTAGCGACCCACGCGGGGCGCAAGGCGAACATGGTGCGCAGGAGCGGGAAGAAGGTCAAGCGTCGTGTTTTTTCGCTGGGGTATTTCGTGGCACGGGCGTCTCGCCCGTGCGTCGCAGGGGCCTCTGGCCCCTGCTGTATTCCCTGAGGCCACGAGCGGGACGCCCATGGGGCCTCCCTGCCGGCAGGCAGACTCACAGGCGAGACGCCCGCGCTACGATGCCATTGCCGTGTTTTTTCGCTGATCCACTTGACGATGGGCGGCCCATGTCATAATGTAGTGGTGCTGGGAGTGTGCCCGAGTGGTCAATGGGAGCAGACTGTAAATCTGCCGGCCTTGCGCCTACGAAGGTTCGAATCCTTCCGCTCCCATTGCCCCGCCCCCCGGCGGGGTTTTTCATTTGCCGCCCTTGCCCCCCGCTCGCCGCGGCGTATAATCGAATCATTACGCGGGCGTAGCTCAATTGGTAGAGCGCTAGCCTTCCAAGCTAGCTGTTACGAGTTCGAGTCTCGTCGCCCGCTGTTCGCTTCGCATCGCACCAGGACGCAAAGCATCGCGTTTTCCCGCAGATTTCAAGGGGTCTCTACTATCCTCGCCCTCACCCCTGCCGTCGGGTCTTTCGCATGGCTTGGCAGGGAATCGCACGATTTCGCGCGCCAACTGTTGGCAGTTTGGTGGGGCGCTGTTTTGAGGACCAGCCGCAACGGGCTCGTTGCCACCGGCTACAGCGACCGCCAGAACCTCGCGTTCGACGCTGGGCAGGGCATTGACCGCCTTGGCGGTATCGACCACGCCTAGGACCGTGTAATGCTTCAGGGTGGTCTTGTAGTCGCTGTGCCGCATGATGCGCTGGGCAACCTGGGGCGCGACGCCCGCCAGCGCCAGATTCGTTCCTAACGTGGTGCGCAACGCGTGAAGGTCAACGACGCGGCCTTGATCGTCCGCCGTCGTTAGGCGGGTCTTCGGGCGTTGCCGCTTGCCCTTGCCGATCATTACGGGCTCGCCCCTGGCATCGGTGACAATCTCCCGGTGGGCAAGGCCGGCCCGCAACAGGTCCTTAGCGGTCGTCATGGTGGTCACTTCCTCGGGGAACACCTTGGCCGTCGGCAGCGCCACCGCCCCATCGCGGCGGGCCTTCAATTCCGCCGCAAGCTGCGTGTTCATCGCCAGCACGTCAACCCGCTTGGCCTTGCCGTCTGCAATGGTGATTGTCCCGGCCGTGAAGTCCACGGCCCCCCAGGTCAGCCGGCACAGGTCGCCGCGGCGAAGGCCAGCCAGGGCGGCGGCCATGTACCATGCCTTGCGGCCCCGAGGTTCGGCAACCTCCAGCAGCCGGATAAACTCATCATCGGACAGGGGGCGGCGCACGCGGCGGCGGTCGATGTTCTCGTCCATCTTGGGCACGATGGACAGGGGATTCGATTCGGCGCGTCCGGTGTTGCGCGCCCAGTTCACAAAGGCGACGGCCACTTGTCGCGTGTGGTTCACGGTGCGGGGGGCCTTCCCCGCCTGCTGCAGGGCCCATAGGTGGCGTTCCAAGGCATCTGCCGTCAAATCGGACAAGCGGGCCGCCCCGGTGCCGTCCAGCAGCGCCCGCAGCTTCGCCTCTTTGGTGTCCACGGCGCTCTCGTCTTGGCCAACGCGCCGGCAATGGGCGATGTAGTCGGCGACGTGATCGGCCAAAGCCTGCCGGCCGGCCTCGATGAACCGGTCCTTGCTGGCGTCCACCACGCCGCCCCGCCGCAGCGCGGCGTCGGCAACGTACTTGGCCAAGATGCGTTCCGCCGCCCGGCGGTCGGTCGTCCGCGTCGATACATCGCGGCGGCGGCCGCCATGATCGTACCATCGGGCGATGAAGGCCCCGCCCGGTTCCCGCTGGAACAAACACCCTTGGCCATTGTGTCTTCGCCGTGCCATAGTCTCACTTATCCTTTCCCGGTCGTCCCGCCTTGCCCGGCGGGAAGTCCGGTCGTTTCACTGTCGCCACAATCCGCAGCCCCAGCAATGCCGCCAGGGCGTCCACCGCATCTAGCCCCAAACCCGCCTTGCCGGCCATGAATCGCGAGAACGCGCCGCGGTCGATCCCCGCCGCCTTAGCCAGGGCATTCCGCCCCACGCCGGCGGCTTCTATCGCCTGCCGTATCTGGTCGCTCAACTTGTCTAATCTCGTTGTCATCACAAGCAGTCTAGCGGCGTGTTGCGTACCCGTCAACAGAATTTCACAGAATCTCGTTTTCATCTTTAGTCTGGCCGCGTTCAACTGGTCAAGCGGGCCTGGGCGGTCGGGGTCAAGGGGAAGGTTGCCAGACATGGGGCTTGGCAGCCTTCGCCCTTGTCATCCCCCGGGCGGGGTCAAAGAAGCCTCGGAATCCTGGGGCTTCTGTCGAAGGTTGCCAACACCATCGAAGGTTGCCAAGGTTTCCTGTCTGCTGATATGGGCCTCTTCAACTTGGCTACCTTCGACGGCAGCCGGGGCGGGCGTGTCTGGCGTGCCCGGAAGTCGCCAAGCCCATCCGGTGTCAAATCCCTTCTTGGTCGTGGTGACGTTCAACGCCTTCTTCGCTCGGTAAAGGGTCCGCTTGCTGATACCGTTCTGCCGCGATTGGGCAAGTACGTCCTTGGCCAGCATGGGGGCGGCCGCCAGCATGTCCGCTAGCCAGGTCTTTGCCTCTTCGAGTTCTGACGGGTCCTCTTCGCCCCGGCCGCCGTCTTCGCTAAGGGCATCGTCGGCGCTGATGGAAACCGGCGTCGCTTCCCACTTCACCACGGGTTGCCCGTTGGCACTGAAAGTATCGTCAAGGCAGTACGCCAGGCCGTCCCGGTCGTTGCCTAGGTTGTTCTTAATCGGCAGGAAGAGGCGACGTTTGCCGGTCGGGTCGTCTTTGTCCTTGCTGACACAGTAGGCAGCGCGGGCGGCGGCGATGAAGGCCAATGATCCCATGGCGCGGTACATGGCAGGGCCTTCACCTTTGCGAAGATGGTTCACGGCGATAATGGCGACGCCGTGACGGGCGGCCAATTCGGACAACGGAGCCAGCATGCCGCGAACGTCTGCGTTCTTGTGCGAATCGGTTCCCCCCAGATAGGCGCTTACGGGGTCGATGACGACAAGCCGGCAGTCGCTCACACTCTCTATCGTCCGCTCCAACGCCGGCAGATACTTTGTCAGACTGAACGGTTCGAATACGTCTTTGCCCAAGGCTGGGGCGAACCGCTTGATCGTGGTGAGCGCCTTGATGCGCAGCAAGTCCGCGCCGGCAGCGTCGAGCCGCGGCCTGATGGTGTCGCCAAGGTCATCTTCGGCCGATAGCAGTACCACGCCGCCGGGGGTGTTGTAGACGGCGGGGCAATCGGGCCATGCCATGCCCCGAGAGACGCGGGCGGCCATGTCCAACGTGATGAAGCTCTTTCCTAAACCGGGGTCGCCCACAATCAAGGTCAACTTGCCCAGCGCGATACGCGAGGGCCAGAACCACTTCACCGGTGTTGGCGTGACATCGGCCAGACAGACAGTAACGGGCTCGCTCTCCAAGGACTTCACCGGTGCCGCCGTCCATTCCTGGGCGGCCTCGGCCATGCCGACCAGCGCGGCGGCCAGGTCCTCGGCCGTCTTTCCATCCAGCCATTCAATCCAATCGGAAACATCCTTGCGGGGCCTGCCGTCGTCCTTGGGCGGCATGTCGGGCAAGTCGATGATCTTGACGACGGCGGCTTTGCCATGAAGGCAGGCGGCCACGTTCTGGGCGTGGTCCATGCCGGTCACTCGCCCCTTGGCATCTGGCTTGTCCTTGTCGGGGATGATCGCCACCCGCCGGCCGTGCAGCGCCGAATCGTCGGCCATCTTGCCCCACTTGCCCGCCCCGCCGGGGTTGGTCGTAGCGATAAGGCCAAGGGCGGTCAGGCTGTCAGCATCCTTCTCGCCCTCGACGATGAAGACCCAGGCGTTCCCGTCGGCCGCCAGCAGTTCGGGCAGGCGGTACAGCACGCGGGGCACGCCGTTCATGTTCCACGTCCAGTCCTTGCCATCGGGCCGGCGCTGGCGGAAGTCCTTCGGCTCATATCGCACGACTTCATACAGCACTTTGCCGGCTGCGCTGCGATACGGGTAGGCTGTCACGATCCGCTTGGCCGCCGCCGGCGGCAGGAGAGGCGGCTTTGGCCGCCGCGGCGCGAGCTTGCCGGCGGCGTCGGGCGGGAACAAGTCGCTATCGTTCAAGCCAATGGCCTGGAGCACGTCGCCCCGGGCGCAACCGGCTTGGCAATGCACCAGCGCCCGGCCGTCCTTGCCCCTGCCGACGCTCAAGCTTGCTCGCGCGTCATCGTGGGCAGGACAGCGGGCCATGTATTGGCCGTCGCCGGCTTGCTTCACGCCTTCCAGCCGGTCCAGCACGTTTTGAACGGGGTCAGGGTTGCTCATGTCCGCCCCTCCCCGCCTTTGGCCTGGGCGGCCAGCCAAGCCCGCAGAACGTCCACCGGGTAGACGACCGCACTGCCCAGCCGAACACAGGGAATTCGGCCGGCGTTGGTCAGTTCCCAAAGCTTGCGGGGCGAGATTCCCAACGCCCGGGCCGCGTCCTTGGGCCTCAGCCCCAAGACTGGCGCAAGGACCTGGGCGTCCGGCGGCAGCGAGGCGGCGGCATGGTCTTCAGTCATGGCGGGCCTCCTGCCTGGATTGGTTTTTGCGGGAAAGGTTTCGCCGACGCGCCAGTTCCCGGGACAGCACCTTGGCTTCCTGGGAGTCTGGCCCGGCGGCCCGTTCGGTCGCTCGAAGAGCGCGCCGAAGTTCGCGGCCTGAAAGTTTGTTGATCTTCATGCCGGCGATTATTGAGGCGTGGACACTTCCCATGTTGAAGCCGCCCGTTTGTCGGACGCAGGAAATGCACTAGACCCCCGCAATTCCGCTGCTAATTTTTCTCTGCCGGACGGTTGCCGGACGCACTGCCGGACGCCCGCAACGCCTCAACAACAGGTCGGACCTTGCCCACCTTGTAGAGGAATTGCGGTTCCGTCGAAGTGCGGTCGGCAACTTCGATGAAACAAGTATGATCCTTCCCACGTAATCGGGCCAACCGTTTGCGAAGGGCCTCCTTGTCAACTTTGAACAGCTCCGCAAGACTGTCCGCCGACAACGTGGAGTCATCGGGAATGGCTCCACCTGGCGCGACCAAGTCGCTGTCGGTGGGCGGTTGCTCTTTAGTCTCCGCCTTGGCCTCCCCGGCCGGCCCGCCCATCGGCGTCGCTGGGGCGGCCTGCCTGGCTTCCCGTGCCTTCGCCTCCAGCCTACTCACCATGCCGCTCCAGGTCCTCTTTACTCGGTTCCGATATTCGGCTGCCTCATGCTCAAAGACCTTTATGAAGATCCGTTCAGCGTCCGTCAGGTCGTATGAAGCAGAGCCAATTGAAAGCTGACTTTCGACCAGGAAAGTGTCAACTTTGGCGATTTCACCGAAGGTCGATTCGGGAACCACCGAGAGATCGTCCGGGCTCTCTGAGAGAAGAACACCAATCAGTGTGGTTGCGGTTTTCTCGGCCTCGTCCGCGTTGGGCAGACTTGAGAGCCCATCGAAGCAGATACTCATTCTTGCCTTGGCGTTTACAATAACGCAGATTCAAATCTGAGATGCATAAATAACAAGTGACATTGGAGCCTGAAT
>CAZTVF010000034.1:0-44752 GCA_964616985.1 uncultured Planctomycetaceae bacterium
CCCTGCCCAAGGCCAACGTCGACCTGCTGGTGCTGTTCAAGACCGCCGACGACGCGATCGCGGCCGTGCCGAAGATCATGACCGGCGGCGTCATCCCGACGGCCATCGAATTCATGGACCAGTCGGCCTTCCGTGCGGCGTGCGAGTACCTCAACGAGTCGATCCCCTACCGCCAGGCGGGCGCGATGCTGCTGATCACCGTCGACGGCGCCGATGCCGAGCAGGTCGAGCGCGAGTACGAGGCCATCGGCGAGATGTGCCTGGCCGCCGCGGCCATGGAAGTGTACGTGGCCGACAACTACACCACCAGCCAGCGAATCTGGAAGGTCCGCCGCAACATCGCCGAGGCCTTCAAGGTCTTCTCGCCTCACCAGAGCCTCGAGGACATCGTCGTGCCAATCGCGTCGATCCCCAAGATGGTCGCGGGCCTGCAGGAACTGTCGACCAAGTGGGATTGCCCCATCCCCTGCTACGGCCACGCCGGCGACGGCAACCTGCACGCCACGCCCGTGATGAACCCCCAGTGGACGATGGACCAGTGGCACGAGAAGCTCGGGGGCATCCTCGTGGACCTGTACAAGCTGACCAAGGACCTGGGCGGCACGATCTCCGGCGAGCACGGCATCGGCCACAAGCGCAAGAAGTACATGCCGCTGGTCTGCCAGGACAGCTTCATCACGATGATGAAGGCCATCAAGCAGGGCCTGGACCCCAACAACATCCTCAACCCCGGCAAGATCTTCGACCTGTGAGATCACTGGACGCCGAAAGCGGATTGATCGCGTGCATTATCATGACATAGCCGCACTGGCCGTCGGACTGGGCATGGACGCCATGAGCGTCTGTGCGTCCATCGGCGTCAAATGGCACGGAGCCCGTCAGAAGTTCCGCCTCTCGTTCCACATGGGGCTCTTCCAGTTCTTCATGCCCATCCTGGGCTGGCTGGCGGGGCAGGAACTGGCGAGGTACATCGCCGGCGTGGGCAAGTACATCGCGGCGGTCCTGGTCATCGGCATCGGCGCCAAGATGCTGTACGAAGCCATCAAATCGCATCCCGGCGGCGCGGCCGAGGGCGCGGAACACGCCATCGAACACCAACTGCACATGCACCCCAAGGATCCCACCCGGGGGTGGTCGCTGGTGGTCCTGTCGGTGGCGACAAGCATCGACGCCCTGGTGGCCGGCTTCGCCCTGGGCGTCGACGTCCGGGGCGCTGCGGCCGAGGGCGCGGGCATCTGGATCGCCAGCGTCATCATCGGGGTCGTCGCCGCGGCCATGTCGCTGTTCGGCGTGATCGTCGGCCGCCGCCTGGGGCAAGCCTTCGGCCGTCGCGCGGAATTCGCCGGCGCGATCGTCCTGATCCTGCTGGGGGCGAGCTTCGTGGCGTTCTAGGGAGTGGGCGGCCGCCACGCGATGTGCGCAAAAACACAGTCGGAGCAGAAAGTACTTCTTTTGAGGTGGCGTTTCGACTTTTGTCTTTTGGGGCCTCGGTTTTACCGCCTTTGATCTTTCGATCTCCAGCCTTCAAACCTCGGCTTCGTTGACATCGATCTTTTTGTCCTCACGCCCCAGGCTTTTTCACCTCTTTGCCTGGCTTTCGGACTTGTGCTTTCTGCTTCGGCTTAATGAATAGTAGCCCTGGCCATCGAGGAATCCAAATCCGGCACAGAATTTTCAACGAGTATTGACGTGAATCCTGGATCCTCGCATCTGGCCCGTTGTTGGGCCAGTGGCCAAAGGCAGCGAGAGCTGAGCGTTCCGTGACCGGCTACGGCTACTTCTTCTTGGGCTTGAGGAAAAGCGACGCCATGGCGCGGACGTTCTCATCGGCGTCGCTGGCGAGGAATTCCAGAACCGGCGATTGGCCGGGAAGCCCGCTGGCCCCCAGCAACTCGGCCATGCGCATGCGCACCAGCGGCGAAGGGTCCTGCACCCAGTCGGCGAGCAGGGACAGTGCCTTATCGGTCAAGGGCACGTCCTGCATGGCCGCGAGCATCTGTGCCCGCACGACGGGCTGACGGTCCTTCATGGCCTCGCGCATCATCGACAGCAGCACGGGGCGCGAGATCACGGTCGTCAGCGGGCGCTGGATCTCCAGGCGATTCTGCTCCCAGCGGCTGGCCATCAGCAGCAGCGAAGATATCTGGCGGGCGGTGAGCATCTTCTGCGCCTCCGTGCCGTGGCGCAGGTTGTGCAGCATCACGCCCAGCGTCTGCTCATAGGCCTGCTTCCAGTCCTCGAGCTTGTCGGGGTTGAAGTCGTTCAGCAGGTTCGTACGGATGATCGTCGCCGGCGTGATGGCCACCTTGGGCAGCGAGCTGTAAAACTTCTCGCCATATTGCACCGGGTTGAGCACGCCGCTGACCACCACGCGCAGGTCCTCCACCGGACGGCTGGAGAGGAAATCCTGCACCTCGCCGGTGTTGATGTCGATGGTGGTCTGGATGCTCTGCCCCGGGGCGAGATACCGCGGGGCCGGCCAGTCGCCGATGGGCAGATTGACGAAGGCGTCCTTGACGCCCGGCAGCATGACCGAGAGGCTCATCTGCGGATCGACGATTCCCCACTCCCCCAGCGGCAGATCGATGGCGCCAACGTTCGACAGCACCACGCGAATCTCCACCGGCTCGCACGGCAGGACGCGGTCCTTGACCGCCTTGAGCTCGAGCTTGATGAACTTCTCCGGGGCCAGCCCCAGTTCCAGGTACCGCATATCGAACTGCTCCACCAGTTGCCGGGCCTCGGCAGAACCCTTCAAGGGGGGCAGTTCCACGGCGTACTTGGCCGCCATCGCGGCCAGCTGGCGATAGGCCGGGCCGCTGCGACTGATGGTGGCGCCCTGCAGCAGGACCTGTCGCCCGCGGGCGACGTTGTTGTGATCCAGGTAATAGCGGGCGAGGAACAGCGCGGCGTACACGTCGCCCCGCGCCAGGGGCACGAGCCTCTTCTCGCCGTCGGCGGCCTTCTCGCTGCCCAGTTCAGCCACGCCCAGGATCCGCTGGATCACCGGGTCGTCCGGCTCCTGCCGGAAGGCCTCGCGGGCCAGGGCCAGGGCCTCCTTGGGCTTGGGCATCGTGAGCAGATAGAACCACGCAAGATCGCGATTGTAGGCCAGCGTCGGCGCCGTGGTCGAGCCGCTCTCGCGGTTCTTCAGCGTGGATTCCATGTCGGCGATCAGCTCTTTGCTCTTGGACTCCTCGCCCATGCCGCGGTAGGTCTCGATCAGCAGCGACCGCAGATCGGCACTGCCGGACGCGCGGTCGAGGGCGGGCTTGAGGATGACCGACGCCTTGCGGAATTGGCCGGCGTCCAGCAGAGCGTTGCAGTAAGGCAGGATCAGGGGGGCCTGGGCGGCCTCGGGGTCGTTGCCCTGCCCCGCCAGTTCCCAGACGTAGTCATAGAACGTCAGGGCGTTGGCATGAAGGCCAAGTTCACCCAGCAGGGCTGCCGGGGCCATGGCAAGTTCGGTGTTTCGCGGGTTGCCGCGAAGGATGGCCAGCATCCCGCCGATGCGGTCGACGGGCGTGGGATCGCTCTTGAACGCCAGCACCCCGTTGACGGCCGCGGGATTGTACGGGTCCAGGCGAAGGGCCTCTTCGTAGGCATGCCGGTGCGGAATCTCCTCCCCCTGCCCCTTGAGGACGCGGGCGAGGTTCACCAGGGCCTCGGCGCGGATCGCATCGCTGAGATCCTTGCGCTGGGCCAGGCCGGAGAGGAATTGGATTCGGAGTGAGGCATTTTGCAGCGTGTCGAGGCTCAGGCGGATCCATCGCAGGGCCAGCAGATAGTCCTGGCCGCTGTTCTGAAGGCAGACGCCCAGGGCGCGGGCGGTTTCGGCGGGCTTGTCCTGGCTCTGGTAGATCCCGGCCAGGAGGGCGTTGATCACGGGCGAGCACGGATCGAGGCGGTCGGCGTATTTAGACAACACCACCAGGCGCCCGGCTCGTGCGGGCGTCTGGTGGGTGTCGTAAACCAGCGATTGTGCGGACTTGACGAGGCTGGCAGCGGCCAGCTTCTGCGTCTCGGTGGGAGCGGAAGCCGCTACGCCAGGATTGTCCTGTGCGTAAGCGGCCGCCGCCCAACACCAGATACTCAGACAAAGAACCGCCTTGTTCATTGATTGCCCCGGCAAGTGCCGGACATTCTAGCGCAATTACCGCGTCTCAGCGGCCGGAACGATCGAGATGCTCTGGTTCGAGTCACCGCGACGAACGACGACCGTGATGGCCTCGCCGGCGCGCAACGTGGCGAGCTTGCCCTCAACGGCCTTCTCGAACTCGTCCTTCGTGGTGACGGGCTTGCCGTCAACCTGGACCACGAGGTCAGGCTGCGGGTCGGTCTTGATGCCGGAGATGGCGGCCGGGCCACCATTGACCGTGCCGACGACATACAGGCCGGCCTGGGTGCCCGTGGGGCTGTTGTCCATGTACTTGTCCAATTCGACCTTCTCGCGAACGATCAGGCCCAGACGCTTGGCGAACGCGCGGGGGGCTTCGTCAGGACGCTTGGGGGTGGCCTCGGCGACGACTTCGATCTCACGGGCCTCGGTGGCGCCACGGACGTAGGTCAGCTTGACCTTCTCGCCGATGGGGGTCCGCATGAGCTGACGAACGAAGTTCAACATCGTCAGTTCCGGGGTGGCCAGCTTGGTCAGTTCCTTGCCGTTGATCTTGGTGATGAAATCGCCGTCCTTGAGGCCCTGGCCCTTGGCGTCGGCCGGGGTGCCCGGGATGACCTTGCCAACCATGACGGCCGGGGTGCCGAGCTTCAGCAGGTCGCCGGCGCCGGCGGGCAGGGTGGTGAAGTTCAGAACGCCGATCCACGGCAGGCGCTTCTCGGCCTGGGGCGGGCCCTGCAGGGCCGCACCGAACTCCTCAACCGGGACGAAGTACTGCGTTTCCTGCGACGAACGCATGCCGACATTGGCCTTGCCCTGACCACGGCCGCCCATGATCTCGACGGACGAGGGCAGCTGCTGCTGAACGATGCCGATGGCCTCGCCATTGGCGTTGAACACCGGCGAGCCGATCGCCGTCAGGGTGCCGCCGGTGACGTAGACCAGGTCGCCGGGGACGCGGAGCAGGGACGAAACGTAGGCGGTGCCGACGTACGGGGCGAAGCCCAGCGTCGGGTCCAGCAAACCGGCCGCGAAGACCTGCTTGCCCACGATCAGGTCGCTCTTGGCCGCGAACGTGATCGGCTTCCAGTCAACCTTGACGTTGGCATCGGCGATCGTCTCGATGTAAGCGATCGAGCTCTCGGGGTCGATGCCCAGGAAGGTCGCCTTGATCGGCTTGTCTGCGTGACCGGGGGCGATCACGTAGATCTCGCCGACCATCGACTTCTGGACGCGGGGGTCCAGAATCATGGTGATCAGCGTGGCCTTGCCATCCTGCACGCTCTTGACGATGGCCATGCCGGCGATATTGCCCGAACCGAAAATGTCATCCTTGATGGTGATCTGGATCATGGCCAGGCCGCTGGCGGCCTTGGCGGAAATGTCGGCCAGAATCTTGCCTGTGCCTTCCAGACCTGCTGCTGCCGCCGGGGCGGCCGGGGGAGCCTTGGCGGTCCCTTGCGCCTGAACTGCGACCGAGCCGAAGGCTACAGTCATTCCCATCACCATTGCCAATAGCTTCTTCATCTCAACGATCCTTTCAGTGATTACCATGTTTCCTGCCCTGCTTGCCGGCATGCAGGCGTCCATTAAAACTACCCAGTTCGGTCTATGCCTGGCGCTGCGACCAGATCGGCCCTGCCGATGCCGGCAACCTTCGCAGACCAAGCCACATTACGATACCTACTACGACTACGACCGCTGACGTGACCTGGTTATGCGTCAGTACCAGATTCGCCAGATTATGTTTATTATCGTCACGAATAGCCTCGAGGATGAACCTCGTGATCGGATAAAGCACCAATAGTAAGGCAAACACCTTCCCATCCCGGCGCCGCAGACGGTAGTACATCATCAGTAACCCTGCCAGGAGCAAGGCATTAACGATGGCGATGGCCTGCGACGGCTTCACCGGCAGACTCTTGGTTTTCGCCGCCAGCGAGTACAAATCTTCCTGCAGATAAGCGTTGGCTTTCTGGTATTGCTCCGCCGTCAATGCCCCATCGGGCGAAGTGCCGAACTTCTGCAACAGCATGTGCTTGCGTGCCTGGAGGTACGCCCACGCATCGTCAAAATCGATCTGCCCGCCCGAGGCGCTGCACTCGGCGCAGCGGAATCGCATCGCGTCGTCCCACATCTCGCTGCCGCGGAGGAAACCGCCGCCGGCCGCCAGCGCCCTGTTCCACCGATCGTAGTTGACCATCCCGTCGTCATCGGCCATCTGCTCGAACAAGCGGCGAGCGTCCTCCGTGCCGCCGAACATCACCGCCAGCTGGTCGCCCGACAAGGGCCCGTGGAGGAACCGCGGCGAGTGCGGGTGAGCGCCCTGTACGCCGATGCACATCAGGCGGTCATCGACATAGCCGGGCGGGAACAGGTGGTTCTTGAGCTGATGGGCGAACACGGGCGAGGTCGCCTCGGTCCCGCTGGAGAACGGGCCGGGGCTGCCGTCGGTCTTGACCAGCGGCTGGGAGTACATGGGGAACTGGGTGCTCAGGGCCCACGAGCTTTCGGCGGGGCCGCCGAAGCAGCAGCCATTGAGCAGGCAGCCCGCCCGGCCGAACGCCAGGCCGATCATCAGGCTGACGGCGATGAGATCGAGATATCTACGGATTGACAATCGTTTGATGAGGAGATAGGCCACCACGAGCACGATGGCCCCGGCGATGCCGCCAAAGAAGATCAGCCCGCCGGAGGAGACATCGAGCACCGCCGCCATCGTGTTGGGAGCCTTGGCAAAATCCTGCCATTTCTCGATGACGAAGGCGGCTCTCGCCCCGATCACGCCGCCGATGAGTGACAGGATGCCGCAGGCCATCACCGCGTCAGGGTTCTCCCCCGTCCGCCGCGCCCGCCACTGGGCCAGGTAAATCCCGCACAGGAAGCCCAGCACGAGCATCAGCCCATAGCCGTAGACCCTCAGGGCGATCTCGCCGCCGAAGAGTCTCAGGAAGCCGAAGTCCATGATGATCTGCTGCATCGGGTGTTGAACCTTGCCTACAGCTTCTTTACGACGTGATTCTTATCGTCGACCAGAACGACGTTGGGTTGGAGCTTCTTCATTTCCTCGGGGGTGACGTAGGCGTGCCCCATGATGATGAGGCGGTCGCCGACGTGAACCAGCCGCGCGGCCGCGCCGTTCACGCAGACCGTGCCGCTGCCCCGGGGCCCTGCGACGACGTAGGTCTCGAACCTCGCCCCGTCGGCCAGGTCGGCCACCAGCACAAACTCGCCGGCCAGCATGCCGACGGCGTCCATGAGGTCTTCGTCAATGGTGATCGAGCCGATGTAATCGAGGTCGGCCTCGGTGACAGTGGCCCGGTGAATCTTGGCGCGCAACGCCTTCAGGAACATCGCTATTAGTCCTTCCTTATCGACCTTCTGAAAAACCCGGCGGTTTGGCGATGAAAGGGCAACTTCCGCTAACCGTTCACCAGGATGTTGTCGATCAAACGTGCCCGGCCGATCCTTACTGCGACCGCGATCAAAACCGACGTGGTTGTTGCTTGTACGTCCGCCAACGTCGCAGGATCGGTGATTTTTATATAATTTATCTCCCCCGCCGGCGCTCGCCGGGCCAGGTGAGACTGGATCAGTTCAGACACCTCGGCCGCCGGCGGCCGGCGCTCGGCGATTGCGGCCGCCGCCGCCTGCAGGGATTCGTACAACGCCGGTGCCTGCGCCCGCTCGGCGGGCGCGAGGTACGCGTTGCGGCTGGACATCGCCAGCCCGTCCGCCTCGCGGACGGTCGGGCAGACGACGACGCGGACGGGAATGTCCAGGTCCGCCACCATGCGGCGGATCACCACCGTCTGCTGGAAATCCTTGGCCCCGAAGAACGCCTGGTCCGGCTGCACGATGTTGAACAGCTTGGCCACCACCGTGCACACACCCGTGAAGTGCCCGGGGCGATCGGCCCCGCAGAGGTGCTGGTCGAGGCCCTGCACGCTCACGCGGGTGAGCACATCGCCGGCGGGGTACATTTCCTCCACCGAGGGCATGAAGATCAGCTTGGCCCCGGCGCGGCGGCAGAGGTCCTCGTCGGCCTGCGGCGTGCGGGGGTACTTGCCGAAGTCTTCGCTGGGGCCGAACTGGATGGGGTTGACGAAGATGCTGACGACGACAAAGTCGGTGGCCTCGCGGGCCTGCTCGACCAAGCTGCCGTGCCCGGCGTGCAGGGCGCCCATCGTGGGCACAAACCCGATGGTCTTGCCCGAATTCCGCGCCCTGGACACCAGGCGCCGCACGTCAGAAATCTTTGTTACGACTTCCATAGCTCTTCCGTTCCCGATCCATGGGTACTGAGGGTCCCGGCCGGCCGGGCCACCTCACAGCGTCATCAACTCGCCAACGCCGCCCGCACGCGGGCGACGAGCGTCCGGCGCACGGCGGGCTGGCGGAAATCCTCGGCCCCGGCGTCCACCGCAACCACGGGGCAACGCGCGCCGGCGACCACGCGGCAGTACTCCTGCCTCATCGCCGCCAGAAAGGCCTCGTCCATCACCGACTCGAAGTCCCGCGCCCGCAGGCGAATCCGCTCCAGCAGCGTGTCCACCCCGGCATCGAGGTGTACGATCACATCCGGCGCATGCACGGCCTGCGCCACAGAGGCGGCGAGGGATTCATACGTTCTAAAGTCGGCATCGTCCAGCCGCTGGCGGGCGAAAATGCGATCCTGGCAGAACCCGTAGTCGCTGACGAAGGTGCCGTCCTGCGGCCAAGTCTCGGCGGCCAGCTGTCTTGCACGCGACTGGAGGAAGAACACCTGGCTGGGCAGACGCGTGCTGGCCTGGCCGCTGTAAGAGTCGGCAAGATAGGGGTTATGGTCCCAATCCTCACGGATGAACCGGCCCGGCAGATCCTGGCAGAGAAGTGTGGCCAAGGTCGTTTTGCCCGCTGCCGGTGGGCCAACAATACTGATGAGTCTCGCGCTCAAGCCTCAATCCTTCGTCCTGCACCGCCCATCCATGGGCCGCAAAGTCTGCGTATTTTACCTATCCCATCCAGTCGCATGCAAGCGAAGAAGCTGCTATTTCAGGGCAATCGCATGTGCGGCTTTGCCAGTGGCGCGGGCATCTTGCCCGCGAGTGCCGCGGCCGTCCCGGCCGCGGAAACCACACATTCCGAGGGCGAGACGCCCTCGGCACTCGCGGGCGTGACGCCCGCGCCACTCTACATGCGATCTCCCTGGCTGCTATTTCATCACCTTCACCCTCACGGGAAGCGTTAGGCCGTGGTCCGTCAGCAGGTATTCGCCCCGCCACTTGCCGTTGCCGGGGTCGAATTCGCCGGGGCCCGTCCATGCCTGCCACGGCACGTGAAGGGGCCCGAGGATGTTCTTGCGGCCACCGACGACCTCGACCGCGATCTCATTCTCGCCCGGCGACAGTGCGTCGGTGATGTCGGCCTCGAAGGGGCGCCAGGGCATGGGGAACGCCTTTTCGCCGACGATGACGGCGGCGACCGTGCACGCAACGCCGGGCAGGCTGACAACCAGGCGTCCGCTGAGGGGCTTGCTCACGCTCATCCGGTAGAGCACCGACCCGCCGTAGAAGTCCAGCCCCTGGCCCACCCACGACCCCGTCGACAGCCGCGTCGTGGCCGGCATCATCGTCAGATTATCGCGGACGCGGCCCTTGGTCGCGTCGCGCAGGCCCACGCCGAAGTCGCCCGCCAGGTACATGTCCTCGAGCTCCATGTCGGCGCGGTAGTTGAAATCGAAGAGCAGCTCGTTCTCGCCAGTCCGCAGCAGCGGCGTGATGTCGATCGTCTTGATGTCCTCATCCACCCAATGGCCGCTGGCCGCGGCGGCGACCGGCTTGCCGTTGAGGGTGATGGTGTAGTTCTCCGGCTGCTCCAGGGCCAGGAGGCATTGCGGCGGCAGGTTGGAGACGTGGAAGGTGCGCTGAATCTGGCAGCGGCCTCGCGGCGTGAGGTCGACAACGCCGGTGGCGTACAGATACCACGGCTGGTGCATGCCGTCGTTCCGCGGGTGGAGGCCGAAGTGTCGGCGGACGGCGTTGTCCGCCCGGATCGACGGCACCCAGCCGCTCCAGGCTGCCTCGCCGATGCGATAGCGGCAGAAGTCCAGCGGCAGCGTGTTGGGCTCGGTGAGCTCAATGCGGTAAGGACCTTCGGCCGCCTGCTCGCTTTGCAGCGTGCGGGGAGCGGGCGTGCAGGCCTGGACATCCTGGCCCAGCGTGATCAGGGCGGACCCCGTTGGCGGCAGCGACAGGTCGAACTCGACTCGCTCGCCCGCCTGCACGGACCCGATGCGGGTTCGTTCGCCGCTGCAGGCGTCCCACAGCGCCACGGGCCCATGGCCGGTGACGGAAACGTGTAGTCGCAGGACCACCGCACGGTCGTGCGACTGCACGAACAGCACCTGCCCCGTCTCGGCGGCCCGCAGCATGTGCCACACCGCCTCGCACTCGCGGCCGTCTTGGGTGATTGCGATGCGCCGGGGCAAAGCTGCCTCCACCGCCGCGACCACGGCCGGGCCCTCGGCCTCGCACGAACCGGCGCCGGAGAGTGCCCGCTGGATCTCGTCGCTCGGCTGCGCAGCGATCATCGAAGGCTGTTGCCCGGCGAGCAGCACCCTGCCGCCGCCGGCAAGGAACCTGCCCAGCAGCGCCACGGTGTTGGCCCGCAGCGTCACGCACGGCGGGACGATGACCAGCTGATAGCTCATCTGACCGACGGCGAAGGCGCCGGCGGCCACGCTGCCATGCCGCTCGAGCATCGACTCATCGGCGTAGTCCCAATCGTAATGAGAGCACGACAGTGCCCGCACGAGGGACTGCAACTGGCGGTCAAGCCGGTTGATCGTCGAGTCCTTCTCCCCCACCTCCGGACCCATCAGGCCCCAGGCGCTTTCGATCGGGTGAATCACCAGCACGTCGCGGAGGGGCCTGCCCTGCGTGAGCATAAAACTCAGCCGCCCGAAATACTCCTCCACCACGCGGTAGTACTTCCACCACGGGCTGTGAGTGAAGATGCTGGCGGGATAATCTCGCTTCGCCCCGCCGGCCAGGCTGTAGTGCGTCAGGTGCGGACAGCGGAAGTTGACGCCGCAGGCGAACTGCCAGTCGCCCTGGAACTTGTGCCCCTCCAGCGGCCAATCCCAGCCGGTGGCGGCGTACAGTTCGCTCAGCACGCGCGGCTTGCCCAGTTGAGCGGCCACCGAACTGCACTGCTTTGCCGTCGAGAGCTCCGACGTCTGATCGGTGAGGATGTCGATGCCCGGCCACTGCATGTGCTCGTAGTGCGGCATGGCGGCGCCGATGCGGGCGGCCTGGCTGATGAGCGTGGGCTCCTCCAGCATGTGCCCGGTGAGGGCGATGCGGTGATCTCCGCACCACCGGCCGATCTGCTGGGTGAAGCTCTCGACGAACAGTTCGGTCACCGTGCGATAGTAGTCGTAGCGGACCTTGGAGAATTGCCCCGCGGGCGAGGCGAAAAACACCTCCGGCAGGCGGTCGAGAAGATCATAGCCGCGGCGGCTCTTGAACTGCTGCGGCAGTTGGTGCGACCACGTGACGGCCAGGTGCTGGGGGCTCTGCCAGAGCTGGATCGCGCCGTAATTGGGCTCGTCGAAGAAGATCGCGGGGATGAGGTCGCCGAAATCCTTGCCATAGCGATCGGCGTACGCCTGGTGCGTAAGGCGGATGAACTCGGCCACCGCGTCGGGGTTCATGACGTCGAGGTAGGTGGCGCCGTTGAACCAGCCGATGTCCGGCAGCGGCACGGCGTCGAAGGAGAATGCGTCCGCGGCCGAAGCATCCGCGGCGCGGCGGTACGACTTGAGCTGCCGGTTGCCGTCCAATTCCACGGCGAAGGTGGCGAGGTGGTCGACGGCCTGGGCGTCAGCCTTGCCGGGCGTGGCCACCAGTTCGAGCATCCGGTAGCCGGGGTTCTGCCGTGTCACCAGCCCGCCGGCAAAGCCCGACGGCCAGCGATCCTCATCGTACAGGTAGGCCTTCATGCCCAGTTGCCGCGCCTTCTCGATGCAGGCGGAAACGCACTGGAACCACTCGGCCGAGAGGTACGGGGTCTTGAGGCCATAGCGGCTGTGCATGAAGAAGCCGCCCATCCCCGCCTGCTTCATCTCTTCGATGGCGCGCTCGAGTCGGGGGATCTCCAGGCGGCCATTCCACGACCAGAACGGCCCGCAGCGAAACGGCGCCGTCGGATTCTGCCACGTTTCCAGGAACTGCTCGTCCATGCGAACTCTCTCTCTGTCGGATCAGGTTGGGGTTGCTGGTGACGGCCTTCCTGCCTCCGGCCGCCAAGCCCAGGCCGGCGGGAGCGAAGAAGAAACAGCGAACGGCAGAACTGCAGAATGATGAGCTCAGAATGTCGAAGAAAGAAGGCGAATATGCACTTCTGGTTTCGCCGTTCGATATTCCGGGGCGATTCCTCTGAACTACGTGCCGAATTCGTCGCCGCGGAACGTGTGGCCGAGGTAGGTCTTGCGGACGAGCTCATCGCTGACCAGGTCGCGGGGCGAACCTTCGCGGAGGACCTTGCCGTTGTCGATGATGTACGACCGGTCGGTCACCGAGAGCGTCTCGCGGACATTGTGGTCGGTCAGAAGGACGCTGATGCCGCGGTCCTTAAGGCCGCGGATCTCGCGCTGCAGGTCCTCGACGGCAATGGGGTCGACGCCGGAGAAGGGCTCGTCCAGCAGCATCATCGTGGGGTTGGTGACCAGAGCGCGGGCGATCTCCAGCTTGCGGCGCTCGCCGCCGGAGAGCGTGCGGGCCATCTGCCCCCCCACGTGCGAGAGGCCGAACTGCGAGAGCAGTTGCTCGCACCGCTCGTTGCGGGCGTGGCGGGAGAGCTTCATCGTTTCGAGGATGGCCAGGAGGTTCTGGCGCACGGTGAGGCGGTGGAAGATGCTGGGCTCCTGCGAGAGGTAGCCCATGCCGCGGCGGGCCCGCTTGAACATGGGCATCCGCGACACGTCCACGCCGTCGAAGACCACCGTGCCGCCATCGGGGGTGATCATGCCGATGGTCATGCGGAAGGTGGTGGTCTTGCCGGCGCCGTTGCGGCCCAGCAGGCCGACGATCTCGCCCTGATTCACGGTGATCGAAACGCGGTCCACGACGGTTCTTCCGCCGTACCGCTTCACCATGTCTCGCGCCTCAAGCAGAATCATATTGGATGTTCCATCATGTGAATAACCTGTAGATAACCGGCCTTGCGTGCAGTCCCGCGGGCCGTTGTCGGGGTTTTTCCCGAGCCAAGGGCGTCTTTCCGGGCATCACGGGCAGTGCCGTACACGTGGCCTTGCACGCTTAAGTCGGATACAACCCGCGGAGCATCAATCGCTTACAACTCACCTAACAAGACATAGGGGCAGGCGGCACTCGCAGCTAGGCTATTGTCCCGGCCCGGGCACTGCGCCATCGCAAGGCATTGAAAAGGCTGGCATCTATGCCCGACTGTGCATAAGCCGTTGGCAGTCACACTGCGCCGCTACCGTATCAACCGCATCCGGCCGACGTTGGGGATGATCGGCAACCCACGCAGGCCCGGGATGCGGAAGCCCGACGGCCAGTACACGAACAGTGCCCGGCCGATCAGATTGTAACGGGGAACGGTGCCCAACTGATACTGAAACTTGCCGTCGTTGTACAGCCTCAGCGACGGGGCGGCCAGGACCCAGCTTCGGCCGTCAAGGCTGCTGGGGCTGTTGTCGCCGAGCATGAAGAACTCGTCCAAGTCGGGGTTTGCGGCGTCCTTGAGCAGATAGATCGGAGTGCCGAACGTGCCCCAGCCCGGCTTGCCCGGCCCGGCAGGACGGTGGCGGATGTCCCCCGCCGGCGCGTTGGCCTCGACGTCACGGGCATAGTTGCCCAGCGAGGTCCTGAAGACCGCTTTCGAGGGATCGGTGGGATCAGAGGCCGGGTTCTGCGTCGTCTGGGTGTAGAACTCATCCCGTTCGAGCCTCACGTGCCACAGTTCCAGCGCCCCGCCGCTGGCCTCGATGGACACCGATGGAGCGGGAACCGAATTGACGCGGGCCGTGACCCATTTGAAATTCACGCCGTAGTCTTCGTCGCTGATCTGCAGCACGGGTTCATTGTCCACCCACAGCGTCTGCTGCAGGTCCACGTTGGTCAGGGCGATCGTGTGGCCTTCCCCTGGCGACAGCGGGGCCAGCGTCCGCGACTTCGTCAGCTCATGCATCTCGGGCAGGCCCTTGATGTAGAGGCTGACGTTGCCATCGCTGCGGACCGTGCCCTCGAACTCGAGGTTGAAGCTGCTGAGCTTCAGCGTGACCGCGCCGTTGGAATCGCCCGGCCGCAGCACGCACGAGAGGCGAAGGTCGGTGCAGATGTCGTCGTTGCCAAAATGGCTGGGCGAGTTGTAGCCGTAGTTCGGATGGAACAGCACGTTGTTGAGCTTCGAGTCCAGCCGCAGCGCCTTGGGGCTGACGCCGAAGCGGACGGCCTGGGGTTCGGGGCCGCCCTTCCAGGCCAGCACGCGGCCCTCGAGGGCGTTGGCGTCCCAGCGGTCGGCGTTGTCGTCGGGCGTCCATCGCGGGCAGCGAGGATCCGCCTGCCATTCGCTGCGGGGGCGATAGTCGTTGTCGTAGACGATCTGCCACATGACGTCCTGGACGCCGCCCTTGCGACGGATGGTCCAGTTGGGGTCGCTGCCGCCATTGGGGTCCAGGACACTGTTGGGGTCGACGGCAACGAAGAGGTCGCCGTGCACGATCTGGAGGCACTCCCCGGGCAGGCCCACGAGGCGCTTGATGTAGTTCTGCCTGTTGTCCTGCGGGTTCTTGAAGACCACGACGTCCCATGGACGCGGCTCGGTGAACTGGTAGAGGTACTTCAGCACCAGCACGCGGTCGCCGCTGCTGACATCCTGCATGGAGTTGGGTGGACACGGGAAACGGCAGCTGGGGCAGCCGGGTGACTTGGGGCCGGTGGCGTCGTTGTTGTTGCCGAAGGCGAATTCATAGCCGCAGCTCGGGCAGCGGACATCCCAGTGCTCGCCCAGCAGGCGCGGCGCCATCGAACCGGTGGGGATGACGAACGCCTCGATCACGAACGCGCGAAGGACGAACGCCAGGATGATCGCCACCCAGATGCTCTCGATCGTATCGCGGTACGTGCCGATCTCGCCGGCTTTGGATGTATCGGAGGCCTTGGCCATAGAATCCGACCAGCTTAATCGCCCCACGGGGAAAAAGCAAAAGAGAACGCGGGCGATGACTACCCCTCGGGATTCTCCAACAGCGTACGAAGGCGGTCGTTCAGTACGTCGGGCAGTCTTGTCAGCCAATCCTCGCCGACGAGGCCGACCTCGATCAGGTCGCGCAAGTGCATGCGGTCCTTGTCGCGGAAGGCGGTGAGCTTGATGCGCACCAAGGCCTCCAGCGAGAGGACGCAGAAGAGATCCCCCTCCTCGCAATCGGTGACATCCGGGTTGGCCATGGGCTCCTGCGGACGCACTTTCTCGTTTGCGAAGACGATATGGACAGCATCGCGCGGTTTTGCGTCGGGCCCATCAAGAAACACGTCCATTCCAGCGACATGCCGGTAGACGAAGCCAGCGGCCTCAAGGGCATCCTTGGCACCCTCCAGATCGTCCCGGCGAATGAGAATGTCCACATCCTGCGTGTTCCGCACCGCGGCCTCATCGACACGAGAGACCCAAAGCGCCACGGCACAATCATCCGTGATCGAAAACCGAACGCCGCTGCCCTTGAGAGCCGTGGTTACTCGCAAGAGGCGATCTCGCACGCGTGCCACTGCGAGCACCGCCTTGTCTAATGAGAATGGGTTCACGTTGACACAGTCTCCAGCCAAGCCCACCTACCAAAGTTCAATTGCCACGTATCATAGCTGCAGCGACAAACCGATTCACTGATCAACTGCTTCACTGCTTCACCCTTTGGACGTTCCGATTCACTGATTCACTGATTCACCGATTCACTTTGTCGCCGGCTCTTGGTATCGTGTCAGCCTGGCGTAGCACGGGCGTCTGGCCAGTGAGCTTGCCTGCCGGCACGCGGGCAGGCCCACGGCATCCGGCCGTGCGTTCCGCAACCTGCACGGCCGAGAGGCCGTGTGTACGTACGAAGGAGATCACAGTGGACAGGGCGCAACTGGCGGCACGGATCAAGGCGGTGGCATACCTCGAGGGCGATTTCACGCTGCGAAGCGGCAGGAAGAGCAAGTACTACTTCGACAAGTACCTCTTCGAGACGCAGCCGGACATCCTGGCCGAGCTCGGCAAGCTTTATGTCCCCTACACCGAGGGCGCCGAGGTGATCGCCGGCCCCGAACTGGGCGCCGTCGCCCTGGCGGCGGCCACCTCGCTGGCCAGCGGCAAGCCCTTCGCCATCGTCCGCAAGGCCGCCAAGGACTACGCCACCAAGAAGCTGCTGGAAGGCGCCCCCGTCGCCGGCAAGAAGGTGCTTCTGGTGGAGGACCTCGGCACCACGGCCGGGGCGGCGCTGGAGGCGGCCAAGACGCTCGTCGAGGCCGGGGCGACGATCACGCAGATCGTCTTCGTCATCGACCGGCAGGAAGGCGCCCGCGAGAACGTCCAGAATGCCGGTTTCAAGTTCGCCGCCCTGTTCACCAAGGCCGACCTGGGCGTATAAACTCCGCGGAAGCCCTGCATGTTGAAACGCCTTTGCGATATCCTCCTGAGCCTGCTGGCGACGGTCGTCCTGGCATTGCCGATGGCCGTCGTCGCCCTGCTCATTCGCATCGGCTCGCGGAGCCCCGCCCTGTTCTGCCAGACGCGCGCCGGGCGTGACGGCAGGCCCTTCAGGATGCTGAAGTTTCGCACGATGCGTGTCGATACTGATCCATACGGAGTCTCGCCGCACTCGGCCGACGACCCTCGCCTGACGCGGCTGGGCAAGTTCCTTCGCGAGACGAGCATCGATGAACTGCCGCAGCTGCTGAACATCCTGTGCGGACACATGAGCCTCGTGGGCCCCCGCCCGCTGTACGAGCGGCAGGCCCAGGAGTGGGACGACCGCCAGCGAGGCCGCCTGAAGGTCAGGCCCGGCCTCACCGGATACGCCCAGGCCTACGGCCGCGCGAGCCTCACGCTCGAAGAGAAGATCGAGATGGACCTGTACTACGTGGAGCACCGGAGTTTCTGGCTGGACGCGAAAATCATCTTCCGCACGGCCCTGAACCTGGTGCGACCGGCCGATAAGATCTACGAGAAGCGGTACAGCCGTCACAAGGAGCAGGAAACTGACTCGTAAAGACGACTTCAATATTCTGTTCACGTGCGCCGGCCGGCGGGTGGCCCTGCTGCGGGCCTTCCGCCAGAGCATGGCCCAGCTGAAGCTCTCGGGGCGCCTCGTCGCCACGGATATCACCGACACCTCGCCCGCCCTGTGCGCCGCCGACGTGGGAGTGATCGTGCCCACGGTGGACAAGCCTGAATACGCCATGCGACTGCTGCAGACGGTCAAGAAGTACCGCGTGAAACTGCTGGTGCCGCTGACCGACCTGGACCTGCTGTGCCTGGCCCACCTGCGGGAGCAGTTTGCCGAACTGGGCTGCACGGTGATGATCGGCTCGGTTGACGCCTTGACCACGTGCATGGACAAGTCCCGCACCAACGCGGTGATTAAGCAGGCGGGGCTGGCCGTCATCGGCACGCACACGCTCAAGGAGTTTCTGCAAGCCCCCTTCTACCCGTGCTTCATCAAGCCCATCCGCGGCTCGGCCGGGGTCGGGGCGGCGGTGATCAAGAACCATAAGCAGTTGGAGGCGCATGTCGGGCGATTCAGCGGCCCGATGCTGCTGCAGGAATACGTGCCCGGCCAGGAATTCACCATCGACGTCTATCGCACGCGCCAGGGCGAGGTGAAGTGCGCCGTGCCGCGCCAGCGGCTTGTCGTGCGCAGCGGCGAGGTCGAAAAGGGCATGACGGTCAACGACCGTACGCTGATCGAGTCGGCCATCAAGCTCTCGACGCACCTGGGCGACCTATGGGGCGTGTTCTGCTGCCAGTGCCGGCGGACCGAGGAGGGCGAAGGGCCGCCGCGATTCTTCGAGATCAATCCCCGCTTCGGCGGCGGCGCGCCGCTGTCGATTGCCGCCGGGGCGAACCTGCCGCTGTACCTGCTGCAGGAGGTCACCGGCCGCCGCGTCACGGCGAAGCTCGGGGCATTCAAGCACCATTTGCTGATGCTACGATATGAAGAGGCCCTGTTCATCAAGGCCAAGAAGGTCGATTCGCTGCCGGGCTTCAACACGCCCTTCTTCCGGTAATGCGGGAGGACGCGAGGCCCCCCCGGTACCGTGGCTCCAGACCGCAGGGCGAATGGGGACGTTCGCCGACGCCCGAGCGGTGACGGGCAAGGTAAACCAAATGGTGAGCGATAAATGAACCAAGTCAGCCCCAGCGTCCATGCCGTCGTGTTCGACATCGACGACACGCTCTATCCCGAGCGGCAATACATCCGCAGCGGATATGCCGCCGTCGCCGAGCACCTTCGCCGCAAACGCACCACGGCCGAGCGATACGAAGACTGGCTCTGGAACCGCTTCCTCACCGACAAGGCCGCCGGGGCATTCGACGCCCTCAACGAGCATTTCGGCCTGGCGCTCGACTCGGCCGGCATCGCCGAACTCATCGAGACCTACCGCGGCCACCGCCCGGCCATCGCGCCCTACGAGGGCATGCGTGACCTGCTGCGGCAGTTGCGGACGAAGTATCGCCTCGGGATCATCAGCGATGGATTCCTCCCCGCGCAGAAGCTGAAGCTGGACGCCCTCGGTCTGGCCGATCTCTTCGAGGCCGTGGTCTTCACCGAGGAGCTGGGCCGCCCGGCGTGGAAGCCGGCCCCGGACGCCTTTGAACTGCTCGCGCGGAAGATGAGCCTGCCGCACATCGCGTTCGCGTACGTGGCCGACAACCCCGGCAAGGATTTCATCGCCCCCAACCGCCTCGGCTGGGCCACCATCCAACTCGCCCTGGGCGACCGGGTCCACAAACAACCGCCGCCCCTTGTCGAAGCCGACGCCCAGTTCCGCGCCGAAACCCTCGACCAACTGCGCGGCTTGCTGGGCGTGGGCGGTAGCCGGTAGCCAGGGAAGATGCGTAGCGAGAGACAGCGCCGGAGCGCATCCCCGCCAGCACACTGTTCGGGTGCCATGCTTTTAGGCCCGTTAGGGCCAAAAGCATGTTTACATCTGCGGCCATCTGCAGTATTGACCCCATCGGTCGAGCCTTAGTCTCTTGCCACTGTTGACCCTGTCGAACGCAACGGATACAGTGACTCACGTCGCGCCCGTAGCTCATTAGGATAGAGCGGCGGTTTCCTAAACCGCAGGTGACAGGTTCGAATCCTGTCGGGCGCAGTGGGGAAGGAGTGCGCCGATATGGAGTGCGGCGGCAACGACGCCGCTTTGGATCAGCTGACCGGGCGGTAGACGCTCGAACACTGAGCCAGCCCGGACGCGCTTATCCATTTCGGACTGCGGCGGCAAAGATGCCGCTGTGGGTTTCGCTGCCGCATAAAGGGAAGCATAGACGGTCGGTAATGCCGCATCCAAAGCGGCGTCGCCGCCCCTCGCTGCGCTTGGGGCTCTGCCGCCGCACTCCATATGCCGCCGCCACCGCGCCTTATCACACCTTGGCCATGGCGTCCTTGAGGACGTTTTTGACGCGGGTGACGATCTCGGGCGTGAGGTTGGCGAAGAAAGGCAGCGCGATGGTGCGGCTGGCGATGGATTCGGTGATGGGGAAATCGCCGGCGGCGGTGCCGAGCATCTCCATGATGTAGGGCTGGAGATGGATGGGGACGAAATAGTTGTTGCAGCCGACGCCGGCCTGGCGGAGGTGGGCCAGCACCGCGTCGCGCTGGGCCAGCGTGAAGCGCTCGCCCAGGCGGACGACATAGACGAACCAGCTCGCCTTGGCGGGCTCGGTCATGGGCGGCAGGTGAAGCTCGGCCACGTCGGCCAGGGCCTCGTTGTAGAGCTTGGCGGCGGCGCGGCGCTTGGCGAGGATATCGTCGAGGCGCTTCATCTGGGTCTCGCCCACGGCCGCGTTGATGTCACTGAGGCGGTAGTTGAAACCGAGGCGCGCGTGCGACAGCCAGGCGTCGGTGGCCCGCCCCTGGTTGCGGAGCGAGCGGCACATGTCGCGAATGTCCACGCGGTCGGTGACGATCATGCCGCCCTCGCCCGTGGTGATCTGCTTGTTGGGATAGAAGGCGAACACGCCGCACTCGCCGAAGTTGCCCAGCGGCCGCCCGCCCAGCGACCCGCCCAGGGCCTCGCAGCAGTCTTCGATCAGCAGCAGGTTGTGCTTGCGGGCAATGCGCTCGTAGGCGTCGAAGTGAGCGGGGTTGCCGAACACCTCCACCGGCAGCAGCGCCTTGGTCCGCGGCGTGATGGCCGCCTCGATGGCGGCGGGGTCCATGTTGTAGCTCACGGGATCGATGTCCACGAAGACGGGCTTGCCCCGCTCGAACAGCACGCAGTTGGTGGTGGCCACGAAGGAGAACGGCGAGGTGATCACCTCGTCGCCCTCGCCGATGCCCAGCGAGCGGACGCACAGGTGCAGGCCGCTGGTGCCGCTGTTGACGCCGATGGCGAACTGGCGCCCCGCCCGGGCGGCGACGGCCTGCTCGAACGCCTCGATGCGAGGCCCGATGCTCAGGCGATCGGTCTTGAGAACATCGACCACGGCCGCGATTTCGGCGTCCGTGATGTCCGGGTTCGACAACGGGATCGGTTTGTTTTCCATGGGGCCTCTGGGGAGATGATCAAGATGCCGTCGGGGCCTTGGGGCCCGCGCCGGTCGGTTTCATGCCGGTGGACTCGAACTCGGGCACGAGCGCCTTGATGGCCGCGATCACGGCATCGCGGTCGTTGCAGTTCCGCAGCGATTCGAACGCGCCGAACGCCTGCAGCACGCGGTTCCACTCCACGGGAGTGCTCTTCCAGACCGCGACCTTTGGGTGCACAGTGGGCTCCATGCCCTCGCCCGCCGTCCGCAATTCCTCGAACAGCTTTTCGCCGGGGCGGATGCCGGTGAAGTGGATGTCGATGTCTTCGCCGGGGCGGAAGCCGCTCAGCGTGATCATCTGGCGTGCGAGGTCGACGATCTTCACGGGCTCGCCCATATCCAGCAGGTAGATCTGTCCGCCGACGCCGGTGGCGGCCGCCTGAAGCACCAATTGCGCCGCCTCCGGGATGGTCATGAAGTAGCGGGTCATCTCCGGGTGCGTCACGGTCACCGGCCCGCCGGCGGCGATCTGCCGGCGGAAGGTGGGCACGACCGAACCGGCCGAGCCCAGCACGTTGCCGAACCGCACGGTCTTGAACTTCGTGGCGCACTGGCCGCTGCCGCTGAGCGACTGCGTATAGATCTCCGCGACGCGCTTGGAAGCGCCCATGATCGACGAGGGGTTGACGGCCTTGTCGGTGGAGATCGTGACGAACTCGTCCGAGCCGAAGCGGCAGCAGGCGTCGGCGACGTTGCGCGTGCCGAGGATGTTGTTCTTCACCGCCTCGGAGGGGTTGTGCTCCATCAGCGGCACGTGCTTGTGGGCCGCGGCGTGGATGACGACCTCCGGCCGCTGCTTGTCCCAGATGTTCATCACGCGGTCGCGGTCGTAAATGTCGCAGATGCAGGGCACGATGACGATGTCGCCGTGCGAGCCCCGCAGCTCGTTCTCGATGTCGAACAGCGGCGTCTCGGCCTGCTCGACCAGGATGAGCTTGGAGGGGCCGAACTTGCAGATCTGGCGGCACATTTCCGAGCCGATGCTGCCGCCGGCCCCGGTGACCAGCACGCGGCGGTCGTGAAGGAATCGCCCGATCGCCTCGAGGTCCAGCTGCACGGCCTCTCGGCCCAGGAGGTCGTTGATGTCCACCGGGCGGATCTGCGAGACCGTCACGCGCCCGTCGATGAGGTCGCCCACGCCCGGCAGCGACTGGAACTTGAGCTTGGTGCCGCTGCAGACCTCGATCACGCGGCGAAGCTGCTTCTGCGTGGCCGAGGGGATGGCGGTGATGATTTCGTCGATGTTCTTCTCGTCGCAGATGCGGCGAATGTCGGCCGTGGCGCCCAGCACGGGCACGCCGTGGATGGAGATGTCGCGCTTGGAGGGGTCGTCGTCGACGAGGCCCACGACGCGGTATTTCTCAACCCGCATGCGCAGGATTTCGCGGATGATGGCCTCGGCGGCGTTGCCGGCCCCCACCACCAGCACGCGCCGGACGCCGGCGCCCGACAGCGGCCGCAGCTCCTCGCGGTAGATGCGGAAGCCCAGGCGCACCGCGCAGACCAGGAACACGGTGCCCAGGAAATCCAGCACCAGCACGCCCTTGGAATACTTGCGGCCGAAGAACTCGGTGAGGTACGGCACGTGGCGGTCGAACTGCGAGGGCAGGTACGAGAACAGCACGATCAGCATGAACGTGACGAAGACGAAGACCCACGCGGCCAGCAGGATGTTGCTGACGTCGCGAATGCTGGAGTATTGCCACCCGCCGCGCAGCAGCTTCATCCGCGCGAAGATGACGAGCTTCATCAGGATGAAGTACGGCAGCAGGGGCAGGAACGATTCATAGAACCAGTTGGGCGTCGGGGGCGTGATGCCCTTGCCGCAGTTGGGACAGGTCAGCATCGTCCAGTAGCCCTGGACGCCCGCGTCGAACCGGACGAGGTAGGCGATCAGCAGCGCCACGCCGAACACAAACGCGTGCAGCGAAATGTTGACCAGCAGACGATACCGCATCACGAAGGCTTCAAAGGAAGTCAGCTTCGTTGCGAGCAGATCAACTTCGGTGTTTTCTTGTTCAATATCCGACACTGATATTCCAAATAGAAAGAGAGTCTGCCTGAATATGGATCGACCATCGCCCCCCTGGAGTTGAATTCTCTTCCTCCAGGAATGTCAAGTCAAGCAAAGATTCATCCATGACACGGCCGATCTATATTATTCAATGATGCATTCATCCACGACACACACAACGCCTATTGTAGCCCCCGCGCCGGCGGGCTCTTCCGCCGGACGCCTTTTCTGTTACGTCTTCGCGGCGTCCGCTGTTCTGTTCTGCCTCACAGTTCAGCACGGGCCGGCCTGGCAGGATAGCGGGGTCTTCCAGTGGCGGGTCTGGATCTTCGACGTCAAGGGCTGGCTGGGACTGGCCTTGGCACATCCGATGCTCATCGTTCTGGGCAAGGCATTCTCGCTGGTTCCCGTGGGCGAGACGGCCACCCGGATCAACCTGCTGTCGGCGATCTGCGCCGCGGCCGCCACGGCCAACGTGGCCTTGCTCGTGCGGCGCCTCGCGCCCGGGCAGACGCGGGCGGCGTGGTTTGCGGCCGGCGCCTTCGCCCTGGCGCACACGACGTGGTGGCTGGCGACCATCGCCGAAAGCCAGGCCATCCTGGTGGCCCTCTTCACGCTGGAACTGAACCTGCTGCTGTCGCTGATCGACCGGCCCGCGCTGTACAAGGTGGCCCTGCTGGGCCTGGCCAGCGGGCTGGGATTCTCCACGCACAACCTGGCACTGCTGGCACTGCCCGCCTACGGATTGACGGTGATCCATCTTTGTGCGTGCCGCCGCCTGCCGTGGGCGGCCGTGCCGCTGATGATCGCCGCATGGGGCGTCGGCGGCAGCCTCATCCTCACGCTGATCGTGCAGCAGGCGGGCGAGGTGGGCCTGGCCGCCGCCGTCCGCTCGGCCCTGTTCGGCCAGAGCTGGCAGGGCGCGGTCCTGGGGACCGCGATGAAGCCCATCGCCCGCGGGGCAGGCTACATCGCCTACAACTTCCCCAACCTCGCCCTTCCCCTGGCCGTCGCCGGGCTGTGGCGCCTGCACCAGCGGGCCCCGCGCCCCCTGCGATGGGCCCTGTACTACCTCACGGCCGCCTACTTCGCCTTCGCTATCCGCTACAATATCGCCGACCAGTTCATGTTCTTCCTGCCCTTCTACGCCATGACGGCCGTGCTGGCGGGCGTGGGCCTGGCCGCGGCCACCGAGGGCGGCAAACGGCGCACGCTGCTGATCGCCGCGATGGCGACGCTCGTAATCGGCCCGGCGCTCTACGCCGCGGCGCCGGCTCTGTGCAAGGCCGCGGGCGTCGCTCTCCCCGGCCGAAAAGACACCCCCTACCGCGACAGCGACCGCTACTGGCTGACGCCCTGGAAGGTGAACGAGACCTCGGCGGCCGACTTCGCGCGCGATGCCCTGACGCCTCTGCGGCCGGGCGATACGGTAATCGCCGATGGCACGACGCTGGCCCCCTTGCGGTGGGCGCAGCAGGTGCAGGGGCTGGCGGCCGGCGTGCGGATCCTCCACAACAATGACGCCTCGCCGCAGGCCGTGCCCCCGGGCTCGCCGCGGGTGTTTGTCGTCTCTCCCTCGCGCGATTATCATCCCGAGTGGATGGAGCCCCTTGCGGCATTTGATAAGTCAGGCGATAATTTAGTTCTATATCATGTCCGTTGGCGGACCCGCGAGGCGACTACGCTTCCGTAGGTTTTTCATCCGCGAACCCTTTTTGCCGTACCCGTGGTGCTTGGCATGGCCCCGAAGACAATTCTCGAGGTGCTCGAGCCGCTGTGGTGGATCTTCCTGATCTCCTTCATCGTCTCATTGATTGCCACGCCCATCTGCCGCTGGCTGGCCTACCGCACGCGGATCGTCGACCGCCCCGACGATCTGCTCAAGCCTCATGGCCGCCCTATCGCGTATCTGGGCGGCGTGGCGATGTTCTTCGGAATGATCGCCGGGCTGGTGGCCTACAGCTTCTACATGCCCGAACGCAGCGAGCACCTCCAGCGCCTCGGCCAGCAGTTCTGGGGCGGCCAGGCGCGCGAGCTGCTCCTCAACCCAATCTGGAACGTCTTCGCCATCGCGATCTCGAGCCTGACGATCATGCTGGTCGGGCTGGTGGACGACATCCGCTGCCTCTCCCCTCGCAGGAAGATGATCGGGCAGGTGCTGGCGGCGGCCATCCTGCTGGGAGGCGGCGTGGGCGAGCGAATGTCGGTGATGATCTTCGGGCTGTTCGAGCCGCTGGTGGTGCCTGAAGTCATCATCGTGGCCACCAGCGCCTTGATGTGCGTGCTGATGGTGATCGGCACGTGCAATGCGGTGAACCTGATCGACGGCCTCGACGGTCTGTGCGGCGGCGTGACGGGCATCATCACGATCGGGTTTCTGCTGCTGGCGGCGTACCTGGCCAGCTGGTGCCATCCCGGCCGCGAGGACTTCGACACGCTCCGCATGGGGCTGTGCCTGGCGATGGTGGGCGCGGTGCTGGGCTTTCTGCCGTACAACGTCCCGCCGGCCAGCATTTTCATGGGCGACGCAGGCAGCATGCTGCTGGGCTTCTTCGTGGCGACGATGATGGCGCTGTTCTGCAAGGAAGGCAACCCGCGATGGTTCCTCTCGGCCTGCGCGGTATTCACGCTGCCGATGCTGGACACGTCGCTGGCGGTGGTGCGTCGGCTGCTGGCGGGCAAGAGCATATTCGCCGGCGACCGCAGCCACCTGTATGACCAACTGGTCGATCGAGGCATGACGGTCAAGAAGGTGGTCGTGCTGTTCTACATCCTCGCGGCCGCCTTCGCCGCCCTGGGGCTGGGCCTGGCCCTGGTCCGCGTCCGCTACGCGATCCTCATCTACGCCGTCGTCCTGGCCGTCGCCTGGGTGCTCTTCCTTGTCCTGGGCATGGTCCGCCCGCCGGCGAAGCGGTAACCTGCTTCCCGGGCGTTCTTCACCGCAGTGCGCGGAGAAAAGAAGAGAGAAGAAAAGACAAAAGAAGAAGAAACAACTGAGCAGCGATAAGAGGGATAGAAGAAAAGACAGAAGAGGCGCGGCTCTCGCTCGCCTTTCGGCGTTGTAGAAGCACTCCTGCGAACTCACGCCCACGAATTAAGGTGTCTGTCCCGGAGATAGCTCGACGATCACTCGGAAGCCGATGAAGCGGAGGCGGGCGTCGGGCAGGGCGCCCTCGCGGGCCGCTGAGCGGCAGCGTGTCGGCGAACTCCCCCACCAGCCTCCGCGAACGACGTGCAGCGAGCCGGAGGCTGGACCGGCGGGATCTGCCGCATCGCTTGTACTGTAATACCCCTCGCCATACCAGTCGCTGCACCACTCCAGGACGTTCCCGTGCATGTCATGGAGGCCCAGGCTGTTTGGCGCGAACATGCCCACGGCGACAGGCCTGCAGCGGTTGCGGCCGTGCACGCCATCGGCATCGGTCCAGCCCCCGCTGAGGTTCGCCCTCCTGGAGCTAAGGTTTTCTCCGGTGCTGAACGGGGTGGCCGTGCCGGCGCGGCAGGCGTACTCCCACTGCGCCTCGGTGGGCAGTCGCACCGCCTTGCGCGTGTTGGCCGAAAGCTTCTCGCAGAAGGCCATCGCGTCGTTCCACGAGACCTGCTCGACCGGATTTGCCGGCCGCCTGATGCTGCTGGGATTGTATCCCATGACGGCCTGGTACTGCTCCTGGGTCACCTCGTGGGTACCCATATAGAAAGGCTGGCTGATCACCACTTCGTGCTGCGGGCTCTCGTCATGGTGACGCACGTCGCCCTCGGCGCTGCCCATGTCGAACTTGCCCGGCGGAATGAGCGTCAACTTCATCGTGACGTTGAACTCCAGGGGCAGCGTGATTTCCATGGGGATTTCGGCCTTGCTGGCATAGGCGGCCACCGATGGCTCACGGTAGCTTGGGCGGGGCTTTGGGCGAGCGAGGTCGTCGTGCGTCAGGGCCGCCACCACGCGGAAGCCGTAGTAGTCGGCCCGCTCGTCGGGTGCCGCCTGCGCGCGGTAAGTCAAACGCGTGACCTGGGCAAGACTGCACCAGGCGCCTCCTCGCATGACCCGCCGCGAGCCCGTCGGCGGCCCGGCTGGGTCAAGGGGATCGCAATTGGCGTAGTAGTCCTTGCCGTACCAGTCGCTGCACCACTGCATCGCGTTGCCCTGCATGTCGAACAGGCCGAAGTAGTTCGGCAGAAAACTGCCCACAGGCGACGTGAATGCGAACCCGTCATCCCACGCGAAATAATCGGTCCCGATTCGCAAGGCCCTGCGGCAGGCTTGGTCGGCGCCGTTGCACCAGGCGCCGCCGTCGACCAGATAGCGGCCCGATGGGTTGGCGTCGGTACCGCCACGGCAGGCGAATTCCCACTGGGCCTCGGTCGGTAGCGTTATCGTCCGGCCAGCCTTGCGGCTGAGCCACTCGCAGAAGGCCACCGCATCATTGTGACTGATGCACACGACGGGGTGCATCTCGGTCTGAGTGAAACCGGGCTTCTTCCACGTGAGGCGAAGAAGCTCCCGCCATCCGGAAACCCCATCCCACCCCTGCGAGTGGCCGCCCCTTTCGGCATCCGTCCTGTAACTGCTGTCGGCGATGAAGGCGGCGAACTGGCCCCGGGTGACGTGATACATGGCCATGTAGAACGGCCTGCTGATGGCGACCGGGTGCGGCGGGCGTTCATCGTTGAGACCGTCCTCGCTTCCCATCTCAAACTCCCCGGACGGGATCAGCACCATCTTCATCGTGACGTTGCCGTCGAGCCTCAACTCAAGCGACCTGCTCTTGATGCCCGCCCTTTGGGCATGGTCGGCCAACTCTTCCGTATCGTCCCAAAGAGGCATCCGCTCTGGGTTCGGCAGCGGTGCAGTGACGGCCGGCTGCGATGCGGCCGCCGATCGCGCTTCGGAAAGCGTCGCCCTGGAACCCGCCAGCCGTACGGGAACGACAAGGCGGCGCGAGAAACTGCCGCTGCCAGCCTGGCGAGGCAGGAATGACCACGGGAAGTCCGCGAATGGGGAGATCAGCGGCTTTGGCGTGATTGTATAGTCGATGATGTAGACTTCATCCCCCTGCAAGGCCGGCAGGCGCCGGGCAGATCCTTGCCACTCGTTCGGCGAATGCCAATACGTGACTTCGAGACGCTGGGATGGATCGGCATCGTCATCGCTGGGGTGATCTCCGCCTGCCCGCGTGTAGGGCGTGAAGATGGCCGCCAGCGCCCGTTCCGTCTGCGGAGGCGTCAGCCGGCCATGGCCGATCATCGCGGACAGCCTCTCGACCGCCTGGCGGGCAGGTTCTTCTGCCCACCGGCTTGCGGCGGTCACCAGCAACGGGCCGTTCTGGACGTGGATGAGAGGCACGACCTGAAAACTCTCCACTTCGGTCGTCAGGGCATCGATGTAGCGTGACTGGCAGGCGGGCAGCACCAAGGCCCAATCCACAGCGATGATCAGGACCCAGACCCCCGCAATGCTCAATACCAGCCGCTTTCGGTTCATCGCCACAGGAGACGCCCCTGCTGCCAGGTCCATCAGCAGCATCTCGCGCCGAGCCCGCAGCGCCATCTGAGCCCAGGCGATTATCGCCACTGCGCCACAAGCGAAGGCGGCGATCACTGCGGTCATCACGTCTGCAGAGCGCACGGCGAAGGCCACCGCCGCTGAGCAGAGAATGCACAAGACGAGGGCCCATGTAGCCCTGCCGGCGAGGATGGTCAGGCCATGCCTCTTCGCCAGTTCACGCAGACCCAGGCAGACGAACACGATCAGGCCGATCTTCATGGCGTAGTACGGCAGGAGAGCCAGGAAGGTCGGGAGCCACAGCCACACGAGCCCCGCCTGCGGAAACTCAACACCCAGGCGGAAATCATAGATTTCTGGGATTGACAGAAACGTCAGCAGCCTGGCCAGCACCAGCGCAATGGAGAGCTTGCGGTTGGCCGGGGCCACCCGGGCCAGGAACAGTGCAATGAGGGCGTACCCGATGAAGTTGGGCAGCAGGTCAAAACGGCCGATGCGAAAGTCCAGCATGACGAGCAACGAGCCCAGCAGCAGGGCCCTCAGGTCCTGACGCAAATCCTTGTCGGCTGCTTCACTGCGCACGGACGTGCTCTGCCCTTCACCCATGCCGTTCTCCCTGAGGCGCACGCTGGCACGCGAAACTTACCCTGCACCCGCTCCAAAAATAACCCGCACCCGGAGGAGAGGCAAGCGGAATAGATGAAGTTGCATGTCGGGGCGTGCTGCTACTTCCGCGGTTTGGTAGTGGCGGAATTGAAGGGCACGCTGCAGTCGAGGAATTGGGGGAAATCGGTCTCGCCGACGTCGGCCAGCAGTTCGCGGCGGTTCCTTTCGACGCCGTTGGCGTCGAGCACCAGAAGCGTCGGCAACTTCGTGATCTTGTATTGTCTGGCCAGGTCCGAGTCGAGCGAGGGCGAAACCTGCACGAGGATGTAATTGCTCTTGGAGACGGCCTTGTAGTTCTTGATGAACCCGAAGGTCTCGATCCGCTTCTCCATTTCGCCGTAGCTGGAGTGCGTGAAGAAGGCCACCACGCCGCGGTTCTGCTGGCGGGCTGTGGCCAGCGCGCCCGGCAGGTCGTGCTCCCAGGACAGGCGCGAGGGGTTGCGCTGCCAGTACCATACGACGAGGATCATCACGGCCGCGGCGACCGCGAAACCGATCTTGACCCGGCGTTCCCGCCTCCGCGATTTTTCCGTCACTGCTTTCGGTTCAGTCATACCCTGGCACCTGATTCTGAAGAAGATAGATCGGCCCGCATTATAGTCATCGGCAGCCGCCGGTGCGATCAGCAGTTTTACGCAGGGACCGCCCAGCGGGTTCCCTCGTTGCATTCAGCCCAACATCCGATAATATGACAACCGAAAGGGAACACCATGCACACCGCCGATCCGCCGACACAGCTGATATTAACCCGTTTTGAGGAGTCCATCACCAACCTGCGCCTCACCGGCGAGCATCTCGCCGGCAAGATATCCCAGGCCGCGGCGATGATCGTTGCCTCGCTCCAGGCCGGCGGCGGCGTGTTCGTCTTCGGCAACGGCGGGTCCGCCGCCGACGCCCAGCACATCGCCGGCGAGCTCGTCGGGCGGTTCCTGGCCGAACGCCAGGCCCTGCGGTGCGAGGCCCTTTCCACCGACACCAGCGTCCTGACGTGCGTGGCCAACGACTATGACTTCGCCTCGATCTTCTCGCGGCAGCTCGAGGGCAAGGGCCGCCCCGGCGACGTGGCCGTGGCCCTGAGCACCTCGGGCAACTCGCCGAATATCCTGGCGGCGCTGGCCGTCGCACGCAAGATCGGGATGAAGACGATCGCCCTCACCGGCAGCGGCGGCGGCGGCTGCGCCCCGCTGGCCGACATCCTGCTGGACGTGCCGTACAAGGGAAAGGCTCCTCGCATTCAGGAAGCCCACACCGTGACCTATCATGTGTTGTGCGAACTGGTGGAGGCCGCGTTTGTAAAATGAACGATCAACCGAAATCGCCCCGCTACGATGTCGCCTTGAGCGTTTTCTTCCCCTGCTACAACGAGGAAGGCAACGTCGAACGCGTCACGCGCAACGCCGTCGCCGTCCTCTCGGGGCTGGTGCGCGAGTGGGAAGTCATCATCGTCAACGACGGCTCGAAGGACAAGACGGCCGAGATCGCCAACCGCCTGGCCGCCGAGATTCCCAACGTCCGGGCCGTACACCACGCCACCAACGGCGGGTACGGCATGGCCCTGCGAAGCGGGTTTGCCGCCGCCACCAAGCCCCTGGTCTTCTACACCGACGGCGACGGCCAGTTCGACATGAACGAACTGCCCCGCCTGCTGGACCTCCGCGACAAGGCGGACATCGTCAGCGGCTACCGCAGCCAACGGCAGGACAACCTCATGCGGCGGTTGAACGCCAAGTGCTGGGGCTTCCTGGTGCAGCGGGTGCTGGGGTTCCGCTGCCGCGACGTGGACAGCGCCTTCAAGCTCTACAAGCGGGAGATCTTCGACCGCATCCAGCTCAAGTCCACCGGCGCACTGATCGATGCCGAGGTTCTCGCCCGCGCCGCCCACCTGGGCTACACCATCACCACCACGCCCGTGACGCACCTGCCCCGCGTGGCCGGCTCGCAGACCGGGGCCAAGTTCAGCGTCATCCTTCGCGCGTTCAAGGAGTTGCTCCGCCTGCGAAGGGACATCAAGTCCACGCCCGCGGGAAAACGCTGAGCTGATCTTCCGGGCGGGCTGCCTGAAGACGCAAGGTGGGAACGCTTGAAGAGCAGGCGACTAGTGCTTTCTACTTTCAAGTGAGGGGTGGCGGCCTTCCTAGGCCGCCACCCCTTGAATGACACGGTGTTTGGTCGGCGGCTTGCCGTTCGGCGCTGTCAAATCTGGATGAAGTCCCGGAGCTTCTACGGCGCCGAACGGCAAGCCGCCGCCAAAGCCTTACTCCCAGAATCGAACGTGAAGGACAGTAGCCCGCTCCCGACGCAAGAATGGGATTCCCCGCTGTGCCGATCATTCCGGACTTGCGAAGGTCGAGCTATCTCTACTTCGCTTCCGAGGGCTGCGGCTGGGAGTGGGCGACGGCGCTGATGACATCTCGCCAGGTGTCGGCCGTCACGGGCTGGGTGAAGAACAAGGCCCCGCCTTCACGGGCGGCCTGCTCGCAGTCGCTTCTGCCCGGAGGGGCGATGACGGTAAGGGCGGTTCGCGGCCAGCGGGATCGCAGCCAGCGAAGCGAGTCGGCGGTCTGGGCGGGCGTGTCGCCTGCGGCCAGGATGGCCATGGCCACCTTGCCTGCCGGCGGGCGGGAAAGCAGTTCCCTGGCACTGTTGTAGCTGATGAAGCAGCCGACTTCAGCCTGCGACAGGTCGCGGGCGATGGAATGTGCAGTTTCTCCCTGGCCGATCACGACGATCGGTTGAGAGATCGGGGCAGACATCTTTGAATTCTCGCTCATACTGACTCCAGGCAATACTACGCACCTACGAGCATGAGCGACTAAGAAAAACCCCTCCTCCCCAGAGCGTGAGGGTATTATACCGCCTCCCCGCCAGGGGGCAATAGGAATTCGGAAAAGTTGACTCCCGGCCGTTTTGCGAAGACAATCCGGCAAGACGACCCGGCCTGTGCCCAGATTCAGGGCCCTCCGCGGCCGCGACCGCCCTACCATGACACTGACATGAAGCTTGGAGTCGTCGCAATGACACGAATACGCTCGCTCGCCCTGTTGCCGATGACCCTGCTGCTGCTGTGTGCAGGCGGCTGCGGTTGGTTCCGGACTGAGTTGGGGTATCCCGGCGAGTACCTCTTGGTCGCCAACGATGCCCTGGCCGTGCCGGGAGAGACCGTCTGCCTCTGCGCCCGCGCCCGCAAGGGCACCTTCTTCCGCGACCAGGAGCACGTCGCCCTCTACTACTTCAAGGATGGCCGCATCTACAGCATTGTCAAGGCCGATGATGAAGGCGAGGCCAATATCCCCTTCACGCCCACCAAGGTGGGCGACTACATCTTCGACGTGGAGTATTACCCGCGAGACCTTGAGGCGAACCAGCCGCTGCGGGTGGAGATTCTCGTCACCTGTCGCGAGCCAAACACGCCACTGTTCATCACCGACATCGACAGCACCTTGATCGATCCCCGCTCGCGCGCCCGCATGGTGCTTGAGGGCGACCCCACCCCGCTGGAAGGGGCGGCCGAGAGTGTGCAGCAACTCGCCAAGGATTTCGTCATCATCTATCTCACGGCGCGGCCGGACTATCTGGGCCTCAGGACGCGAAACTGGCTCAGCCTCCGCGGTTTTCCGCGAGGGCCCGTCTTCATGTCACGAATCAAGACCCTGGTCGACGGCAACGAGAAGTACAAAGCCACACAGTTGGCCGAGATCCGCGAAAAATTCAAGGGCCCGGCCTACGGCATCGGCGACCGATTGACCGACATTGAAGCATACATCCAGGCGGGCGTGCAGCCGATCCTGCTGTCGCCCCTCAGCCAGCCGCCCGATGCGGATTTCCTCCGCGAGGAAGTGAAGACGATCGATGCCCTTCCGCCCGGCACAGCCGTGGTCGAGACGTGGGCCCAGGCCATGGAGGTTGCCAAGGGCAAGCAGTTCCCGGCCGGCCCGGCGAAGGAGAAACGCGTCAAGCTGTTGGAGCAGCTGAAGGGAAAACCGCCGTCAACTCAGCCATTCATCGCGATGCGTCAGGACGAAATCGTCGTCGATCAAGTCCCCGTGGTCGCGGCGGACGCGGTCGATCGCCTCGGCCTGCCCCGGTGAGAGTCGCTCGCGGGGGCTCAGGCATCGCGTCGAGGCCAGCAGCCCCTGGCCGTGCAGCACGTGCTGGATGCCCGCGATGCAGCCCGCGTAATCGTGTGCCACATCGAACAACGCCGCGTTGCAGTCCGTCACCCGCGCCGCCAGCGTCAGCAGGCCCTGATCGAGCGGCCCGCCCGCCAGCGACAAATCCCGCAGCCGCCGCTGCAGCGCCGCCGCCCGCTGCGTCCACACCGCCCAGTGACCCAGCAGCCCGCCGACGATCCGCACCTGCACAGCCGCCGGACCCACCTTCACCTCAAAGGGCGTGAGCAGGTCCATCACGATGTTGTCATCGTTGCCGGTGTACAGCGCCACCTTCGTGCGGCGGTGCGACTGGCACACGCCGCGCACCACGTCCAGTGTCTGGTAGCGATTGAAGGGCGCCATCTTCACGCCCACCACGCTGGGGATCTCGGCGAAGCGCCGCCAGAAGCCCTCGCTCAGCCGTCGCCCGCCCACCGCCGGTTGCAGGTAGAAGCCCATTAGCGGGATCGCCGCCCCCACCGCCTCGCAGTGACGGATCAACTCGTCGTCGTCCGCGTCGCCCAGGGCGGCCAGGCTCAAGAGCCCCGCGTGATAGCCCAGCGAGGCCGCCAGCTTCGCCTCGCCCAGGGCCTGCTCGGTCCGGCCGCAGATGCCCGCGATGCGTACGAGCCTTGCCGCCCCGCCGCGTTCGATCTCGTCGATCGCGTGGGCCGCACACTCCAGCACCGGGCGAAACAGGCCGAACTCGCTGTGGCGGATCTCGAACTGCGTCGTGTGCACGCCCACGGCCAAGCCGCCCGCGCCGGCGGCCGCGTAGTATCGCGTCAGGGCCCGCTGGCAGCGGAGGTCGAAGCGGCCGTCCTCGGTCAGGGCCAGCGGGTGGGCCGGAATCGCCACGCCCTCGTGCAGCCGGTCCATCACCCATTGCGGCGGTTGCGGAAAATCACTCATGTCAGTACTTCCCATCTCTCGTCTGGAAATGCGTGGGCTTGCCCAGCAGCGGCCCGCCGCGAGAAACCCACCCGGCCGTCCAGCGGATGACCTGATCGATCGTCACCGCCGGCGGCCCCAGCAGGCGGTGCAGGCGGGTGGCGTCCGACAGCAGGGCCGTCGGCGATTCGGTGTTCCTGAACCGCACGTCGCGGCCCATCAACCCGCCCAGGCGAGTCGCCACGTCGCGAACGGCCAGCCTCTCGGCGCCGGTCATGTTCATCGCCAGCGGCGGATTGGCCGCGTGCTCCACCAGGCGCAGCGTCTGCGCGTTCACGTCGCCCTGCCAGATCGCGTTGAAATACCCCATCGCCAGGTCGATCTCTTCCCCGGCGGCGATCTGCGTTGCCAGGTCCACCAGCACGCCGTAGCGCATCTCCACCGCGTAGTTCAGCCGCACCATCGCCATGGCCGTGCCGTGAACCTGCGAGAAGTATTCAAAGACCCGCTCGCGGGCAACGCACGAGGCGGCATACTCGCCGGGCCCGTCCAGCGGCGACTGCTCCGGCGAGCCGGTGGAATCGGTCCCCACGAAGTTGTACACGCAGCCGGTGGAGAAGGCGACGATGCGGCTGCGGCGGTAGCGCCCGGCGACGACGGCCGGGGCGACGGTGTTGGCCGCCCACGTGGCCGCGGGGTTGTCGGTGGTGCCGAACTTCTGCCCGACGAGGTAGAAGACGTTGTCGGCGTTGGGGAGCTTGGCCGCGGCGCCGTCGGCGAGGAGGTCGCAAGGCACGACGGTCGCGCCCGCCTGCTCGGTCGCAGCCCGCGCGGCGGCGTAGGAGAAGCGGCTCATGGCGTAGATCGTGCCGCCGTAACCCGACGCCTCCTTGGCGCGGCAGGCCATGCGGATCAGTGAGGGGCCGATCTTGCCGCCCCCGCCGATGAACGCCGTGTCGCCTCGAAGCCGGGCGAACAGTTCGACCACTTCCTTCGGGGGGCGGCTGAGCAGTTCGTCCAGTTGCGATTCGTCGGCAATCACCGCCGGGAGGTTGGTTGACGTTGGCCTCATACGACTATGTAAGCGGACGGGGGAGACGCCTGCAAGGAAAAGTCGCGGCCTCGCCGGCGACTCCACCGTCCTTTCGGGGCGCCGGGCGGGTTTAACCAGGCGAAGGAGCTTCTATGCGAATTGCAGCAGCGATGATCATTCTGCTGGCCGCCCAGGCGGCGGTGCAGGCCCAGACGACCCAGCCGGCGGACACGAAGGTGGTGATCGTGGAGCCCAACGCGCCGGTGGACAAGCACCACCAGCGGTTGGTCGACGCCGCCAGCAAGGGCCTGCCCGCGGGCTACAAGCTGAGGCTGGAGTACGTGCTGTCGCTGGACATGAACGTCGGCACGCAGATCCAGGTCATCCGCTCATGCTGCCCGGTCAACGCCGCCGGCAAGCTCGACGGGGAGATGAAGTTCTACGAGCTGCGCACGGGCGAGGTCTCGCGGCTGGTCACGTACAAGGACGACGTCCAGAACGGGCCGGAGAAGCAGTACAAGGCCGACGAGAATTCGCGGTTTCTCGTCAGCGAGACCCCGTGGGTGAATGGCAAGATCGAGGGCGTGAAGAAGACCTTCTACCCCAATGGCAACGTGATGTCCGAGACGGGCTACAAGGCCTCGAAGCGCGACGGGCAGGCCAAGCGGTTTGACCTCGCCGGCCGCGTCGAGCAGGCCGTCGCCTACAAGGACGATAAGAAGAACGGCGTGCAGATCGACTACTACTCCATGAGGGGCAAGCCCCAGCGCGTCATTCCTTATCTCAATGGCCGGGCCGAGGGCGTCGTTCGCGAGTACTACGACAGCGGCCAGCTCAAGCGCGAGGCCGCGTACAAGAACGACCTCCCGCATGGCGTCGAGAAGAATTTCGACGAGCAAGGCACGCTCACCAAGACCCGCTACCTCCTGAAGAACACCGAGGTCACCAAGGAGCAGTACGAAGAATCGCTCAGGAATACCGGGGCGAAATGACTTGGATCGCAGCGTAGGAAGAGCGATCGAGTTGGGAGCGTTTCTCACGGGCGTTCCATACAAGCGATATCAGAAGAACAGAAAGCCCATGGGTCACTAAAGTGACCATGCCTCAAACATCCTCGTCTTCCAAGAACGCGCCCGTGTGGAATTCTGTCGCACTTCGCAGTAACATCCGCACGGAGACAATACCGTGACATGGTCGCCGGTCCAGCTTGATCTGCTCCGCCAGTGCGGCGAGGAGTTCGCGGCAGGCTTCTTTGAGGAGCCCTCGGCGCCGGCCGTGGTGCGGATGGCCCGCGGGCTGGCCTCGCACCTGCGCTGGACCCCGCTGCCGCCGTGGCGAGGCACGCAGCTCTATCCCGCCGATCGCGTCATCGGGGCCGAATCCTCCAGCTTCCTCGCCCAGCCCACGCAGGCTGTCCGCTTCCACTACTCCTACAGCATGACGTTCGACCGCGCGCTGCTGGACCGCAAGATCGCGCAGGCCGCCGGCCCAGCCGCCGCCGCTCTGACGCAGCTGCGCGAGGCGATACTGGCCTACCCCGCCTTCGTCCGCGGCTACACGCACAGCATTCCCAACTACCGGCGAATCCTCCGCCAGGGGCTGGGGTCCTATGCCACCCGCATCGACGCCGGCCGCGCCAAGGCCCTGGGCGAAGGCCAGCACCAGAAGTTGCCCTTCTACGACGCCATGCGGATCGTGCTCGATGCCTTCGCCCACCTGCACGCGCGAACGGTGGATATGCTGTCGTCGCTCGCCGCGCCGGGCGACCAGCAGCCGCGGCTCGATGCCCTGGCCGCCGCCCTGCGCCGCGTGCCGTTCGCGCCCGCCCGCACGTTCTATGAGGCGATGGTCGCGGAGAACTTCGTCTTCTTCCTCGACGGCCCCGACAACCTGGGCCGCTTCGATCAGGACCTCATCGACTACTATCGCCGCAGCCTCCAACGGGGGGAGACGACCGAGGCGGAGGCGCTGTCGCTGATCGGCGAAGTGTGGCGGAACATGGACTGCAACACGGGGTGGAATGTCGCCATCGGCGGCTCGAGCCCCGACGGCGGAGCGGGCGCCAACGAACTGACCCGCCTGTGCCTGGCGGCGGCGCAGGGGCGGCGGCGACCCAACCTCGCCCTTCGACTCCGCAACGATTCGCCGCAAGAAGTGTGGGACGAGGCCTTCGACACGCTCGCCACCGGCTGCGGCCTGCCGGCCCTGTACAGCGAGGAGAACTACCTCGCCGCCATCCGCGGGTGCGACCTGGGCGTGCGAGAAGAAGACATCCACGACTTCGCCTTCGGCGGCTGCACCGAACTGATGATCCACGGCAAGAGCAACTGCGGATCGCTCGACGCGGATTTCAACATCGCGATGGTGCTGGACCGCGCCCTGGGGAAGCACCTGCCCGCCTGCGACGACTTCGACGACCTCCTCGCCCGCTTCAAGGCGGAGCTTCTGAGCGAGATCGAGGCGACGTGCACCCGCATCAGCGACGATCAGCGGGCCAAGGCAGCCCACCAGCCGCAAGTCATCCGCAGCCTGCTGATCGACGATTGCCTCGATGAAGGCGTCGAGTACAACGCCGGCGGCGCCCGCTACAACTGGAGCGTCGTCAACATCGCCGGCATCGGCAACGCCGCCGACAGCCTGCACGCACTGCGGGAGGTGGTGTACGAGAAGCGAGAGGCCTCGAACGCCCTGCTGCGCGAGGCGCTGGCGGCGAATTTCGACGGCCACGAGCCGCTGCGCCGCCGCCTGATGCAATGCGACCACTACGGCAACGGCCTGCCCCGCGTCGATGCCCTGGCCGCCGACGTCGCCGGCTTCGTCTTCGCTGAATTCCTCGCGCGACGGCCATGGCGCGGCGGGCGATTCGTCCCCTCCTGCCTGATGTTCGTCACCTACGGCTGGCAGGGCGCGCCGGTGGGCGCCTTGCCCGACGGCCGCAGGAAGGGCGAGCCCATCGCCGACAGCGCCGGGGCCGTTCAAGGCCGCGACCGCAGCGGCCCCACTGCCTTGATTCGCTCGGCGACCACGATCCCCCAGCACCTGGCCCCCGGCACGCTGGTGATCAACGCGAGGTTCTCCAAGGGCCTGCTGGCCGAGCCCGCCAGCCGGCGGAAGCTGCAGGACCTGATCCGCGCCTATTTCCGCCTGGGGGGCATGCAGATACAGATCAACGCCGTCGATCAGGCCACGCTGCAGGCCGCCTATGAACGCCCCGCCGATTACGCGAACCTCATCATCCGCATGGGCGGATACAGCGAATTCTGGGGGAATCTCGACGACACGCTGAGGCGGTCGATTCTCGAGCGGGTGGAGCACACGGCCGGGTGATTCAGGCAAGCTTGGGGGCCGCGAACTCCGCGGCGTTCTGGCGGATGCGGGCGGTGAGGGCGGCGGCGAGGCCGACGACGATTCCGCCCAGGTGCCCCAGGTACGAGACCTCGCTGAAGCCGTACACCTGCCACACTGTGCCCGCCAGCTGCACGATCACGAACAGGACCAACGCCCCGAACGCCGGCAGCCGCAGCCACGGGCCCACCACCACCAGCAGCCGCCACATGATGCCGATCCGCGCGTTGGGGAACATCACGCCGTAGTAGGCGATCACCGAGCTGATGCCCGCGCTGGCACCCACCAGCGGCAGGTCCGGCCGCGGGTCGCACAGCATGTGAAGCATCGCCCCGGCGACGTGGCCCAGCACCAGCATCAACAGGAACTTCATGCGGCCGAGGTTGTCCTCGACGTTTCGGCCGAAGATGACCAGGAAGTACATGTTTGCCACCAGGTGCCACACCGACACGTGCAGGGCGAAGCTGGTGAAGATCGTCATCAGGTTGTGCCGCCCCAGGCGGCTGGGGATGAAACCCCAGTCCGCAATGGCGGCGGCAAGCTGGCCCTGCATCATCAGCGACACGAACAGGATCGACATGCCGGCCGCCAGCAGGACGGTGAGCACCGGCGCGGTCTTGGGCTTGGGCTCGCCGGAGACGACGGGCAGGCCCATCGCGCCGGGCGCCCAATGCCAGGGCTCGTCGGGGGTCAGGCTGATGTCGGCCCGGCGGTCGAGCTGCTCGTTGCGGGCCCGCACGCGGTTCTCGCGCCCGGCCTCCTCGGCCTGGAGCTTGGCGAGGTTGGCCACGTGCTGCGACTCCGCCGATCGCTCGGCGCGTGGCGCGGCAGTGGCCCTCGGCGTCAGCGGCCTCATCTGCGGGCGGGCCTGCGAAGAGGCGGGCGCCGCCACCGGGCGGGCCGCAGGCTTGGGCGCAGGAGCAGGAGCGGGCCTGGCCGTGCTGGCGGCGGCGGGGTTGGTGTGCGATGCCGCGTACGCGCCGGCGGCCGATGCGGCGGGCTTGGCCGGCGCGGTCGAGACGGGTTTCGTCGCCGGCGGCACGTGCGCGGCCTGATCGCGAACTGCCGGGGAGGGCTTGAGGGGCGCCGGCGGCGAGGCCGGCCGGGCGGCGTGTGAGGCTGGCAGCGGAGGCGGCACAGCGGCGGCGGCCGGTCCGTGGCCGCACATCGCGTCGAACTCGCCACGGTCCAGCCAGACTGCCTCGCAGGAGGTGCACACATCAACAGGGACGCTTCGGTGCGGGCCCTCGGCCTTCACGACGGCCATGGCGTTGTTGCAGCTGGGACACCGACGTCCGGTTCGCTGAAGCTGGGCCCGGGCGGAGCGGACGATATCGTCCACCAGCCTTGGGGACACGGCCTGCCGCACCAGCGAGAAGGGGACGAGATTGCCGCCGCACTTCTTGCATGCGAAGAACGTGCCCTCGCGCGTCTTGGCGCGGTCGAGCCCGATTTGGCAGATGGGACAATTCAGCATGGGTCTTCTCACCCCCGGCGACTCCAGCCGCCCTTCGTCGGGAGCGACACCATTAGAACATCGCCCACCTCGCTCCGCCAGAGTCTTGCGCCCAAACTCGTCTGGGTGTGAGAATACCCTCAGGCATGGTCACTTCAGTGAACCATGCACCACGAAGAATCCACGTACCCTCGACCGCCATCACCGATCAGGGATATGAGCGTCAGGAGACTCCGTGGTTGTTCTCTCACCCCCAAACAAGTTTGGAGGTGGCACCGCGTTGTACTCTGAATCGCTCTTATCCCAAATGAGTCTGGGGGCACCGCGTCTGGAATTTACTTGATATATCGTGACCTTCCGACTATTCTATCTGTCATGGACAACATGAACCTGCTCCCGATGGACTTCCTGACCGGTGCGGCCGAGTGCCTCAAGGTCATGGCCCACCCCGCCCGCCTGCGGATGGTGGAGATCCTCATGCAGGGCGAGTTCCCCGTGCACCACATCGCCCGTTTGTGCGACCTGCCCCCCGCGCAGGCCTGCGAGCACCTGCGGCTGATGAAGTCGCACGGGCTGCTGGCCAGCACCCGCCGCGGCCAGGTCGTGCATTACCGCATCGCCACCCCCCACCTGCCGGGCCTGCTGGCATGCCTGCGGCAGAACTGCCCCCTCGAGGCGACCCCGCCCGAACCCAAACCCCGCGCGCGTGCAGCGCGCATCCGGAAAGGTTGAACCATGGAACGCAAGAAGATCGTCATCATCGGCGGCGTTGCCGGAGGCGCATCGGCCGCCGCCCGCGCCCGCCGCATCAACGACGCCGCCGAGATCGTCCTGTTCGAGCGGGGCGAATATGTATCCTTCGCCAACTGCGGCATGCCCTACCACATCGGCGGGGCCATCGCCGACCGCAAGAACCTGCTCGTGCAGACGCCCGCGGGCCTCAAGAAACGCTTCGACATCGACGTCCGCATCGCCACCGAGGTCACGCGGATCGACCGTCCCCGCAGGCAGGTGCACTTTCGCAACGTCCAGACCGGCGTCGAGGGCGTGCAGCCGTACGATGCCCTGATCCTCAGCCCCGGCGCCGAGCCCATCCGCCCGCCCATTCCCGGCGCGGCCGGCGACCTGGTCCGCACGCTGCGGGGCATGGGTGACATGGACGCGATCAAGCAGATCGTGGACACGCAGAAGCCCGCGCACGCCGTCGTCATCGGCGGCGGGTACATCGGCCTGGAGATGACCGAGGCCCTGCGTCATCGCGGCGTGGGCGTGACGCTGGTGGAACTGGCGGCCCAGGTTTTCGGCGTGATCGATCCCGAGATGGCCGCCCCCGTGCACCAGGCCCTCAAGCTGCAGGGCGTGGACCTGCGCCTGGGCACGTCGGTGACGAAGATCGAGCCGGCGGCCGGCGGCCTGACCGTGCAACTCAGCAGCGGCGAACCCGTCGCCTGCGGGCTGGTGATCCTGGCCATCGGCGTGCGGCCTGACGTTTCACTGGCGCGCGAGGCGGGGCTGGCGATCGGCCAGCGAGGCGGCATCGCGGTGGACGACCGCATGCGGACGAGCGATCCCGACATCTTCGCCGTCGGCGACGCGGTGGAGGTGACCGACTTCATCGGCGGGTTCGCCTCGCTGATTCCGCTGGCCGGGCCCGCCAACCGCCAGGGCCGCATCGCCGCCGACAACGCGCTGGGCCGCGACAGCGTCTATCGAAAGACCCAGGGCACGGCCATCTGCAAGGTCTTTGACCTGGCCGTCGGCATGACGGGCCTCAGCGAGAAGGGCCTGCAGCGGGCGGGCATCGCCTGCGAGAAGGTCTATGTTCACCCCGCCAGCCACGCGGGCTACTACCCCGGGGCCGCCCCGATGAGCCTCAAGCTCCTGTTCGATCCCACCAGCGGCAAGATCCTCGGCGCCCAGGCCGTCGGCACCGACGGCGTGGACAAGCGGATCGACGTGCTGGCCGTGGCGCTGCGGGCGGGCATGACGGTCTACGACCTGGAGCACCTGGAACTGTGCTACGCGCCGCCCTACGGCTCGGCGAAGGACCCGGTTAATTACGCGGGCTTTGTCGCCGCCAACATCCTCCGCGGCGACGCGAGCATCTTCCACGCCCGCGACGCCGTCAACCCGCGCAACGACCAGATGCTGCTGGACGTCCGCATGCCGGCCGAGGTGCAGGCCGGCGCCATTCCCGGCGCGGTCAACATCCCGGTCGATGAACTGCGGTCTCGCCTGGCCGAACTGCCGCGCGACAAGGAACTGCTGGTGTATTGCCAGGTGGGCCTCCGCGGCTACGTCGCCTGCCGGATGCTGCAACAGGCGGGCTTTCGCTGCCGGAACCTCACCGGCGGCTACAAGACCTATGCTGCCGTCATGGCCGCCGGGCCCGCGGCCCCTTCGCCCGCTCCGCAGAAGAAGGAGACGCGCAGCGACACCGGCGCCGATGACGAAAGCGATCGGCCCGCCGGCGACACGAAGGCAGGGCCGCCCGCCTGCCACATCGACGCCACCTGCCTGCAATGCCCCGGGCCGATCATGCGGCTGCACGCCGAACTGGCCAAGCTGCCGGCCGGTGCGGCCGTGACGATCGCCGCGGCAGACCCGGGCTTTGCCGCGGATGTGAAGGCGTGGTGCCAGAACACCGGCAACGCGTTGGAGTCGCTGGAGACCCGCAACAAGCAGTACTTCGCCCGCATCATCAAGGGCACCGCCCGCCCCGCCGCAGCCGCCACGGAGAGCTCAATGTCCAAGAACAAGACGATCGTCGTTTTCAGCAACGACCTCGATAAAGCGATGGCGGCCTTCATCATTGCCAACGGCGCCGCGGCCATGGGAAACAAGGTCACGCTGTTCTTCACGTTCTGGGGCCTGAACATCCTGCGCAGGCCGCAAGGGGCGGCGGTGGCCAAGTCGCTCATCGAGCGGATGTTCGGCTGGATGATGCCTCGCGGCGCGGGCAAGCTGACGCTGTCGAAGATGAACATGGGCGGCATGGGAACGTGGATGATGAAGGGCGTGATGAAAGACAAGAAGGTCGCCCCCCTGCCGGAGTTGATTGAATCCGCCCGCGCCGCCGGCGTGCGGCTGGTGGCCTGCACGATGACGATGGACATCATGGGCATCCACCGTGAAGAGCTGATCGACGGCATCGAGCTCGGCGGCGTGGCCAGCTACCTCGACACCGCCGGCGAGGGCAACGTGAACTTGTTCATCTGAGAATCCGCAGCCGGGTGCCGGAGGCTGCAAGGCCGCCTACGGGTGCGGCCGGTTTATGGTGGCATCCATCGGGCGGCAGACATTCACATGTCAGCCCAGCCTTCATCCGCCGAACTGTGCAACCCATAGGCGGCCGCACCCCCGCCACCGAGGCCAATTGTGAATGCTTTCTACTCGCGGCCGTTTCGTCTATCATGGCCCGTCATCAAAGGAGCCACTCCATGGCGAAAATCGACGTGCCGTTCACGGCGCAGTATGATGCGGTGATGAAGATCCTGACGGGGCGGGGGCTGCTCGTCGGCAGTTACGATCCCGCCGGCAAGGGCAACCTCATGACGATCGGCTGGGGCTCGATCGGCGCGATCTGGGGCATCCCCATCTGGACGGTCCTGGTGCGGCCCAGCCGCTACACGTACGCGTGCATCGAGCACAGCCAGTGCTTCACCGTGAACGTGCCGACCGAGGCGCTGACATCGGCCTGCGGCACGTGCGGGTCCAAGAGCGGGCGGACGATGGATAAATTCACCATGTGCAAGCTCACGGCCCGGCGCGGCGAGCGGGTGAAGGCCCCCATCGTGACCGAGTGCCCCATCGTCTACGAGTGCCAGGTCGTCCACAGCAACGACGTCCAGCCGGCGAAGCTGGCGGGCGAGATCATGTCCGGCGCCTACGTCAGCGGCGACTTCCACCGCGTGTACTACGGCAAGATCCTCGCGGTGCACATCAGCCCCGACGCCGAGAAATTGCTGCGGGTGTGACCGCTCAAGCGAGCCCTCACTCGTGCGGGTGGCGCCCTTCCGAGGCCGCCGCCCTCGCAGCGTTCTTGGTGGCGGCCTCGGAATGCCGCCGCCCGTCAGTTGTGTGATTGCGTCTGGCAACGGCTTGCCGTTCGGCGCTGTAGAAGCCGCAGGGCGTCACCCGGATTTGACAGCGCCGAACGGCAAGCCGCCGCCAAAGCCTCACTTCCAGATTCAATGGTCAAGGCGCATTAGACCGCAGCACTACCGACGATCTCGCCCACCGCGGTTTACAGGTTCTTCCGAATCGCCGCGGCAAGCTCTTCCATTCGTCCCGATGGATACGACCCGGCCGGCCAGTTGAAGTGGAAGGCGTCGCCGGCGTTGCGGGGAATGATGTGGAAATGCACATGGGGCACCTCCTGGTGGGCGGCCTTGCCGTTATTCTGCAGCACGTTGACCCCTGCGGCGCCCGTCGCCTTCTGCACCGCCCGCGTCAGGGCGGGCAGGTGGCGAAGCAAGGCCGCGGCGGCCTCGGCGGGCATCTGGTCGATCGTCTGGTAGTGGTCTCGCGGGATCAGCAGCACGTGTCCCTGCGCCAGGGGCCCGATGTCCAGAAACGCTATTCCGCTCGCGTCGTCGAGAATCCTGGTGGCGGGGATCTGCCCGGCGATGATCTTGCAGAAAATGCAGTTGGGGTCCGCGGTCATCGTATGCTCCTTTGCGAACTATTCTATTCCGCCCCCCGCGCGATGCAAGCTCGCGCACCGATTGCGGATTCGCAGATTCAAATCTGAGATGCATAAATAACAAGTGACATTGG
>CAZTVF010000035.1:0-20453 GCA_964616985.1 uncultured Planctomycetaceae bacterium
CACGCCGATGTCGCCGGCCGGCACGTCGATGTCGGGGCCGATGTGGTGGTAGAGCTCGGTCATGAAGGCCTGGCAGAAGCGCATCACTTCGCCGTCGCTGCGGCCGTGGGGGTCAAAGTCCGAACCGCCCTTGGCGCCGCCCATGGGCAGCGTGGTCAGGCTGTTCTTGAAGACCTGCTCGAAGGCCAGGAACTTCAGCACGCCCAGCGTCACCGACGGGTGGAAACGCAGGCCGCCCTTGTAGGGGCCGATGACGTTGCACATCTGGATGCGGAAACCGCGGTTGATCTGGACCTTGCCCTGGTCGTCCACCCAGGTCACGCGGAACATCAGCACCCGGTCGGGCACGGTGAGGCGCTCCAGGACGCGGGCGTCGCGGTAGGCGGCGTTGCCCATCACGACGGGCATCACCGAGCGTGCGACTTCCTGCACCGCCTGGTGAAACTCCGTCTCGCCCGGGGTCTTGGCTATGACCTGGGTCATGAACTTGTTGACATCGTCAGCGTACTCGTGCGTGGAAGGCTTGGATGCGAAAGTCGTCATTCTTTCTCCTTTGTGCAGCCGTTCATGACTGCTGCTTTTGACAGATCCTTGAAATCGAATCGATGTAGAACTTGATCATCCAGTACCGCTCGAGAAAATCCCCCCAGCCGCAGGAGGGAGTGAATTTCTTGCCCGCGTCCGCCGTCGTCGCACCGCCCGCTGCCGAACAGACCTTCAGCTCTTCCCACACGTCCGCCCAGGCCTTGTTGGCGTCCCGCGTCACCGAGCCGGCCACCTTCAACAGGTGCTCCAGTTCCGCCAGCGGCGTGAACGGCAAGGTTGTCGGGGGCTTGGCGTCGACCAAAGAGCCCTGCGAGACCGCGCCAACATCTGCGTTGCTGTTTGACATGGGTGTTTCCTGTCATCGTGCAAGGACGCAATCGCCTGCGAATCGACGCACTATAAGCGCGAACCTCAAAACCTAATAACCCAAACAACCGTCACTAACTACACAGAAAGAATGTGTAAAATCAGACGCATGGAATACACATGTAAGCCCATTGAGTGATGGGTAACAAGGCCCGTTGGTGCGAGGTTATTAGGCATTTAAATGCTTGTGGTGAAAGTGTTTAGAGTCGTACTGATTATCGGTGTTGACAATACGAATCAAGGCATGTATAAGATTACGTAAAGAATGGTCAGGATCGCATTATGTGCATTTCATGGGGTATAAAACATGCAGCCAACGCGATCGGAATTGCTGGCGGAGAATAAGCGGCTCGCGGCGCGAATCTCCGAGATGCGAACGCAGCACGTGCAGACGCAGACGCAGATCGAGTCGGTCCTTCGAGAACGCATCAAGGAACTTGATTGCCTCTACACCATCTCGAAGTTCAGCGAGATCTATTTCAACTCCGCCGACCGTTTTCTTCAGAGCGTAGCCGACCGGCTGCCGGCCAGCTTCCAGTTCTGCGACTCGGCCTGCGCCAGGATCCTCTGGGGCGACAAGTCCTACAGGACGCAGGCCTTTCGCGAGTCGCCCTGGCGGATCGCGGTCGATATCCACATCAACGGCAAGACGGCCGGCGTCATCGAGGTCTTCTATCGCGAAGTGCCCGCTCATGCGCTCGATGCGCCCTTCCTGCAGGAAGAGTACGCGCTGATGAACGGCATTGCCGAACGCGTCGGCAGCCTGCTGGCCCACATGCGGGCCGAGGGGGCGCTGCGCGACGCGCACGCCGCGCTGACCAAGGAGCACCAGGCCCTGCAGGACACCAACATGGCCCTGCGGACCGTGCTGTCGCGGCTGGAGGATGAGAAACGGGAGATCCGCGCCTCCATCGTGGCCAACGTGCAGAAGATCCTCATGCCGATCATCTTCGAGCTGGAGACCGAGGTTACCGGCCGCCAGCGCTCGTACGTCACGCTGCTGCGGCAGACGCTGACGGAGATCGCCTCGCCGTTCCTCTCGCAGATCGGGCGCAACCATCTTCAACTCTCGCCGGTGGAGATCGCAATCACCACGATGATCCGCAACGGACTCTCGACCAAGGAGATCGCCCAGCTGCGGTGCATCTCGCCGGCCACCGTGCGGCGGCATCGCGAGAACGTGCGGCGAAAGCTGGGCCTTCGAAACCGCAAGATCAACCTGGTAACCTATTTCCAGTCCTCGTTTGAGGACCAGTCCACGGTGGCCGATGAGGGCGAGGACAGTTCAGCACGCGTGTCGGCGCTGGTCCAATCGGCAGACCGCGCCGCGCGAGGCGAGTTGGGGTGATTCATAGGCACCAGGCAGAAAATCCGAAATCCGAGGCACGAAATCCGAAACAAACTCAAAATGCTCTAGGACTGTCTGGAGTTCGTTTCGGATTTCGAGTTTCGGATTTCTCTTTTACGCCTGTGCCCTCGCGGGCGCTGCGGTGGCGGCGGGGGTGTGGCGGGCGGCGGGGTGCAGCCACATGCGGAGCTTCTCCATGTACACGAAAAACACGGGCGTGACGAACAGCGTCAGCGTCTGCGAGAACAGCAGGCCGCCGACGACGGCCAGGCCCAGCGGCTGGCGGCTTTCGGCGCCCGCGCCGTAGCCCATGGCGATCGGCAGGCCGCCCATCAACGCCGCCAACGTCGTCATCATGATCGGGCGGAAGCGGATGATGCACGCCTCGTGGATCGCCTCGGCGGCGCTCTTGCCCTCCGACCGCTGCACCTCCAGCGCGAAGTCGACCATCATGATGCCGTTCTTCTTCACCAGGCCGATCAGCATGATGATGCCGACGAACGCGTACACCGACAGCGGCAGGTGGAACACGTACAGCGTCAGCAGCGCCCCGAAGCCTGCGAACGGCAAGGCCGACAGGATCGTGATCGGGTGGTAGAAGCTCTCGTACAGGATGCCCAGCACGACGTAGATCACGACGATCGCCAGCACCAGCAGCATCTTCATGCTGTCCATCGACGTCTGAAACGCCTGGGCCGTGCCCTGGAACGTTGCCGTCACCCCGTTGGGTCGCTCCTCGTCGGCCAGGGCCTTGACCTTGTCCATCGCCTCGCCCAGCGACACACCGGCGGCGAGATTGAACGAAAGGGTCACCGACGGCAGCTGGCCGGTGTGATTGACCGACAGGGGGCCCACGTCCTGGCTGAGCCTGGCCACCGACTTCAGCGGCACCAGGTCGCCTTCGTTGGAGCGGATGTAGAGCAGTTCCAGCGAGGCGGGGCTCGCCTGGTATTGCGGCAGCAGTTCCATGATCACGGCATAGGAGTTGTTGGGGGCCATGATCGTTGTCACCTGCCGGGTGGCGAAGGCGCTCTGAAGCGCCTCTTGCACCTGGGCAGGCGTCAGGCCGCGGTTCACGCACTCGTCGCGGTCGTAGGTCACGTTGATCTGCGGGTTCTTCTGCTGCAGATCGCTGCTGATGTCGGTGATGGCCTTGAGGCCGTTCATCTTCTGTTCAAGGTCCGTGCTGTAGCGATACAACTCGGCCAGGTCGCCGCCCTGAAGCGTCAGCTGGTAGGGACTGCGGCTCTGGCGAGAGCCGGTGTTGATCTGCGCCGGGATGCTCATCGTCACCTTGACACCGGGCACCGCGTTGAGCTTCGGCCGCAGCTCATTGATCACTTCGGCGGCCGAGAGTTTGCGCTCCTTGCGGGGCTTGAGCACCAGGAACATGCCGCCGGAGTTGGCGCCGGCTCGGCACATGAACTTCTCGACATTGGGGTTCTGCTGCACGATGTCGGCCAGGGCCAACTGGTGCTCGACCGTCGAGTCAAACGAGACATCCTGGGCCACCTCGGTGTTGACGCTGATCTGGTCGCGGTCTTCCAGCGGGATGAAGTCCTTGGAGACATTCGTGAACAGCCAGTACATGCCCCCCAGCACCGTCATCGACAGGAGCATGGTGGCCAGCTTGTGCCTCAGCACGCCGCGGAGCATCCAGCTGTAGGCGTTGACCATGCCCTGGAAGATGGCCTCGCTGACCTTGTAGGCGTGCCCGTGGCGGATCTTGTGCGGGTCGCGGAGGAAGCGGCTGGACATCATCGGCGTCAGCGTCAGCGCCACGATGCCCGAGACGAGCACCGCCGCCCCGATGGTGACGGAGAACTCGCGGAACAGCCGCCCCACGATGCCGCTCATGAACAGCACCGGGATGAACACCGCCGCCAGCGACAGCGTCATCGACACCACAGTGAAGCCGATTTCCTTGGACCCGTCGAACGCGGCCTGCAGGCGGCTCTTGCCCATCTCCATGTGGCGGACGATATTCTCGAGCACCACGATGGCATCGTCCACCACGAAGCCCACCGACAGCGTCAGCGCCATCAGCGACAGGTTGTCCATGCTGTAGTCCAGCATGTACATCACCGCGAACGTGCCGATCAGCGAGAACGGCAGCGTCAGGCTGGGAATCAGCGTGGCCGACACGTTCCGCAGGAACAGGAAGATCACCAGCACCACCAGCGCCAGCGTCAGCAGCAGGGTGTACTGCACGTCGCTGGCCGACTCGCGGATGGTCTTGCTGCCGTCGCGCAGCACGTCCAGCGACACCGAGGCCGGCAACTGCGACCGGAAGTAGGGCAGCAAGGCCTTGACCGAGTCGGCGACCTGCACCGTGTTGGTGCCGGGCTGGCGCAGAATGGCCAGCACGATGGCACGCTGCCGAACCCCGTTGACCGTGTACCATGCGGCGGCCTTGGCGTTCTCGACGCTGTCGAGGGCCACCCCGAGATCCCTGAGGCGGACCGGGTTGCCGTTGCGTTTCGATACGATCAGCGGCTCGTAACTCCGGGCGTCCAGAAGCTGCCCGTTGTCCAGCAGCGTGGCCGCCTGGTAGGGGCCGCTGAGGTTGCCCAGCGCGCCGCTGACATTTTGCGACGCCACGGCGGCCGCCACCTCGTTGATGCCGACGCCGCGGCTGAACAGTTCGCGGGGATCCAGCTGCAGGCGGACGGCATATTTCTGCGACCCGTACACCTGCACCTGCGCCACGCCGTCGACCATCGAGATTCGCTGCCCGATCAGCGTCTGCCCAAATTCGTCCAGCTGCGACATGGGCACCAGCGGGCTGGTCAGGGTCAGCCACAGGATCGGCGCGTCGCCCGAATTGACCTTGCGGTACGAGGGCGGGGCGGGCATGTTTGCCGGGAGCTTTCTGACGGCGCGGGCGATGGCGGCCTGGACATCCTGGGCGGCCGCGTCAATGTCGCGGTTGAGCGCGAACTGCAGCGCGATCGTCGTGCTTCCCTGCGTGCTGCTGGACGTCATGGAATCGACGCCGGCGATGGTGGTGAATTCCTTCTCCAGCGGCGTGGCCACCGAGGAGGCCATCGTGTCGGGGCTGGCCCCCGGCAGGCCGGCCGAAACGGTAATCTGCGGGTAATCCACGTTGGGCAGATCGCTCACCGGCAGCGCGCGGTAGGCCAGCACGCCAAACAGCAGCACGCTGAACATCGTCAGCGTGGTCATGATCGGGCGGCGGATGAAGGGTCCGGCTAAGTTCACGGCTGGGCCTCCACGCGGGCCTGCGTGGCAGGGGCGCCTCGCCCGCCGCCTCGCGGACGCGTCGCGGGCTCATCCGCCGGGCCGCTGGCGGGGCGGGTGCCCGCGGCCGCGATCTGAACCTTGGCCCCGGGGCGGAGCTTCACGTGTCCGTCCGTCACCACGGTTTCGCCGGCGGTCAGGCCGCTGTCAATGACCACGTCGTTGTCCGCGGCGGTTCGCACCGTGACGTGGCGCACCTCGACCGTCTTGTCGGCTTTGACCACGTAGACGTACTTGCCTTCGCGCCCCGTCTGCACCGCGCGCGACGGCACGACGACCGCGTCCATCAGGGTGGTCAGCGTCAGGCGGATGTTCACGTAGCGGCCGGGCCAGAGGCGCTCGTTGGCGTTCTCCAGCGTGGCCCGCAGGCGGATCGTCCCCGTGGTCTTGTCGATCGCATTGTCGACGAACGTCACGTCGCCCGTTTCGGGGCGGTCTTCCTCCCGGGGGATGGTCACCTGCACCGTGAGTTTGCCGGCGGCCAGGTGCTTCTTCACCGCCGCCAGGTCGCTTTGGGGAATGGAGAACTGCACGTCGATGGGGTGCACCTGGTTGATGATGACCAGCGGCACGTCGGCGGACTTGACGAGGTTGCCCTGGTCGACCAGGAGGTCGCCCGTCCTGCCGTCGATGGGGCAGCGGATGGTGCAGTGTTCGAGCTGGAGCTTGGCGTTTTCGACGGCGGCTTGATCGGCGCGGACGGTGGCGGCCAGGGAGTCGGCGTCGGCGCGGGCCTTGTCGCGATCGGTGACGGAGGCGATCTTCTTGAGCAGCAGTTCCTCGGTGCGATCGGCCTCCTTGCGTGCGTTTTCGGCCTGCACGGTGTCGTGGGCGAGGTTGGCCGTTGCCTGGTCCAGGGCCGCCTGGAAGGGGCGGGGGTCGATGGTGAACAGGAGGTCGCCCTTCTTGACGTTCTGACCCTTGCGGAAGTGCACCTTGTCCAGCGGGCCGGTGACCTGGGCGCGGACCGAGACGCTGGCGAAGGGCTCGACGGAGCCGAAGGTGGCCATCTCGATGGGCACGTCGCGCGTGACGGCCTTGGCGGCGGAGATGGGCACGGGGCGGCCGTCGTCGCCCTTGGGGCGCTCGGTGGCGGCGTCCTTGGAGCACGAGGCGGCGGTCAGGGCCAAGGCGGCCACGGCGGCGATGGCAATCCGTTTCATCAACAGGCGTGGGATCATAGGGTTTCGCTCGGGAAGCATAGGTTGGTTCATACGTCCGTTCCAAGCATCGGGCCTTGTCGTTCTGCGCCCTAAAAGGGCATGCCCAGGGTAGTATAAGTAGAACTGACTGGTCAGTTCAATGGTGTCGGAAGAACTGGCCACGCGGCCAAGGGGGACCCAATGCCTACTTCGGCAGGGCGGCCAGGATTTCCTTGGCCTTGGCGGCCGCGGTGGTGGCGGGATAGCTGACGAGGATCTCTCGAAGGACCGCGCCGGCCTCGGCGGGCTTCTTATTGTCCAGGAACAGCTGGGCAATGCGGAGCTTGACCGCCGCCTTCTCCTCGTCGCCGACGGCGGGGATGACCTTGGAGCCCGGTACGACCTCGACGACCCGTACGGTCTGGCCGTTCAGCAGAGGGGGGTCCCAGCGCCAGTGTCGCTGGGCGTTCTCCAACGCCTTTCGCTCCTCGACGCGCAGGGCTGCCAGATCGGCCTTCTTACGGGCCACGACCTCCCTCACGTCCTCCCGCTGCTTCTCGCTGCCGTTTCGTTTGATGATGCGGTCGAGCTCGGCCTGGGCGCCGTCGACGGCGTTCTGGGCGTCATTGATTTTTCGGTGGTATTGGCGCGTAACGTCATTGGTCTCATCGTAGACCTTCTTGGCCCGATCGTACGCGGGTTGATAGAGGCGGTTGTGGCGGGCCCGGTCGCCGCCGCGGAGCTTTTTGAGGACGGCCTCGGCGTCGCGCCGGACCAGGTCGTCTGGCTTGGCGTTGGGGTCGGCGTCAACCCACGCCATCAGTTGGCCAAGGTTGTTGAGCACGGCCGGGTCGTTGCCGTCCAGGGCCGCCGCCCGCACCGCCGCCGCCAGGGCGTCGGCGAGCTTGCCGTTCCGGGCACGCATGTAGGCCACAGTGGATAGCGCGGTGACGTCATCGCCGACGATATCCATGAGCTTCAGTGCGGGCGTCAGGGCCACGTGCACCAAACCCGCCTGGAGCATCTTCTCCATATAGGCCTTGTGAATGACGGGGTAGTTGGGGTCGATGCTGACGGCCACGTTGTATGCGATGGTGATCTCGTCGGGCTTCTGGCTGAGTTTGATGGTCTCGATGCTGATGTCGCGGACTCGCGCCCACTCGGCCGCGGAGATCTTCGCGTCCTCGCCTGCCGGCAGCGGCGCTGCCAGGGCCAGGATCATCATGGCGCACAGCGATGGGATGTGTCGAAGCATAGTCCTGGTCCAATGATCGAGCTGACAGTGTACCCGGGCTTGGGTTCATGGAAAAGAAAGTCTTATGGTTCCGCAGCGGGCACCCCGGCGACTGCGCGCAAAAGCCGGGCCGGAACGCGATTGTCCCGGCCCGGCGGCTGCGTGCGAGCAGCGGCTGCGATTACTTCTTGTCCATCGTCTCGCTCTTGAGCGTGCCGGTGCCGAAGAGTTCATCGGCGTTCCACAGGGGCGCGCCCGAGGCGTCGCGAAGCTTGAGGGTCTTGTCGCCCACCTTGATCTCGGTGGCCATCAGAACCGAGCGCAGACCGACAGTGGTCTTGGACCCGGTGATCGTGATGCGGTCGCCGTAGTTGAAACGGACGCCGTTCTTGTCAGCATAGGCCATGGGCCCGGCCTGCACGGTGGCGACGTTGCCCTGGTCCGTCTTCACGCGGAGGCGGATGCCTTCATAGGCGCCCATTTCCGGAGTGAAGCTGCCGACGCTCTCGATGACGCCCTCAACGGTGACCACGGTCTTGGCGTCAAAGTGCTTGTTGTAGTCGCTGCCGGCCTTCCAGGCATCGGTAGACGGTTTGCCCTTTTCCGTGCTGCTGCCGCTGACATACCCGAAGACCTCCCAGTACGGCTGGACATGGAACTTCTCATAGAGGTTGCGGGCATACTCGCGGTTAGTCAGGTCCGGCTGGTCGCCCTGCTTGAAGGCCAGAGCGTCGAGCGTCTTGCGCTCGGCGTCCAGGCGGGCCGTCTTCAGTTCCGGCCGCAGTTCAATGGCGCTCCAGGGCACGGCCACCATCTTCTCGCCCACCCCCAGCACGCCGCCGGAGGCGAGGATTGCGTACACGGTGCGATGCTCGCGGGTGTCGACGATGACGTTCTCGATGCTGCCCAGGTCGTCGCCTTGCAGGTTGCGGACCGTCGTGCCGTTGAGCTGCGTGATCCGGCGGGCCCACATGGGCATGGCCTTGCCGGCGTCGTGGCCCATCCTGCTCTCGTCGGGCTTGATGGCCTCGCCGCTCTTGCCCGTGGCGTCCTTGACGGCGGTTTCACCGGCCGCCGCGGTCCACTGTTCATCGCCGGCCTCGGGCCAGTTCTTCTTGTCGAACCCCGTCGCCTGCTCGAGGCGGCCGCGGTCGACGTTCAGGGTGATGGTCTTGCCATCTTCGCTCATCTTCAACGCATGCCAGGGGATGGCGTAAAGCTTGTCGCCAATGCCCAGCACGCCGCCCACGGAGAGCGCGGCGTAGGAGACACGGCTCTGGTCGGTCGTCAGCACGATGTCATCGATGCTGCCGAGCTTCTGGCCGTTGGGATTCGTCACGTCCCGACCGATGAGGTCTCCCAGCCGCTGAAGATGAGGAGTGAACTCCGATGTTTTTGCCGCCGGGGCCATGTCGCCGTGCTTGGTCTGATCTTCCTTCGGCGTTTCGGCTGCAATCACGGCCATGCCGGCCCCCAGCAATAACACCGTCGTAGCTACCAGGTATCTCCACATAATCCACTCCCTCTTCTTTTCACAGGGGGGACCGAGGAACCGGAGCCGACGGCCACCCGGCCATCAAGATTTGATTCACCTCGCTGCTGCGGTCTTTGTCCCCACATCAAATTGTAGACCCGCCACGCCGCCTCCAACAAACCCCGGCTTCAAATAGGGGTTGTGGATGATGGGCGTTTCGGGTGTGGCATTTCAACCAGTGCTTGCACGGCTTGAAGACTGCGCCGCAGTGCCAGGCAGTCCTTCACTTGATTCTGGGAGTAAGCCTTGGCGGCGGCTTGCCGTTCGGCGCTGTAGAAGCCCAGGGCGTCACCCACATCTGACAGCGCCGATCGGCAAGCCGCCGCCGGAGGCACTCACATATTCGATTGTGATGAACTACCAGTGCTCTGTCTATCCTCAAGTGAGCGGTGGCGGGCTGGGAAGGCCGCCACCCCTTGAATGACACGGGACAGGGCGCCAGGGATTCACTTCGCCGGGGCGAGCGAGCGGAGGTACTTGGCGTAGGAATCTTCGAGCTTGGGCAGGGGGCCGAAGGCGTCGGTGAATTCGAGCATGAGGGTGCTTTCGTCGCGGCGGCCGGGGGGCAGGTCGGCCAGGGTCGAGAGGTACTGCCGCAGCTGCGCGGGGCGCTCGGTGAGCAGGAAGCGGAACAGCCCCCACGCCTGGGCGTACAGTTCCTTGGCCGCGCCCGTCTCGCCCGCGGTCACGCGGGTGAGCACCACCAGCTCCGAAAGCGGCGTCATGCGGTCGGCTGAGAGCATTTCCACCAGCAGGCTGCGGCGGACGGTGTTGTCGCCGCCCAGGCCCATGGGGGCGCCCGGCGAGGGCTCGAAATTGGTGGCCAGGCCCTCCGATGCCCACACCGGGTACATCACGCCGCGCCTCTGCAGGCCGGTGTTGAAGGCCATCTGGTGGGCGGCCTCGTGGATGGCCCGCGTCCAGTCGGCGCCGGCGGGGCCCTTGATCCCGGTGGGGCAGGTGTCGGCGGCCTTGGGCAAGGGGGCCACGGCCACCCGGTTGGTGCGGGCCGAGTAGTAGCTGTCCAGCCAGGACATGTCCATGTGGTCCACGTCGGAGGCGTAGGCGTTGAACGTGGTGTGGCTGGGGAAGCAGACCCAGACCATCCGGGTCGGCGGGGCGGCCAGCGCGAAGCCCGCCTTCTTGAACGACTCGCAGAACTGGCGGTACGCGGGCTCGAGCATGGCGTTGGGGTCGGGGGCCGCGGCGTCCTTGGCGGAGTGGATGACGACGAAATGCTCCGACGTGCGGACGACGTAGCCGCTGCCGATCCGGCGGGCGAGGAGGTTGGGGTCCTCGGCCGGCTGGGAGGAAGGGGCCGGCGGTGCAGCATGCAACTGACCGTACATCAGGGCGAGCACAACGATGGCGATACAACGCGACAAGCAACACCAAGCTTACGGGGTGCGGCGAGGCCTTCCGGTATTTCACCTAAGTTAGCCTCCCGCATGCTCGAGAGTCAAGCCGACCGCCGCCACAAATGCTAATGGGCGCAGCAGCGTGGCTAATGGCGAATCACGACACGCCGGACAGGAAGATGGCGGCCGAGTAGGGGGGCAGTACGTAGGGTGGGCAGGCGTGCCCACCATCCCACGTGCCCCATTCATCATGGCGGTCTATGCGCTCCCGGCGGGAAGAAGCAGCGAACCTGCCTGCCGGTGGGCGGGTTCGCTGCTTCTCAGACCGTCGTCGGCGTTCCGCGCCTTGCGTACGTGGCCCCCCGCCCCAAAGAGGCGGGGACGCATAGAACGTCCGGGTGACTCGCTCAGGTTGATGGTGGGCATGCCTGCCCACCCTACCCCAAACTGGCTAACGGCGAATCACGACACGCCGGACAGGAAGATGACGGCGGAGTAGGGGGGCAGCGTCCAGTCCAGGGGCGGGTCGATGTCCATGACCAGGCGGGAGAAGAACTCGTGCCACATCCCGGCGTCGGGGAAGGGGATCGCGAGCTTGACGCTGTCGCGAGAGAAGTTGGCGGCGACGACGACCTGGTCGGCCATGCCCAGGCGGCGGTGATATACGATGCACTTTCGGTTGGCGTCGACGAGGGCGTAGTGGAAGTTCTGGCACCGCAGCGACGCCCGCCCGCGCCGCAGGTGGCACATCCGCCGGTAGTGCTCGCGCAGGCTGTGTCCGTCCTCGTCGTCGAGCCTTTCCCAGTGGATCTTGTTGATCTGGAGGCTTTTGACCGCATCCTCGCCCCACTCCTGGCCCTGGTAGAGCATTGGCTCCCCCGGCAGCGTCATCAGAATCGTGGCCGCCAGGGCGCTCTTCCGCATTGCGACCGAGCGGTCGAAGCCTGCCTCCTGGATCTCCAGCACGGCCCGCGGGTCGTCGTGGCACTCGAGGTAGTTCACCATGAACGTGGCGTCCATGTAGTCCTGCGTGGCCGGGTCGAACGCGCGGACGGTGGTGGCGAAGTCGTTCCAGTCGCCGCAGTTGCTCTTGCCCTCGCACAGCAGGGCCTCCAACGCCAGCTTGGTTCGCGTGTGCCACACGCAGCCGATGCCGCTGTTGTTGACCAGGTCGGGGCGTTCGGGGATGCACTCGCCGATGAGGTACGCCTCGGGGCGGATGTCGCGGGCCGTGCGCATGAGGTAGGGCAGGCCGCGGCCCTGCCAATCGGCCCCGATGCCCGCGAGGTAGTCGTACCGGAAGCCGTCGAAGTGGAACACGTTGAGCCAGTACGACTGCACGTCGCGGACGAACGAGTTGGTCGCGTCCTTGCGGAAGTCCAGCATCGGCAGGCCGTACTGGTCCTGCTCGCCGACGCTGCGGCCGTACCAGGGGCTCTGCTCGTAGGGGTACATGGCGTGGAAGGGGTGCTGGCGCCCCGTGTGGGCCAGGACCAGGTCGAGGATCACCGCGATGCCGCGGGCGTGGGCCTCGTCCACCAGCGTCAGCAGGTCCTCGAACATGCCGAACGAGCGGCGCAGGGCCAGGAAGTACGCGGGCTCGTAGCCCCAGTAATCGTTGGTGCTGCACTCATAGAGCGGCATGAATTCGATGGCGTTGATGCCCATCTCGCGGAGGTAGTCCAGGCGGCTGTGGACGCCGCCCAGCGTTCCCTGCGGCGTGAAGTCGCCCACGTGCACTTCCTGGATGATCAGGTCGCGCAGCTGCGGCCGCTGCCACCCGTCGTGCTGCCACTGGTAGATGGGGCGGCTGACGTCGATGACCGCTCGCGGCGGGGCGTCGGGGCCGGCGAGCCGCTCGATCTCCTGCGCGTACGGGTCGCAGATGACCAGGCCGTCGTCGAGGATGAACTGGTACTGGCACTTGCCGCGGGGGAGCTGCTTATGGGTGACCCAGAACCCGCCGCCGCGGTCTTCCATGGCGTCGGCGCTGGCGTCCCAGTCGTTGAAGCTGCCGACCAGGTGCACGCAGCGCTTGCCCGGGGCGTACAGCGCGAAGGTGACGATGCCGCGGCCGTGGTCCTGCGCGCCGGGCAGGGCCCGCGAGCGCGGATCTTGGAGGGTGGTGGTCATTTTACACGTCCTGGTAATGCTGAAGTACGACCATCGATCGCCCTTCCACCTGCAGTTCGTGCTCGGGGCGGAAGACCTGTTCCTCGTCCCGGAGCCTGGCCACCGTCGTGTCGAGAATCTTGAGCCAGATCCCGCCGTCCCGTCGGGGCGGGATGCGGAAGGGCAGCGGCATCTCCGACGCATTGAACAGGATCATGAAGTCGTCGTCGTCCACCGGCTGGCCGCGGTCGTCGAGCACGTCCAGGTCGCCGCACAGGCCCACGGCCAGGGCCTTGGCGTAGTCGGTCCGCCAGTCATCGCCGCTCATCTCGCGGCCGTCCGTGCGATACCACGTGATGTCCTTCATGCCGTTGCGGCAGATGCCGCGGCCGTGGAACCAGCGGTTCCGGCGGAAAGTGGGGTGCAGCTTCCGCAGGCGGATCATGTGGGCGACGAAGTCCATGAGTTCGTCGTCGATGTGGTCCCAGTCCAGCCAGTTCAGGTCGTTGTCCTGGCAGTAGGAGTTGTTGTTGCCCTTGCCGGTGCGGCCGGCCTCGTCGCCGTGCAGCACCATCGGCGTGCCCTGCGAGAGCAGAAGCGTGGCGATGAAGTTGCGTTTCTGGCGATTGCGAAGGGCGATGATGCCGGCGTCGTCGGTGGGGCCTTCATCGCCGCAGTTCCACGAGCGGTTGTCGTCGCTGCCGTCGCGGTTGTCCTCGCCGTTGGCCACGTTGTGCTTCTGGTCGTAGGACACCAGGTCGTGCAACGTGAAGCCGTCGTGGGCCGTCACGAAGTTGATGCTCGCGTGCGGGCGGCGACCGGTGTACTGGTACAGGTCGCTGGAGCCGGCGAAGCGGTTGGCGAATTCGCCCAGGGTGCGGTTCTGCCCGCGCCAGTAGTCGCGCACCGTGTCGCGGTACTTGCCGTTCCACTCCGACCACTGCGCGGGGAACTTGCCGATCTGGTAGCCGCCCTCGCCGATGTCCCAGGGCTCGGCGATGAGCTTCACCTGGCTGATCACGGGGTCCTGGTGGATGATGTCGAAGAACGCCGACAGCCGGTCCACGTCGTGCAGCGTGCGGGCCAGCGTCGCCGCCAGGTCGAAGCGGAACCCGTCCACGTGCATCTCGATGACCCAGTACCGCAGCGAATCCATGATCAGTTGCAGCGTGGCCGGGTGGCGGACGTTGAGCGTGTTGCCCGTGCCGGTATAGTCCATGTAGTAGCGCCGGTCGTTGGGCATCAGGCGGTAGTACGTCGCGTTGTCGATGCCCTTCAGCGACAGCATCGGCCCCATGTGGTTGCCCTCGGCGGTGTGGTTGTACACCACGTCGAGGATCACCTCGATGTCGGCCCGGTGGAGGTACTGCACCATCTGCTTGAATTCCTGCACCTGCAGGTCGTACGCCTCGCCGGCGGCGTACTCGTTGTGCGGGGCGAAGTAAGCGATCGAGTTGTACCCCCAGTAGTTCCGCAGCCCCTTGTCGATGAGGATCTTGTCGTGCACGAACTGGTGCACGGGCATGAGTTCCACCGCCGTCACGCCCAGCCGCTTGAGGTAATCGATAGAGGCCGGGTGCGACAGCCCCGCGTACGTGCCGCGCAGCTCCGGCGGGATCTCGGGGTTGAGCATCGTGAAGCCCTTGACGTGCACCTCGTAGATCACGGTGTCCAGCAGGTCGATGCTCGGGGGCCTGTCGTTGCGCCAGTCGAAGTAGGGGTTGATCACGACGCTCTTGGGCATGTACGGCGCGCTGTCGTCGGTGTTGGGCGGGCTGCCGACGTTGCCGTCGCGGTACGCGAACAGCGCGCGGTTCCACTTCACCTCGCCGCGGACGGCCTTGGCATAGGGGTCCATCAGCAGCTTCTCGGGGCAGCATCGCACGCCCGCCGACGGGTTCCAGGGGCCATACACGCGGTAGCCGTAGGCCTGGCCGGGCATGACCTCGGGCAGGAAGCCGTGCCAGCAATACGCCGTCCGCTCCGGCAGGTCCACGCGCGTCTCGTGGCCCTCGTCGTCGAAGAGGCACAGCTGCACCGCCTCGGCCACCTCGGAATACAGCGAGAAGTTGGTGCCCGCGCCGTTGTACGTGGCTCCCAGCGGAAACGCCGCCCCCGTCCAGACCTTGAAGGTCCGGCCGGCGCGGCCACGCGATGTTGAGATCATGTCGGTCATTGCTACTCCTTGGGCCCCAGCACGGCCACGGCGTTGGGAGGGATTTCCACGCCCCCATCCCGCACCGCGACCTGGGAACTGGAGGCCAGGAGCATCTCCGCGGGCCTCCGCGGGTCGGTCGGCAGCGTCTGCGTCCGCCCCGACAAGTTGGCGATGATCGTCACGCGGTCGCGGCAGAGGATGATCCACTGGTCGCGTTCGTCGTGCTGCGACTGCGCGCGTTCCATGTGCCCCGTCGACAGGTCGGGGTACTTCTTTCGCAGCGCGATCAACTGGCGGTACCACTCGACCATGTCGCGGTGGGGCGGGCGGTCCCGTTCGTCCCACACGAGTTTCGACCGCTCGAACGTCTCGATCGACATCGGGTCGGGCACGTCGTCATGTTTCCAGCCGAACGAGGCGAACTCGTCCTTGCGCCCCTCGCTGACGGCGTGGCGCAGGGCGACGTCCTGCATGTCCGAGAAATACTGGAAGGGCGAGCTGGCCGCCCACTCCTCGCCCTGGAACAGCAGCGGCACGAACGGCGAGAGGATCGTCAGGGCCGCGCCCACCTTCTGGCGGTCGAGGCTCTTCATCTGGTGCCCGATCCGGTCGCCGGCGGCCCGGTTGCCGACCTGGTCGTGGTTCTGCATGTACACGACGAAGTTGTGCCCCGTGCAGCCGTACGTGCAGCGGCCATGGCTGCGCTGGCGGTAGGGGGCGTACTCGCCGGTGAAGACGTACGCGTGGCGATAGCTCTTGCCCAGGTCGCCCAGGCCCTTGAAGTCCGCGTAGTAGCCCATCTGCTCGCCCGTGAGGCTGACGTGCAGGGCGTGATGGAACTCGTCGGACCACTGGCCGCTGAGGCCGTAGCCGCCGATGTCCTTGGGCTGGAACAGGCGGGGCGTGCCCAGGTCCGTCTCGGCGATCAGGAAGAAGTGTCGCCCCATCGCCGTCTGCAGGTCCTGCACCTCGGCCGACATCTGCTCCATGATGTGCGTCGAGGAGATGTCGAAGATCGCGAACACGCCATCGAGCCGCAGGCCATCGATGTGGTAGTCTCGCAGCCACATCAGGGCGTTGTCCACGATGTAGCGGCGGACCTCGTCGCTGCCGGGCCCGTCGTAGTTCACGGCAGCGCCCCAAGGCGTGTTGTACTTGTTCGTGAAGTAGGGGCCGTACTGCCCGATGTAGTTGCCCTCGGGCCCGAAGTGGTTGTAGACCACGTCCAAGATCACGCCCAGCCCGCGGGCATGGCAGGCGTCCACCAGCCGCTTGAGATCATCCGGTGTGCCGTACGCGTTGTGGGGCGCGAAGATCGTCACGCCGTCGTACCCCCACCCGCGGCTGCCGCTGAACTGGTTCAGCGGCATGAGTTCCACGTGCGTCACGCCCAGCCACGCGAGGTAATCGAGCCTCTCGATGATGCCCGCGTACGTGCCCTGCGGCGTGAAAGTGCCCACGTGAAGCTCGTAGATGACTGCCGCGCCCAGCGGGGCCGAGCGCCAGTGATGATCGGTCCAGCCGAAGGCGGAGTGATCGACCAGCCGCGACGGGGCGTGCACGCCCTGCGGCTGCCAGGGTGAACGCGGGTCCGGCAGCGGGGGCCCGTCATCGAGGCAGAAGGCGTAATCATCGCCGGGCCCGGCCTCGGGGGTCTGAAGGAACCAATAGCCATGTTCCTCCGGGGCCATGGCAAGCCGCCGGTCTTTGACCTCCACGTCCACCTTCTTTGCTCCTGGCGCCCACACGCGAAACGCGGCCATGATCACCTCTCTCTTATGAGCAAGGCCACCGGGAATTGCCGCAGCAGTTCGCCGACACGAACCTTCTCCTGCTCGACGGCATCGCCCGTGAATTCGTTGACCCATCGTCCGCGGGGCAGGTGCAGTTGCGTGTCGCCCCAGTGGCCCAGCTGCATCGTCAGGTGCGGGGCGACGGTGGCGGCGGCCTCGCCGCGGAGGAATGCCACCAGGTGCCGCTCCTTCTGGCCTTGCCCCCCGAGCGGTCGATAGGCGGCGTCGGGCCCGAACAACTCGGGTCGCCTGCGCCGTGCTTCGAGCGCGCGGCGGATCAAGAACATCTTAGGCAGCGCCTCGTCCATTCGTGCCATCACGTCGGCCGCCGATAGGGAGGTGCAGGTGGCCTGCGCCTCGCCCGCGGGATGGGATTGCGAGGACGTTTGCCCGCCCCCTTGCTCATGGGCGGCGGCCTGGGAAGGCCGCCACCCGGAGCCGCCCCCTGGGTTGTTGGCGGCGGCCTGGGAAGGCCGCCACCCGGAGCCGGCGGCCGGCGAAAGGGGCCGGCCCGGGCCGTTCATCAGCTCATCCAGCAGGCGTTTTCGCACGCCGAAGTCAACGGGGCGGCGATTGTCCGGGTCCACCAGGCTCAGGTTCCACAATTCGGTTCCCTGGTAGCAGTCGGGCACGCCGGGGGCGGTGTACTTGATGAGCGTCTGCGAAAGCGAACTGACGCGTGCCGCGGCGATGATGGGCTCGATGAAGGCCTCCAGGTCGGCCTTGAACCGCTCGTTCGCAAGCACGCCCTCGATGAAAGCGGATACCGCTTCTTCGTACGACGCGACGGGGTCCGTCCACGACGTGTGCATCTTCGCCTCGCGCACGGCCTTGATCATGTACGCCGTCAGCCGGTCCTTCTCGATCGGCCAGGCCCCCACGAGCGTCTGGTAGATGAAGTACTCGGTGTTGCGGTCGAGCTTCGCCTCGTCGCGGGCCCCGAGGCCCTCGTTCATCGCGCTCCAGCGTTTGACCGCGACGAACCACTCGCCGGGGATTTCCGACAAGGCGCTGATCCGCAGGCGGGTGTCCTCGCCGCGCTTGGTGTCGTGCGTGGAGGTGGTCAGCATCGTCTGCGGCCAGTGACGCAGGAGGTGGCGGCTGTACTCGTGGAAGTCGTTGGCGCCGATGCCGAAACGTCCCGGGTCGCCGCCGACCTCGTTGAGCGAGATCAGCCGGTTGAAACAGTAGAAGGTCGTGTCCTCGACGCCCTTGGCCATTGCCGGGCCCGAGAGCTGCTGGAATCGCATGACGAAATCGTCCTGCAGTTCGCCGCGGTTCCGCAGCGTTAGCAGATCCTGGATGAACTCCATCAGCCGGCTGTCGAGGTCGGGGCGGTAGCCGCGTGCGGCGTCGACGGCGGCCAGGATGCACTGGCGGTCGGCGTTGCTGACCTCGCCGATCGGGGCCGGGCCATCGCCGGAGCTGCGTCCGTCGGCGCGGATGTAGGTGCGGTAGACGGGGAAGTCGGCCAGCAGTTCCCGCAGCGCCTCGCGCAGTTCATCGCGGGTGAAGTCGCGGCTTTCACGCCCGCCCTCGGCGATGGTTACCAGCATGTGGGTCAGCCGGCTCACTTCGCCGCCGAAGCTCTCGCGCAGCAGCTTAAGCTTGTTCTGGCGGACCACGGCGGGGCAGTCGGCCGCCTGGCCGGTGAATTGGCGGTAGAAGTCGCTGAAAGGCCCCTCGCCCGCGGGGTCCACGAACAGGCCGCCCACCTGGTTGAGGAAGTCGTAGCCGGTGGTGCCCTGCACCGGCCAGCTTTCGGGCAGCGTCTCGCCGGGCTCGAGGATTTTCTCGACGACGATCCACGCGTGCGGCGCCTCCTGCCGCAGGCGGCGGAGGTACTGCAGCGGGTCGCGCAGGCCGTCGGGGTGGTCCACGCGCAGGCCGTCGATGACGCCGCGGCGAACCCAGTCGAGGATCAGGCTGTGGCTCTCCAGGAAGACCTGCGGCAGTTCCACCCGGATGCCTACCAGCGTGTCGACGGCGAAGAACCGCCGATAGTTCAGCTCGCTGCCGCTGAGCCGCCAGTACGACAGGCGGAAGTGCTGCCGCGACAGCAGGGCGTCCAGCGCCTCGCGGTCGGCGTTGACGACGGCGATGGCGCGGTCGACGGCCGCGCCCATCACAGGCTCCGATCGCAGCAGCCGCGACAACTGCCCCAGCAGCATCTCCTTGATGCGGTGACGCTCCAGGGGGTCGGCCTGCTGACCGGCCGGCAGGCGCGAGAGCTCTCCCGCCAGCATTTCCAGCGATCGCGAAGAGGCCTCCTTCGCCGCCGTCGCAAGCAGGGGGCTGACGCTCTCGGGCGCCAGCGGGAAGGCGTTGTCATAGTAGTGCAAGCGGAAGGCGCTGCCGTCGCGACGAATCTGCAACTCGCCCTTGTCCAGCACGCGGCCGAAGCGGTCGCCCAGCACGGGCATGAGCACCTTGGAGCGGAAGCGTTCCTCGGCGGCGTCCCAGTCGATGTCGAAGTACCGCGCATGGCGGCTGGCGCGGCCGTTCTCCAGCACATCCCACCACAGCAGGTTCTGCCCGCCGACGATGGCCATGTGGTTGGGGACGATGTCCAGCACCTGCCCCAGGCCGGCTGCGCCCAGGGCCTCGCAAAGGCGGTCGAAACCTTCGTCGCCGCCCAGCTCGAGATTGACGCGGTTGTGGTCCACCACGTCGTAGCCGTGCGTGCTGCCCTTGCCGGCCTGCAGCACCGGCGAGGAGTACAGATGGCTGACGCCGAGATCGGCGAGATACTGCGCCGCCGCCGCGGCCTGGTCAAAGCCGAACGCGGCGGTCAGCTGCAGGCGATAGGTCGCCAGCGGCGTCTTTTCGACAGCGGGGGTCATGGCTGGGTCCGTCCCGATTGGGCCGCTCAGGCGGCGGGGTTCATCTTCTGGCGATCGTGCTTCTGGGTCTCGAACTCTCTGGCCATCCGCTTCGGCTCGTCTTTCTCGAGGATCTTCTGGGCCTGTTCGAAGATCTCCTCTTCCTCTTCCTCGATGTGATGCTCGCACACTTCCTTCAGGACCTTGACCTTCGCCGCCCACCGCTCGTCGCCCACATCCATCGCCACCAGCTCGCCCAGCAGCAGCTCTTCGACGTGATGCTCTTCGAGGGCCTCGAGCACCATCGCGCGGGCGTCGGTCTCCATCAGGCGGGCGTAGAAGACCTGCTCTTCGGCGTCGTTGTGCAGCAGCAGGGCTTGGTTGCATTGGGTCACGAGCTTGGTTCGTGCGGCGGACGACCGCGGCGTCGTCTCGATCATGTTCGACAGCAGGCTGCGAAGCTGCTTGTGCTCGTTCTTGATGAGGGTGAAGATATCCATAGTGTCTCCTCTTGAAGGTGACGGGTATCCGGGCTCGGTTACAGTGCCGCGGCGGCGGCAAGGGCCTTGGCGGCGCGGGCCACCGCGTCGGAATTCTCGGAGGCGGCGAGATCGTTGAAGTCGCCGCGCAGGGCCTTGAGGGCGAATCGTTCCTGGTTGATCTCACGCGTGGTGCGAACGCCCGCGCGGCGAAGCAGCGGCACCGGCGGGCACCAGCCGCTCACGGCGTGCTGCAGCAGGAAGCCCGCCACCACGATCGGTAGCACGGCCATCTTCCGC